>NZ_JANLNX010000094.1:0-82549 GCF_025466015.1 Pseudomonas sp. 5P_5.1_Bac1 | reverse complement strand
CGGAGCCTTCGCGGCGGGTAATGAAACCGTCGCGGTGCAAGTGCACATAAGCGTTTTCCACCGTGTCGCGGGCAACCCCAAGGGACCCGGCGAGGACGCGGCTGGCCGGCAGCTTCAGTCCGGGCGCCAGGGCACCTTCGAGAATCAAGGCGCGCAAGGCCCGCTGGATGCGCTGGTGCAGGTCGAGCGGCTGCAGGTCGGCGGCGCCCAGGCGCATGTTCAAGGTTTCGAGTTCGAAGGTGCTGGCCATCGGATCGGCGCTCCCTGCGCGGTGAAGTGGTCTGCTGATTGGCTGCAAAGTGTAGGGGCACGGCAGGCCATTGCGAAGCTATAAATGCTCCCCGTTCGGGCCCGTCAGCCCGTCCTGTCAGGAGCCAGATGCCATGTCAGCAAAAACTTCCATTGCCCGGCCGGGGCCGGGCGACCTCATTCACCCGATCATCGCCGGGCTGATTTCAGTCATCGTCAACTATGGCGGCACCTTCATCCTGGTGTTCCAGGCCGCACGGGTGGCGGGTTTGAGCCCGGAACTGACGGCGTCATGGGTGTGGTCGGTGTCGATCGGCGTGGGGGTGACCGGGTTGCTGCTCAGTTGGGCCACGCGAGAGCCGATCATCACCGCCTGGTCGACGCCAGCCGCAGCGTTTCTGGTGGTCGCGCTGGCGACCACGCCCTATGCCGAGGCGGTGGGGGCGTATCTGATTTCCGCGGCGGCCTTTGTGGTGCTGGGCTTGTCCGGCTGTTTCGAGAAGGTCATTCGCCTGGTGCCGCCCGGCGTGGCGGCAGGCTTGCTGGCGGGCATCCTGCTGCCGTTCGGTATTGGCGCGTTTGCCAGCGTCAGCGTCGATCCGCTGCTGGCGGGCGTGCTGATCGCGGTCTATGTGGCGTTCAAGCGCTTCACCGCGCGCTACGCGGTGGTGGCGATTCTCGCGTTGGGGATGGTCCTGTTGCTGGCCCAGGGACGACTGGATTTCTCCGGACTGCAGTTGCAGTTCGCCGCCCCGGTGTACACCGCGCCGGCGTTTTCCCTCAACGCGTTGCTCAGCGTGGCCATGCCGTTGTTTCTGATCACCCTGACCGGTCAGTACATGCCCGGCATGCTGGTGCTGCGCAATGACGGCTTTCGCACCAGCGCCAATCCGATCGTCACCGTGACCGGGCTGGGTTCGCTGCTGATGGCGCCGTTCGGTTCCCACGCGTTCAATATCGCGGCGATCACCGCGGCAATCTGCACCGGCAAGGAAGCCCACGAACTGCCCTCCAGGCGCTGGATCGCCGGTATTGCTGCCGGGCTGTTCTATATCGTGGTCGGCATCTTCGGCGTGACCTTGGCGGCGGTATTCATGGCGTTTCCGGCCAGCTTTATCACCACCCTGGCCGGGCTGGCGCTGCTGGGCACCATCGGTGGCAGCCTGGCCAGTGCCCTGGCCGACGCCCGCACCCGCGAGTCCGCGTTGATCACCTTCCTCGCCGCCGCCGCCAACATCACCCTGTTCGGGATTGGCGGCGCGTTCTGGGGATTGCTTATCGGCCTCGGCGCCCATGCCGTGCTCAATGGCCGCCTGCCGCGCCGACGAGCGTCCGCAGCGGAGGGTGAAGCAGTCAACTGACCGGTGTGTCGGAGTGCGCTCGCGGGCGCACTCCCGGGTCATCCTCGGCACGATGGTTCAGAAATTCCTGAACTGATTATTTGTCATCAGCGATTTTTCCCGCGCAGGCCCCTCGCCAGAATCCCTCACGACAACTACAAAAATCGTGAGTACCGCCTCCGTGACCCAGATTCCCTCGCGCGAACATCAGGTATTGCAGGCCGCCGCCGCCCTGGTCGATGCCTTCGCCAGCAATGACACCGCCCGCTACTTCGCCTGCTTCAGCGAAGACGCGACCTTCCTGTTCCACACCCTTGCCCAGCCGCTGACCTCGCGCCACGCCTATGAACAGGTCTGGCAGCAATGGCAGGCCGAAGGCTTCGCCGTGCTCGGCTGCCAGTCCAGCAATGGCCAGGTCAGCCTGCAAGGCGAGGTGGCGATCTTCATGCATGACGTCGCCACCCACATCCGCCTCGGCGGTGAAGAACACCGGTTGCAGGAACGGGAAACCATCGTCTTCCGCCAGCACGGCGAACGCTGGCTGGCCTGTCACGAGCACCTGTCGGTCCTCAGCGACGCTTGATTTTATTTCGGCGGCCTTGCCGCTACTGCCAACGCACTCACCCGCGGAGCGATCCGCGGGGCAGACAAGAGGGCGGCGCCTGCGCGCCAGCCTTATAACAATCAAGACAGGCGCTGGAGCATCACCATGAGCCAATCGACGCGGATCGAAACCAACGGGGTCGAACAGATTCCCGATCATCAACGCAGTGCCAGCCCGCTGGACCTGTTCCGCCTGATCTTCGGCGGCGCCAACACCTTCGCCACCGCGGTACTGGGCAGTTTCCCGGTGCTGTTCGGCTTGTCGTTCCAGGCCGGGGTCTGGGCGATCCTGCTGGGAGTCGGCGTCGGTGCGCTGATCCTTTCCCCGATGGGCCTGTTTGGCGCGCTCAACGGCACCAACAACGCGGTGTCGTCCGGCGCGCATTTCGGCGTGCACGGGCGCATCGTCGGTTCGTTCCTATCGCTGCTGACCGCCGTGGCGTTCTTTTCGCTGTCAGTGTGGAGCTCCGGTGACGCCCTGGTCGGCGGCGCCAAGCGCCTGGCCGGATTGCCGGAAACCGACCTGACCCTGGGCCTGGCCTACGGCCTGTTCGCGGTGCTGGTGCTGGTGGTGTGCATCTACGGTTTCCGCTTCATGCTGTGGGTCAACAAGATCGCGGTGTGGGCATCGAGCCTGATGTTCCTGCTGGGCATCGTCGCCTTCGCCGGCCCGTTCGACGCGGGCTTTGCCGGCAGCGTCAACCTCGGTCAGCCAGGCTTCTGGGCGGCGTTCATCGGCTCGGCGCTGCTGGCGATGAGCAACCCGGTGTCGTTCGGCGCCTTCCTCGGCGACTGGTCGCGCTACATCCCGCGCGCAACGCCGAAGTCGCGGATCATGCTGGCGGTGATCGCCTCGCAGGTCGGCACGCTGATTCCGTTCCTGTTCGGCCTGTGCACCGCCACCCTGGTGGCCAGCCACGCGCCGCAGTACATCGAGGCGAACAACTACGTCGGCGGCCTGCTGGCGATTTCGCCGAGCTGGTTCTTCCTGCCGGTGTGCCTGATCGCGGTGATCGGCGGCATGTCCACCGGCACCACGGCGCTGTATGGCACCGGCCTGGACATGTCCAGCGTGTTCCCGCGCCTGCTCAGCCGCGCCGGCGCGACCTTGCTGATCGGCGTCGCCGCTATCGCCTTCATCTTCATCGGTCGCTTCGCCTTCAACCTGGTGCAGAGCGTGTCCACCTTCGCGGTGCTGATCATCACCTGCACCAGCCCGTGGATGATCATCATGATCCTCGGCCTGATCACCCGCCGTGGCTTCTACCACGCCGATGACCTGCAAGTGTTCACCCGCGGCGAGCGCGGCGGTCACTACTGGTTCACCCATGGCTGGAACTGGCGCGGCATGGGCGCGTGGATCCCCAGCGCGCTGGTCGGCCTGTGCTTCGTCAACCTGCCGGGGCAGTTCGTTGGTGCCCTCGGCGAGCTGGCCGGCGGCATCGACATCAGCCTGCCGATCACCCTCGGCATGGCTGCCGTGCTGTACCTGGCCCTGATCAACCTCTTTCCCGAGCCCGCCGCGGTGTTTGGCCCCAAGGGCCCTCGCTGGGTATTCCGAAAACCAGTGGCGCAGGCGCCGCTGACCCGTGCCGAAACGGCCTGACTGGAGCTGCACATGACTCATTACATCGATGGCCGCTGGGTAGACGGCGCCACTGCCGACTGCATCAAGGTATTCGACCCGTCCCTGGGCGAGCCTTTCGCTGAACTGCAGGCCGCCAGCGCCGCCCAGGTCGATGACGCCGTGGTCGCCGCGTGCAAGGCGCTGCCGGCCTGGAAAGCACTGGACGTGGCAAAGCGCGCCGGTTACCTGCGCGGCTTCGCCGAGCAACTGGGCCAGCGCCGCGAAGAACTGATCGCCCTGCAGATGCGCAACAACGGCAAGCCGCGCTTTGAAGCCGAGGTAGACCTGGACGACGCCGTCGCCACCTTCGGCTACTACGCCGACCTGATCGAGCAACAGGCGCAGAAAGACCCGAACGTCGCCCTGGTCGCGCCGGGCTTCAGCGCCCGCACCCGGCTGGAGCCGGTGGGCGTGGTCGGCCTGATCGTGCCGTGGAACTTCCCGCTGGTGACCAGCGCCTGGAAACTCGCCCCGGCCCTGGCTGCCGGTTGCACCGTGGTGCTCAAACCCTCGGAAATCACACCGCTGATCGAACAGAGCTACGGCCAGATCGCCGAGGCCCTGGGCCTGCCGGCGGGGGTGCTGAATATCGTCGTCGGCAAGGCCGAAACCGGCATCGCCCTGAGCAACCACAACGGCCTGGACAAACTGTCGTTCACCGGCAGCAACACGGTGGGCAGCCAGGTGATGCGCAGTGCTTCGGCACAGTGCCGTCCGGTCACGCTTGAACTGGGTGGCAAGTCGGCGATCGTGGTGTTCGATGACTGCGACCTGGATCAGGCGGTGGAGTGGATCGTCGCGGGTATCTGCTGGAACGCCGGCCAGATGTGCTCGGCCACCTCGCGCCTGCTGATCCAGGATGGCATCGCCGATGCGCTGCTGGCGAAGTTGCAGGTGGCGTTGGGGCAACTGCGGGTCGGCAACCCGCTGACCGAAGAAGTCGACATGGGCCCGCTGACCAGCCAGGGCCAATGGCTGAAAGTCGCGGCGTACTTTGCCGTGGCCAGGGAAGAAGGCTTGAAGTGCCTGACGGGCGGCGAGCCGCTGGACCGCGCCGGCTGGTTCGTCAGCCCGACGTTGTACGCCGATGTGCCGACGGACAGCCGTCTGTGGAGCGAGGAAATCTTCGGGCCGGTGCTGTGCAGCCAGCGTTTCAGCACGGAAGCCGAGGCGATTGCCCTGGCCAATGACAGCCGCTTCGGGTTGGTCGCGACCGTGGTCAGTGCGGATCTGCAGCGCGCCGAGCGGGTTGCCGATGCGCTGGAAGTGGGGCATGTGTGGATCAACTCGATCCAGGCGGTGTTCGTCGAAACCTCATGGGGCGGGACCAAAGGCAGCGGCATTGGTCGCGAGCTGGGGCCTTGGGGGTTGTCGGCGTATCAGTCGGTCAAGCATGTGACTCGTTGCCTGGGGTGATATCTCCACGTCCTGTCTGCCTTCATCGCTGGCAAGCCAGCCCCCACTAGGAATTGAGTACACCGCAAATCCTGTGGGAGTCCGGCTTGCCGGCGATGAGGCCCTCAGCAGCACCGCCTTTGATAGCCGGTTCACGAACAAGGAGAAAGGAAGCTGGGGATTCAATCGCTGGCAAGCCAGCCTCCACACGTTTTTCTCTTAGTTCCGATCCAGCCACACCGTCTGCGCATTGCAGAACTCGCGCACACCAAAGTGCGACAGCTCCCGCCCGAAACCACTCTTCTTCACGCCACCAAACGTCACCCGCGGATCGCTCGCGCAATAGCCATTGATGAACACACCACCGGTATCCAGCTCGTCCGCCAGTTGCTCGGCCAGTGCCGCGTTGGCGGTGTACACGGTGGAGGCCAGGCCGAACTCGCTGTCGTTCGCCAGTTCCAGCGCATGCCGCGCATCGCGGGCGGTGATGATCGAGGCCACCGGGCCGAACAGTTCCTGTTTGAACGAGGTCATCTGGTCGGTCACGTCAGCCAGCACGGTCGGCTGGTAGAAGTTGCCAATGCCTTCGGCCTTGCCACCACCGAGCAGCAGGGTGGCGCCTTCGGCCAGGGTTGCCTGGACTTGCCCGTCGAGTTCGTCGCGCAGGTCGAAGCGGGCCATCGGGCCGATGTAGGTGTCGGCGTTGTCCGGATCACCCACCACCAGGGCGCGGGTGGCTTCGACGAATTTCGCGGTGAAAGCCTCCACCACGCCTTGCTCGACGATCAGGCGCTTGGCCGCGGCGCAGACCTGGCCGGTGTTCTGGTAGCGACCGATGACCGCGGCTTTCACCGCTTCGTCCAGGTCGGCGTCGTTGAGCACGATGAACGGGTCGGAGCCGCCCAGTTCCAGCACGCATTTCTTCAGCGCGGCACCGGCCTGTGAGCCGATGGCGATGCCGGCGCGCACGCTGCCGGTCAGGGTGACGGCGGCGATGCGTGGGTCGGCGATCGCGGCGGACACGCCGTCAGGGGTAACGTTGAGCACTTCGAACACGCCTTCCGGGAAGCCGGCGCGCTTGATCGCGTCCAGCAGCAGGTAGGCGCTGCCCATTACGTTCGGCGCGTGCTTGAGCACGTAGACGTTGCCGGCCAGCAGCGTCGGCACCGCGCCGCGCAGCACTTGCCAGATCGGGAAGTTCCACGGCATCACAGCGAGGATCGGGCCCAGCGGACGGTATTCGATGCGCGCCTTGCCCACCGCTACGGGCGCCGCTTCGGGGACGATCATGGCGGGGCCGGCGTCGGCGTACCATTCGCAGAGCTGGGCGCATTTCTCGATTTCGCCACGGGCCTGGGCGATCGGCTTGCCCATTTCGGCGGTGATCATCCGCGCCATGGCTTCGGCGTTGTCGCGCAGCGCGCCGGCCAGCGCCAGCAGGCGTTCGACCCGGGCTTCGACCGGGGTGCGGCGCCAGGCCGCGTAGCCGGCGGCGGCGCGAGCGAGGGTGGCGTCCTGCACGGCGGCGCTTTCGTAGGGATAGTGGCCAATCTGCTCGCCGGTGGCGGGATTGATCGACAAGGCATGGGTCTGGTGGCTGATCACGGTCATTTTGGAGTTCTCATGGACGGTGTATGGATCGAAGCCTACTGCGTTGTGTCTTTCCCTTGAACTGAATAATACTGAGCGAAACATTCACGCAGAGAGAATGACTCTATGGATCTGGTGCAGTTGGAGATGTTCAAGGCCGTGGCAGAGCAGGGCAGCATCAGTGCCGCGGCTCAGCACATTCATCGGGTGCCGTCGAACCTGACCACAAGAATCCGACAACTGGAGCAGGAACTGGGGGCGGATCTGTTCATTCGCGAGAAAAGCCGCCTGCGTTTGTCGCCGGCCGGCTGGAATTTCCTCGACTACGCGCGGCGTATTCTCGACCTAGTGGCCGAGGCGCGGCAGACCGTGGCCGGCGACGAACCCCAGGGCGCCTTCGCCCTCGGTTCGCTGGAAAGCACCGCGGCGGTGCGCATCCCGGCGTTGCTGGCAGCCTATAACCAGCGTTACGCCAAGGTCGAACTGGACCTGAGCACCGGGCCGTCAGGGGCGATGATCGATGGCGTGCTGGCCGGGCGACTGAGCGCCGCCTTTGTCGACGGCCCGGTGCTGCACCCGGCGCTGGAAGGGGTGCCGGTGTTTACCGAGGAAATGGTCCTGATCGCGCCGCTGAACCACGGGCCCATCCAACGCGCCGCCGAGGTCAACGGCTCGACCATCTACGCCTTCCGCGCCAACTGCTCGTACCGCCATCACTTCGAAAGCTGGTTCGCCCAGGACGAAGCGGTGCCGGGCAAGATCCTCGAAATGGAGTCCTACCACGGCATGCTCGCCTGCGTCAGCGCCGGGGCCGGGCTGGCGTTGATGCCGCGCAGCATGCTGGACAGCATGCCGGGTTGCAGTACGGTCAGTGTCTGGCCGTTGTCTGAGCGCTTCCGTTATCTGCGCACCTGGCTGGTGTGGCGCAAGGGCATGATGTCGCGCTGCCTGAGCACCTTCGTCGAGTTGCTGCGCGAGCGCGGTGATGTGCTGGAGGCTGATGACGCGGTCGTTGCCAACGGATAAACCGTCATCACGCAGAGCCACAGGACTCGTGCACAAACACCGTTCCTTCAAACAACAACCGCGCCGTGCGCACCAGCCCGCAACTGACGATGCGCCCGCCTTCCTGGCGGATCTCCACGCTGAATTCACCGCTCGGGTGCTCCACCGACACCCGATGCAGCGGCCCCGACTGCAGGTGCGCGAGCGGCCGGGCCACGGTGTCTTCGATCAGGCAGGCGGTGGCCACGCTGACCGCGCCGAATACGCCGATGGAGGCATGGCAGCGATGAGGGATGAACGAGCGGGTGGCGATACTGCCGCCCGCGCGCGGTGCCGCCACCAGGCACATTTTCGGCACGTTGCGCTGGCTGACATCGCCCAGGTGCATACGCGGGCCGGCCTGCAGGCGGATTGACTCCAGTCGTGCTTTTAACTCGCTGTCGACGTCCAGTTGCTCGCGGCTTTCGTACCCGCTGCGGCCGAGGTCTTCGGCGCGCACCAGCACCACCGGCATGCCGTTGTCGATGCAGGTTACTTCGACGCCGTCGAAGCTGTCGCGGGGCGCGCCGGTGGGCAGCAGGCTGCCGCAACTGGAGCCGGCGACGTCCTTGAAAGCGATGACGATCGCCGCGCCGCTGCCCGGCACGCCGTCGATGCGGGTGTCGCCGGCGTAGCTGACCGCGCCATCGGGCGTGGCAATGTGGGCGACGGCGACCTGTCCGGTGTTTTCCATGAAGATCCGCACCGGCGTGCTGTCACTACGCACCGGCACCAGGCCGCGTTCGATGGCGAACGGGCCGACGGCGGCGAGGATATTGCCGCAGTTCTGGCCCAGGTCCACCCGCGCTTCGTCCACCAGCACCTGGGCGAACAGGTAGTCGACATCGGCGTCGGCGCGACTGCTGAGACGGATGATCGCGACCTTGCTGGTCAGCGGATCGGCGCCGCCGATGCCGTCGATCTGCCGCGCATCCGGCGAGCCCATCACCGCCAGCAACACAGCATCACGCTGGGCGGGATCGGCGGGCAGATCGTCGGCGAGGAAGAAGGCGCCCTTCGAGGTGCCGCCGCGCATCAGCAGGCAGGGGATGCGGCGCTGGCTCATAGGCGATTTTCCAGATCGTCGAGGCTGTCGACGTAGACCAGGCCTTTCGCTTCCAGGCGCGGGCGCATGCTGTAGATGTCCAGGCCCAGCTCGCCATTGGCCAGTCGCAGGCGTTTCTGTTCTTCCAGCTCGGCGCGGGCCAGCGCGGCCTGGGCGACGTCGCGGGCTTCGGTGCGACGGACCACCACCACGCCATCGTCGTCGGCAATCACCACGTCGCCGGCATTGATCATCTGGCCGGCGCAGAGCAGCGGCAGGTTCACCGAGCCGAGCACTTCCTTGACCGTGCCCTGGGCATTGATCGCTCGCGACCACACGGCAAAGCCCATTTCCCGCAGGGTCTGGCTGTCGCGCACGCCCGCGTCGATCACCAGCCCGCGCACGCCGCGAGCCTGGAGCGAGGTGGCGAGCAGGTCGCCGAAGTAACCGTCTGTGCACGGCGAACTGGGCGCCACCACCAGCAGGTCGCCGGGTTGGCACTGCTCGACGGCGACGTGGAACATCCAGTTGTCACCCGGCGCCACCAGTACCGTCACCGCCGAGCCGGCGATTGCACGGCCCTGCTGGATCGGCCGCAGGTGCGAGGCCAGCAGGCCCTTGCGGCCCTGGGCTTCATGGACGGTGGCAACGCCGAGGCGGCCGAGAGTCTCGATGACATCCGGTTCGGCGCGGCGAATGTTGCGCACCACGTAGCCGGTCTTGCCGATCAGTTCGCTCATGCCAGGTTCTCCGTAACTCGCGGGAAGATGCTCTGGTAGCCCTCGGCGTAGGCGATGTCGCGGCTGGAGGCGATGCCGACGTTGCGCTTGGCCTGCACGCCGCGCTGCAGGGCGACGCGGGTGTAGTACTCCCAGAGGTGTTCCTGGCCGGCCATGCACTGGATGGCGGCGTATTTGCGGTCCCACACCTCGGTGATGTCGAGCAGCACGTCCGGGCGCCATTCGCATTGCTCGGGCTGGTGCGGCTCGAAGCTGTACACGGGCGGTGCGCCGACGATTTTCTCGCCCGGCCGGTAGCCCTCGGCCTGGGCGATGATCCGCGCTTCCTGGGCCAGGTGCATGGCCAGCGGGTGGTCGTAGTTGTACGGGTCTTTCAGCGAGTGGCTGAGGACGAACTCCGGTTGCACGCGGCGGAACACATCGGCGAGGCGAAACAGCGTGTCCTTGTCGGCGCGCATCGGGTAGTCGCCGATATCGAAGAACTCGACGCTGGCGCCGAGCACCTCGGCGGCGGCTTCGGCTTCGTGGCGGCGGGCGGCCTTTACCTTGTCTTCGGTCATCTCGCCCTTGCGCCACAGCTTGGCCGATTCGCCGCGCTCGCCGAACGACAGGCAGACGATATGCACCGCGTAACCCTGCTGCGCATGCAAGGCGATGGCGCCGCCGGCGCGCCAGACGAAATCGGCGGAGTGAGCGCTGACGACCAGCGCGGTTTTCTGGACCTGGGACATTGCAAGGCTCCTTGTGCGTTTTGTCCAAGGATGTCAGCCGGGTCGAAAACGGAGTAATGCGTAGGGCTGAGCCGGGTATGCGTTTTGCTTATTGCTCTGAAGGGGGCTTGGGCGCATAGTCCCGCGCTTGCTGGATATTGGGTCCCGACGAACCTATGGCGGCCCCACCAGCTAAGGCCTGCAGCGAACCTGTGGGACGCCGAACCGCAGCGATTGCGGCCTACCAGACACCACCGCCAGAGGACCAGGAAAATGCCGACCGACGAACTGATCAACCTGATGCAGGTCCGTGCGTTCGTTCGGGTGGCGGACCTGGGCAGTGTTTCTCGGGCCTGCGAGACGTTGTTCCGCGCCCAGTCGGTGGTGACCCGGGCCATCTCCGAACTGGAGGCGCACCTCGCAGTGCCGCTGTTCGAGCGCCACGCCAACGGCATGCGCCTGACCAACCAGGGCGCGCACATTCTGCCGCGGGCGCGGCGAGTGCTGGCGGAGCTGGACACGGTGCCGCGCCTGCTGGGCAGCGCCGAGAACGTGGAGCCGCTGTACTTGTTCCAGGCGCGGCGCTTGCAGGTGTTCGCCAAACTCTGCGAAAGCCGTCATATGCAGACCGTCGCCAGCCATTTCGGCCTGAGCCAGCCTGCGGTCAGCGCGGCGCTCAAGGTGCTCGAAGGCGGCGCCGGGCGCTCGCTGTTCGAGCGCACGCCACGGGGTTTGCAGCCGACCCGGGCGAGCCTGGAAATCGTCTTTCCGATCCGTCGCGCGCTGAACGAGCTGCGCCATATCGACACCGACCTCAGCGCCTTGCGCGGCAGCCTGCAAGGCGTGGTGCAGGTCGGCGCGCTGCCGCTGGGGCGCACGCGGATCCTGCCCGAGGCCATCGTTCGCCTGACCGCCGAGCACCCCGGCATCCATGTCATCACCAACGAAAGCCCGTTCGACCTGCTGGCCACCGAGCTGCGCGCGGGCGATGTGGATTTCATCTTCGGCGCCCTGCGTGGCAGCAGTTATGCCAGCGACCTGAGTGGCGAGGCGCTGTGGTCGGAAGACATGGTGGTGCTGGCGCGGCGCGAGCATCCGCTGCGCGGGCAGCCGTTGAGCGACGAGACCCTGGCGGATGCGGGATGGGTGCTGCCGCGGGCGGGCTCGCCGGCACGGCAACTGGTGGACGACAGCTTCAGCGCGCAAGGGCTGGCGCCGCCGCGGCCACGGGTGGAAAGCGCGGACCTGGCGATTATCCGCGGCCTGTTGCTGCGTTCGGACATGCTGGCGATCGTTTCGGCGCATCAGTTGGAGCATGAAATCGAGCGCGACGAGCTGTGCATCCTGCCGTTGTCGCTGGCCCGTACCACCCGCGCCATCGGCCTGACCTGCCGCACGGCGAGCTTGCACTCGCCGCTGGCGCAGGCACTGATGGCAACGATTCGCCAGGTGGTCGCCGAGCTACCGGCTCAGAGCAGCTTGAACGGGTAGTTGAAGATCAGCCGGTTCTCATCGAAGCGGGTGCCGCTGCCCCAGTCGCGGCGCTGGCTGGAGTTACGCCATTTGACGTTGAGGTTCTTCAGCGCGCCGGACTGCACGGTGTAGGCCACTTCGGTTTCGCGGCCCCATTCGTGGCCGTCGTTGGTGACTGCGTTGTGCACGTCGTGGCCTTGCAGGTAGCGGTTCATCAGGGTCAGGCCGGGGACGCCGAGGGCGGCGAAGTCGTAGTCATGGCGAACCTGCCACGAGCGCTCTTTCGCGTTCTCGTAGCTGGAGTTGAAGGTGTCGTTGGCCAGCACGCCGCCGCTGGTGCCGTTGACCCGGAACCACTCGTCATCGCCCATGACTTTCTGCAGGCCGAGGTAGAACGTGCTGCCGCCATGGCGTGCCGAGAACAGCCCGCTGGCGGTGCGGTTGTCCAGTTCACCGGCGCGGGCGGCGCCATCGTCCTTTCCGAGGAAGTAGCCGAGGTTGGCGCCCAGTACCCAGTCGCCCACCGGCTGGCTGTGCTGCAGCGTCAGGTACTGCTGGCGATAGATGTCTTTCAGCTCCGCGCTCCACAGGCCGACCAGGGTGTGCTCCTGATTGAAGCGCAGTTCGCCGCCGGCGAAGTTGAAGCGGTCCGAGGTGAAGCCTGGGCGGGTGAACAGCGACATGTCCTCGCGGCTGGCATCGTTGCGCGGGCTGTTCTGGCGCATCTGCCCGCCGTACAGGGTCAGGCCGTCGATTTCCTTCGAGGTGACCTGCGCGCCCTGGAAGGTCTGCGGCAGCGAGCGGGCGTCGTCGGAACGCAGGATCGGCAACACCGGTGACCATTCGCCGACTTTCAGTTCGGTCTTCGACAGCCGCACCTTGCCGGCTACCGCCAGGCGTCCGTAATCGTCGGCGGGATGGCCACCGTCATGCACCGGCAGCAATTGCGTGTTGGTGGTGCCCTGACCGCCGTCCAGCTTGACGCTGTACAGGCCGAGCACATCGAGGCCGAAACCGACGGTGCCCTGGGTGAAGCCGGATTTGGCGTCGAGAAGGAAACTCTGGGTCCATTCCTCGGCCTTGCCCTGGCTTGCGGTGTCGACGAAGTTGCGGTTGAGGTAGAAGTTGCGCAGGGTCAGGGTGCTGCTGGCGTCGTCGATGAAGCCGGCGGCCATGGCCGGGGCGGGCAGGGCGCAGGCCAGGGCCAGGGTGAGCATCGGGAAGTCGCGGGTGGTCTTCATTGTTGTTGTTATTCCATTCGTTGGACACGGCGCTGCCGCCCGGCGCAAGTGCGCAGGCAGGCAACGTCTGGGGTTATCGCCCCGGTGGCCGGGGCGAGGGGTGGATCAGTCGGCCTTGCCGGCGACCGAGTAGAGCACTTGCTGGTTGCGGGTCTTCATGAAGTCTTCGAGGCTCTGCCCGCGCATGGCGGCGTAGATGTCCAGGTTGGAAATGCCCAGCACCGCGCCGAGTTTTTCCAGCACGAAGAAGATCGCGCCGTACTGGATCAGCCCGCGCCAGTCGCGACGGCGCAGCAGGTCGCGTTCCTCTTCGCTGAGCGCGGCTTCGGCGTACATCGCCTCGGGCTCGGCCAGGAAGCGCGCGCGCCAGGCCGGCTCGATCATGCGGTGCAGGAACTTGTTCAGGCGGTAGCCGCGGGCGCTGCGCTCAAGGGTGAAGGGGTAGGTGCCTTCGAGCTTTTCGGCGCCCTCCAACTGATGCCCCATATGCGCCAGGTGACGGGCGTTGACCTCGGCCGGCACCGGGCGATCACGGTTTTCCAGAAGCAGCGTGGCGATGCCGGTCATCGACGGCAGGTAGTAGTCGTAGTGCAGTTGCTCGACGGTGGCCGACAGCGCGCCGCGCATGATCAGCCAGGTGATCACCTCGGCGCCTTCCATGCCGCCGAGGGTGGCGTATTCGGCCTGGGTCAGGCGGGTCAGTTGCACCGGGTCGTTGACGAACAGGTCGATGAACTGCGCGTCCCACTCCGGGTTGTTGAAGCCGCAGCGCTCGCCGTGGACCTGGTGCGACACGCCGCCGGTGGCGACGATGGCGACCTTGAGGTCTTGCGGGAAGCTCTCGATGGCCCGGCGCAGCGCCTGGCCGAGCTTGAAGCAGCGCGCTGCGCTGGGGATCGGGAACTGCAACACGCCCACCTGCAACGGCACTATCTGCACCGGCCAGCCGTTGTCGCAGGGCAGCAGCGCCGACATCGGCGAGAAGAAGCCGTGGTCCAGCGGCTTGTCGCGGAAGAAACTCATGTCGAACTCGTCGGCCATCAGGCTCTCGCCGATGTGTCGCGACAGCGCCGCGTGGCCGCCGATGGCCGGCAGCTCGCGCGGATTGCCGCCTTCATCGGCGACGCCATACTGCTCGTCGACACCGAGGGCGAAGGCGCTGTAGTGGTCGAAGAAGAACGAGGTCACGTGGTCGTTGAAGATGTAGAACAGCACATCCGGCTGGCGCGCCTGCAGCCAGGCCTTGACCGGCTTGAAGCTCTCGAAGATCGGCGCCCAGGCGGCTTCGTCCTGTTTGTCGTGGTCGACCGCGAAACCGATGGTCGGGGTGTGCGAGACGGCGAGGCCGCCGATGATTCGTGCCATGACGAGTTCCTTGGAAATGAAAGGTTAGTGCGCCAGCAGCGCCTGGCTCGCGCGGCGTCGCGCATGGCCGTTGGTGAGAATGGCGGCGGCGGCGATGAACGCCGGCGTGCCCAGCAGGGTGAACAGCAGCGGCAGGCCCAGGCCCATGCTGAGCACCGCGCCGCCGATCAGCGAACCGAAGATCGCCCCGAAACGACCGATACCGAGCATCCAGCTTACGCCGGTGGCGCGGAACTCGGTGGGGTAGTAGCCGGGGGCAAAGGCGTTGAGGCCGGTCTGCGCGCCGCTCATGCAGAAGCCTGCGGCGAGCACGCCCACGGCCAGCAGGCTGGATTCCAGGCTGAAGGCGCCGAGCAACAGGATGCACAAGCCGCCGAGCACATAGGCGGTGGCGATCACGCCGTTGGGGTTGCGGCGGTCCATGATCCAGCCCACCACCAGCGCGCCGACGGTGCCGCCGATCTGGAACAGGCCGGTGATGGTTGCGGCGCGTTCGATGCTCAGGCCGCTGTCACGCAGCAGGGTCGGCAGCCAGCCCATGGTCAGGTAGATCACCAGCAGGCCCATGAAATAGGTCAGCCACAGGGCGAGCGTGCCAAGGCGATAGCGCGGCAGGAATAACTGGCTGACCGGCGCCTTGCTTTGCAGCGGCGGCTCGGCGACGTGGAAACGGGTGTCGGCGTTGAAGCGGCCGCCGAGCTTGCCGAGGGCCTTGGCGATCTGCTCGGCCGGGGCTTTGCGCACGGCGAGGAAGTGCGCCGATTCCGGCAGCAGCGCCCACAGGAATGGAAGCAGGAGCAGCGGCAGGATCCCGCCGGCCAGCAGCACCGCTTGCCAGCCGTAGGAGGGGATCAGCCAGGCCGCGAGAAAACCGCCGCCGCCGGACCCGAGGTTGAAGCCGGTGAACATCAGGGTGATCAGCAGCGAGCGGTTGCGCTCGGGCAGGTATTCGCTGAGCAGGGTGGTGCAGTTGGGCAGCGCCGCGCCGAGGGCGATGCCGATCAGCAGGCGCAGGCCGGCCAGCTCCCAGGGATTGCGGGCGAAGGCGCAGCCGAGGCTGAGAATGGCGAAACCGGTGACCGCGATCAGCAGCACCTTCTTGCGGCCAAGGCGGTCGGCGTAGGGGCCGGCGGTCAGCGCGCCGATGGCCAGGCCGACCATCCCGGCGCTCATCACCGGGCCGAAGGCGGCGCGGGACAGGCCCCACTCCTGCATCAGCGACGGCGCGATAAAGCCCATGACCGCGACATCGAAACCATCGAACAGCACGATCAGGAAACACAGGCCGAGGATCAGCCATTGGTAGCCCGCCACGGGGCGGTTGTCGATCCACGCCTTGACGTCGACAGATTCATTGAGCATTCGGATTCACCTTTTGTTTTTGTAGGGGTGAACAGCGCGCCAGCCTTCGAAAATGCTGATGGCCGGTGCAGGGTCACCTGGCCGCAATGCGGCGAGGCTTGACTGTAAGGCCGGAGGCTTTGGGCGCGCCTCTGGGAAATGCTTAAGAAGGTATCGAATGTGTTTATGAGGGTGGTTGAGAGCTTGAGGCTTCTTGGCTGCGCGGGGCCTCATCCCAACATCCATAGACACATTCTGTATAAACTGCCCGCCACCGTCTCTATTCCAAGCCTTCCCGCCCGGCATCCCCAGGAGTTTCCCGCTTGTCCCGCAACAACCTTCCGCTCGTCATGCTCCCCGGTCTGCTTAACGACCACCGCCTCTGGGCCCACGCCCAGGCCACGTTCGAACCTTCCCGCCAGGTGCTGATTCCCGACCTCAGCCAGGACGCGTCCATCGTCGCCATGGCCGAGCGCGTGCTGGAACAGGCGCCGCCGCGATTCGCCCTGGCGGCGCTGTCGATGGGAGGTTATGTCGCGTTCGAGATCCTGCGCCGTGCGCCGGAGCGGGTCGAGCGTCTGGCATTGCTCGACACCATGGCCCGCCCCGACGACCCGCAACGCGCCCGCGTGCGTCGCGGTCTGCTGGAACTGGCCGGGTTGGGCAAGTTCAAGGGGGTAACGCCGCAACTGCTGCCGCGCCTGATGCATGCCCGCGCGCTCGACACCTGTGTGCCGCAGGTGGTGATGGCGATGGCTGACGATATTGGCCGCGAAGGCTTTATCCGCCAGCAGCAGGCAATCATCGACCGCGCCGACTACCGGCCGCTGTTGGCGAGCATCGGCGTGCCGACCCTGGTGCTGTTCGGCGAACAGGACGAAATCACGCCGCTGGCCGAGGCCCGACTGATGCACGAGGGCATCCGCGGCGCGCACCTGGAAGTGATCGGCGAGTGCGGCCACCTGCCGCCGCTGGAGCATCCCCAACGCACCAGCGAACTGCTCGCCCAGTGGCTGGCCGGCGCCTTCGATGCCTGATTCCGTTTATCCCGTTGTCCCCCGGAAGTCCTTGTGAAAGACCCCGCTGATACACCCGGCCTGTCCGGTATTTTCCTGCTCGGCCTGCTGCAGATTCTGGTCTGGGGCGGTTCGTTCTTCTTGCTGGCGGTGATGGCCGCGCCAATCGTTCGCGACACCGGCTGGGCCCTCCAGTGGGTGTACGGCGCGTTGTCCTTGAGCTTGCTGGTATCGGCCTTGCTGGCGCCGTTGACCAGCCGGTTGATCGCCCGTTTCGGCGGCCGACCGGTGCTGGCCAGCAGCGGCGCGGTGGTTGCTGTGGGCTTGCTGCTGATGTCAGCGGCGCCGTCGCTGGGCTGGTTTCTGCTGGCGTGGGGTGTGATCGGCGTGGGCATGGCGCTGGGGTTGTATGAAGCGCTGTTTGCCAGCCTCGGTGCGCTGTACGGCGAAAAGGCGGCCGGGGCGATTACCGGCATCACGCTGATTTCGGGGTTCGCTTCGACCCTGACCTGGCCGTTGGTGGCGCTGCTGATCGAGCATCTGGGCTGGCGCATGACCTGCGTCGCCTACGCCGTGGTGTTGCTGCTCAGCGTGGCGCCGTTGTATTGGCGGGCGCTGCCGGCGGGCGTCGGCATCAAGATCGCCAGCAAGGCGCAACAGGCCGCCGAGGACCGGGTCGACCCGCAGGTCTACTGGCTGCTGACCACGATCTTCGCCATTGGCGCGGTGTTGATGACGGCGGTGGCGGTGCATCTGGTGTCGATTCTGCAAGGGCAGGGCCACAGCCTGGTGGCGGCCATCGGCTTCGCGGCGGTGCTGGGGCCTTGTCAGGTGGGTTCGCGGATCGTGCAGATCTTCGCTCGCAAGCGCCATCCGCTGTGGACCACGTTGATTTCAGTGGTGCTGGTGGCGAGCGGCTTGTTGCTGGTGGCGCTGGTGCCGGCGGCGACCTTGCTCGGGCTGGTGTTGTATGGCTTCGGCAACGGGTTGCGGGCCATTGTGCGCGGGCTGTTGCCGCTGGTGCTGATGTCGCCGAGCAACTATGTGCTGCTGATGGGCAAGATGTCGTTGCCGTCGCTGGTCGGGCAGGCGGCGACCCCGTTGGTTGGCGGCTGGCTGTTGCAGAGCGCCGGGCCGGGCGCGGTGCTCGGGGTGATGGCCGGATTGGCGGGGGTGAATGTGCTGCTGGTGGGGATGTTGATGCGGCGGTTGTAGTGCGCGTTCATAAACCTGCGGGGCGAGATTGGCGGGGCTTGGGTTGCACGCCTTCGCGAGCAAGCTCGCTCCTACAGGGGTTGGGTGTTTAGAAGGGCACCGCTACTGTCAGTTGGCTGTAGACGTTGGTGCCATTGCCGCCCACCTGATTGCCGCCGTTGGTTTCATCCTTTTTCGGCTGGTACAGGCCGATCACCGGGCTGATGATCAGGTGCTCGTTGACCGCCCATTCGGCATAGAAATCCAGCTCGCGGGCATCGAGGTTGAGGGTGTCGCGGGTGCGCAGGGTGTGGAAGTCGAAGTACAGCGCGCCGACGGTGAGGTTCTCCAGCGGCGTGGCCTTGAGGCCGACATGGTGCACGCCGGTGTTGCTGTTGAACGGCCCGGAGTAGTTGGCCGCCACTTCGCCCTGGAACCAGGTGCCGTAGCCGGTGCTCAGGCCGGTGAACAGCGAGTCCCAGCCTTGCGAGTAGCGGGTGTAGCGGTAGCTCAGTTTTGGCGCCCAGGCCACGTCGGCGAAGGTGTAGCCAGCTTCGGCGTACCAGGCTTTTTCCGGCCCGGCGTCTTTGTCCTGCCAGGCGTATTCGAAGGCGAAGCTGGCGTTTTCGATGCCGGCGCTGCCTTCGCCGCGGACGCTGTAGACGTCCATGTTCTCGCGCTCTTTCTGGAAGTCGCTGGCCCACTGGTCGGTGACGTCGAGGCCATGCACCCAGGTCAGGCCGAGGGTGCCGGCGTCGGTGGTGTAGTCCAGGGTGCCGGCAGCCAGTTCGGTTTCGGCCTGGGCGCGGTTGTCGGATTTGAGCCAGAGCACGCTGCCGTGCAGGCCGTCCTGGCCGCCCAGTTTCAATACCGCGGTGCGGTCGAAAGCGTGGCGGGCGGCGAGGTAGTAGGCGCCGCCACGGTTGAGGTCGCCGTCGGCCGGGCCTTTGCCGAGGTTCGGGCCGTCGTCGTTGATCAGGAAGCCGCTGCCGATCTTGACCACCTGGCGACCGGCAGAGAAGTCCACGCCGTCCTTGCCCAGGGCCGGGAACAGATCGCCGGAGCGCCAGCCGAGGAAGGCGTCTTCGATCTTGGTGGTGCGCTCGGAACCGTCGGTGTTGCCGGCGGCGTCGCCGTCGCCCCAGGTCGCCGAACTGACCAGATTGAAGGTGCCGTACAACGTGCCATTGCCGCCCAGGCCCTGGTCACCGCTGACGCCGTACTTGATGAAACCTTCGCGCCAGGTCGAGCCGCCCGCCGTGCCGTCGTAGTTCTTGCGGCTGTTGAACATGCCGAACACGGCGAGCATGTCGGCGTTCAGGTGGGTGTCGTCGTCCGCGTAGAGTTCGTAAGCCAGTGCCGGTTGCGCGGCGGCGAGCGTGACCAGGCTCAGGCCGACGGCCCGCGCGATCGGCATCAGGCGATGCTGTTTGTCCATTGTGATTCCCCAGTTGTTATTGGCAGATGGCCGCGCCCTGGCCCGGCCCCGTCGACGAATGCTCCGTGACGAGGTATTAGGGCGCTGTCGGTGGGCGTACGTCTTGTTCGTGGCTGCCAGCAGAGTTGATTGGGGTCGCCAGCTTTTGATTGCGGGAGCGAGCACGCTCGCTCCCGCAGACTTACGACTCGGGCAGCGTCGCGCCGCCATCGACGATCAGCGTCTGCCCGGTGACATAGCCGGCATTGTCCGAGGCCAGGAACAACATGGCCGCGGCGATATCCGCCGGCTCGCCCAGCCGCCCCAACGGCACGCCGCTGGCAATCCGCGCACTGAGGTCGGCGTCACCGAGGTTGTCCATGGCCGGCGTGCGGATCATCCCCGGCTCCACGCCGTTGACCCGCACGCCCAGCGGCGCCAGTTCCAGCGCGGCGTTGCGGATGAAGCCGTTGACTCCGGCCTTGGACGCGGCGTAGTGGCTGAGCCCCGGATAGGCCACCCGTGGCCCTGTCACTGAGGAGGTCACCAGCACGTTGCCGCGGCCCTGGCGGCGGAACAGCGGCAGTGCTGCCTGGGTCAGCCAGAACAGCGCCGACAGGTTTACATCCAGGGTGCGCCGCAGCATCGCTTCGCTGATCTGCTCGAACGGGGTAAGGGGAAAATACGCCGCGTTGTGCACCAGCACATCGAGGCGTTCCAGGCCGTCGAGCAAGGTGAAGATCGCCTCGCGGTCGGCCAGGTCGATGCCCGCCGCCTGAGCCAGAAGACCCTCGGCGCGCAGGCTGTCGGCCAGCATCTGGGCGCCGGCCAGGTCGAGGTCGGCGATCAGCACTTCGGCACCGCCGCGGGCGAAGCCCTCGACAATTGCCCGGCCAATGCCCTGGGCACCGCCGGTGACCAACACCTGCTGCCCGTGGTAATCGAAGGTGGCATTCATGACGGATTCTCCAGTCGGGTATAGGCCAGGGTCGGCACATCGACCACGGTCGACCCGCCATCGGCGGCGATCACCGCGGCGGTGATGATCGAGGCGTCGTCGCTGACCAGGAACTGGCACAGCGCGGCAATCTCGTCGGCACTGGCGGGGCGGCGCAGCGGCACATCGGCGGTGACCCGGCGATACGCCGCATCCAGGTCTTCACCGTAGTGCTCCATCAGCGGCTGCATTTCTTCATCGGCCATCGGCGTGCGCACCCAGCCCGGGCACACGCAGTTGACCCGCACGCCTTGCGGCCCGAAGTCCCGCGCCAGCGAGCGGTTCAGCCCCACTAGCGCGTGCTTGGCGGTGGTGTAACCGCACACCTGCGGGCCCGCCGCCAGCGAGGCGATGGAGCCGAGCAGGACGATGCTGCCACGCCGTTCGATCAGCAGCGGCAAACAGGCGCGGGCACTGTGGAAGGCGCTGTGCAGGTTGCCGCGCATCGCCGCGTCCCAGGCGTCATCGCTGGTCTCCAGCGCGTTGCCCAAACCATGACCGCCTGCGCAACAGATCAGCGCATCGAGGCCGCCGAAGCGGGCGCGGATCTGCTCGATGAAACCGGCCCACACCGCGCTGTCGGCGGCATCGCCGGCCAGCACCAGGGCGTCGTGACCGGCGGCCACCCGCTCCAGCGCCTCGCGGCGCCGGCCCACCAGCACCAGGTTGTGCCCCAGCGCCGCCATGCGCTGGACGCAGGCCTCGCCGATTCCGGTGCCGGCACCGGTAATCAGCACGGTCTTAGTCATGGCCGTGGTCCGTGGTGTTGATCAGGTTGCAGTAGGACGACACCGGGAAGTTGCTGAAGGCGTCGAAGCTGCCTTCGGCGTAGCCGAAGATCTTGCCGTCGCTGCGGTGCTCGCGCAGGTCGATCATCACCAGGCCGAGGGTCGGGATGATCTTCTCGCGCCAGACGAACAGATACAGCTCGTCGGTGATCTTGTAGTAGTGGCAGCGGTCGGTGTCGCACAGACCCTTCTCGACACCCTTGAGGCACTGCCAGGTGTAGTAGTGCTCGTTGAGGTAGATGTGCTCGTATTCCTCGGTCGGGCTGTAGCGGTAGCGGTTGCGGATACCCACCAGCTCGCGGGTCGGCGCGTGCGGGCAGGCGCCGTCCTGCCATGGGCGATCAAGGGTGCCGTGGAGGAACTGCGCCTCGACGGCGGTCAGGTTCTTGCCGGACAGGGCGCGCGAGTACATGCCTTCGCGGGTTTCTTCGGCGCTGGGCATGTTGCCGATGACCGCGGTGAAGGACTGGCTCAGGGTGTCCAGCACCAGGGTGATCGACCAGGTCTGGCTGTGCTCGGTCTTGAGGAAGTCGACCAGGACGATGCCCGGGCGCACCGAGGTGGCGCGGTACGGCGCGCTGCCGGTCGAGTGGCCGTCAGCGGCGTGCCAGTGCAGTTGGTCGGCGTCGAAGCGGTGTTCGATCGACCAGCCGTTGGCGAAGTTCAGGGTCATGCGCTGGCCGGCCAGCTCGGCCAGTTGCGGCAGGATGAAGGCTTCCGGGGCAAAGCCCTCGGCCAGGGCGCCTACGGTGATCCAGTCGGAATGGGTGGTCATGGGAGGTGGCTCGTGGTTGTTGTTGGAGCCGTGATGGTGCCGCGCGGGCGGGTGATGCGGTATCAACCGGATGGTTGAGGTGGCGTGGTGTGCCAGTCACGGGATTGTCACGCGCTGGTAGTAATGTGCCATCACTCAACGGCAGGAATGAAATGTGGTGATCCGCCGGTCCGTGTCCTCTCTGGGTTTTCTCCAGTTCCTCCTGCTGTCGTCCTCCGTGGCCATCCTGTTGTTTCTCTGGGTGCTGTATTTCCAGCAGAAGGCGGCGTCCGCGCAAGAGGCGCTGGCTGCCAAAGCTTCGGAGCACCTCAATCTGGCGACGATGGCGGCCGAGAACCTCAGCCAGTTGGTCGACCGCGCCCAGACTATCGGCCGCGCATTGCAGACCGACATGGGCGACCCGGCGCAAGGGCGCTGGAGCCTGGCGCGAATGCTCGCCGAGGATCCGGTGCTCAAGCGCATGAGCCTGTATAGCGCTGACGGTCGCGTGCTTTATGCCAGCCATGCCGATGAGCCGCGGCAATTGCCCGCGCAATGGCTGGCGCAACTGCAAGAGCACGGCGATCGCTACAGCGTCAGGCCGTTCCTGCCGCCCCTCGATGCCCTCGACCGACAGGCCGCCGAGCTGAATTGGCGCCTGCCGTTTCTGCTGCCGCTGGCGGACACGGCCGGCGGCGGCACTGGCAACATCCTGCTGGTGCAGTTGGACATCGGTTACCTGGCGGTGCTGTTCCAGAACATCGACCTGGGCAGCAGCGGCCTGATGCGCCTGCTCGACCGCGTCGGCCAGGAGCGGCTGCGCATCGGCAACAGTGGCGTGGTGGTGGCGGGCGAGCCGCTGAAACCCGACCTGCCGCATGACGTCGAGGCGTCGGGCCGGATCAGCCAGTTCAGCGTCGATGGCTATTACCAGAGTCTGTTTCGCCATGTGGCGCAACGCGGCTTCAGTGTCGTGGTGAGCCAGCAGGAGGAAGAGATTCTCGCGCCGTCGCGCCAGGTCTACGCCCACCAGTTGTGGCTGAACCTGAGCATGACCCTGCTGATTCTCGCCGGGGTGCTGTGGAGCTGGCGGGTATTGGGCAAGCGCCAGGAAGCCTTCAGCGCCCTGGAGCAGGCGCAGAAGATCAACCAGCAGTTGATCCAGCGCCTGGAGGAAGAGCACCGGCGCAGCAGCCATGCGGCCGCGACCGATCACCTCAGCGGTTTGCATAATCGACGGCAGTTCATGGAGACGGCGGCGCGGGCCCTGGCCGAGCAGCGCAGCAAGCGGCGCTTGCTGGCGATTCTGTTCATCGATATGGACCGCTTCAAGTCGATCAACGACTCGCTCGGGCACAAGGTCGGCGACCTGTTGTTGCAGGCGGTGGCGGGGCGGATCAGCCGGGCGCTGGAGCCGGGTGACGAGGCGGCGCGCTTTGGCGGCGACGAGTTTGTCGTGCTGCTGGCGGGCTCGCGCAGTGAAGAGCAGATAGACGCCTGGGTGCGCATGCTGTTGAACAAGCTGTCGGCGACTTACTCGCTGGATGCCCATGAACTGAACAGCAGCCCGAGCATCGGCGTCAGCATCTGCCCGCGGGACGGCCAGGCAGTGGACGAACTGATCCGCCATGCCGATGCCGCGATGTACTCGGCCAAGCAGGCAGGGCGCGGGCAGTACCGTTTTTTCGACCCCTCGCTGAACGTGGTCAACGTCGCCGAGTTCGCCCTTGAGCAGGCGTTCGGCCCGGCCTTGAAGGAGCGGCAGTTCGTCCTGCATTTCCAGCCGCAGGTGCGCTTCGACTCCCTGCGGGTGGTGGGCTACGAAGCATTGGTGCGCTGGCAGCATCCCGAGTTCGGCCTGCTCTACCCGGACCGCTTTATCTCCCTCGCCGAGCGCAGCGGTTTCATTGTCGCGCTGGGCTGGGAGGTGGTGCGGCTGGCCTGTGAAGAACTGGTGCGCTGGCAGGCGCGGGGCATCCACGCGGGCCTGGCGGTGAACGTCTCGCCGCTGCAACTGCGCCAGCCGGATTTCAGCGCGCAGTTGCTGGAGGTGCTGCGCCGGCATGGCGTCGAACCGGCGCGGTTGGAGCTGGAAATCACCGAAACCACCGTGCTGGATGACGAAGGCCAGGCGATCAAGCACCTGCAGGTGCTGCGCGATGCCGGGCTGAGCATCAGCCTCGATGATTTCGGCCAGGGGTATTCGGGCTTTTCCCACCTTCAAGCGCTGCCGATCAACCGCCTGAAGATCGACCGCGCCCTGATCGCCCAGCTCTCCAACAGCCACGACGACAGCCCCATCGTGCTATCCACCATCATCCTGGCCAAGCGCCTGGGGCTGGAGGTGGTCGCCGAGGGCGTGGAAACCCGCGAGCAGGTGGTCTACCTGCGTCTGGCAGGTTGTGATTTTGCCCAGGGGTATCATTTCAGCCGGCCGCTGACGGCGGCGCAGCTCGACCAATACCCACCTTTCATTGATGCGACGGAGACTGCATGCGAGCACTGAACACCTTGTCCTGCCTGCTGTTGAGCGCATTGCTGACGACCAGCGCGCAGGCCCAGTGCTTGCAGCCGAGTCTGCGTATCGCGGTGATTCCGAAGAAGAGCATGGAGGTGCTGATCAAGGATTATCAGCCGCTGCTGGAGCGGCTGAGTGCCGCCGTGGGCGTCCCGGCGGCGATCGTGCCAGCGTCGTCCTATGAGAGCGTGGTCGATGCCGTGGTTTCGGGCGGCGTCGACATCGCCTGGCTGGGGCCAGCCGCTTATGTGCTGGCGCAGCAGCGTGACCCGCGCATCGAACCGTTCGCCAGCCTGACCATCAACAACGGCTATTTCACCCCGGCCGGGCATCACTATCAGGCCCTGCTGCTGGCGCGTCGCGGCACGGCGGATGACGTAGCGTCGTTGCGCGGCAAGCGCGGCGCCTTGAGCGATCCGGCGAGTACCTCCGGCAGCGTGGTGCCCAACGTCGAGTTCTCCGCCCAGGTCGGCGAGCCGCTGGCGCAGTTCTTCGGCTCGGTGGTGTTTACCGGCTCCCATGACAAGTCACTGGATGCGCTGCTGGAGGGCCGGGTGGATGCCGCGTTCGTCGCCAGCGTGCGCGCTGATGCGTACCTCAACAGCGGGCGCATCGAGCGCGACACCTTCAACGTGCTCTGGCGTTCGGAGCGTATCTATTACGACCCTTACGTCTTCAGTGGCAGCCTGTGCGGTGAATACAAGGCGCGCATCCGTGCGGCGATGCTGGAGAACCAGGACGGCCTGGCGGAATTTCTGGCCTCGCAGGATGCCAGCGGCATCGCCCCGGTCAGTCGTGCCGAGTACGTGCCGCTGGTGCGGATGATGCAAGGCAGGTCTGCCGGCACCCCTCCGCCCACTACAGAAACAACGCCCCGATCAACTCCGTCCGGTTCTTGACCCCGACCTTGCGAAACAGGTTGATCAGGTGCGTCTTCACCGTCGGCAAACCCAACTCCAGCTGCCGGGCCAGGGTCTTGTTGCAGGCGCCGTTCTGTAACAGCAGGGCGATTTCCCGTTCACGCGGGGTCAGTCCGGCGAGGCGGTCCGGGGCGGTTTTCGGCAACTGCCGGGCGGCCATTTGCATCAGCCCGTGCAGCGGCAACAGGCGCTCCAGCTCGCTCGGTTCGAACGGGCCGAGCGCACCTTCGCGCAGCAGCGAAAGGCCGGCCACCGGACGCTCGTCGACACAGGCGACGATTTCCACCACATCCACCACCCGGTGCTGACGCAGGAACCCCAGGTACTCGCGGCCGCGGGCAGCATCGTGGCGCGCCAAGCCCTGGCGCAGCGACACCACCGGCAGGCCGATGGCCTGGCAGTTGTCCGGGTTGAGCGGGTCGAGATGGCGGTAGTGCTCGAGGTAGTGGTGGTGCATGGGTGGCTGCATGCCCAGCAACTGGAAATCGCAGGCCTGCAACTGCTCGTCGACCCGGTAGAAGGCGGCAAGGCTGGCGGGTACCTGCTGGCTGAAGGCGTGCAGGCAGTAGTTACCGAGTTCGTAGGCAGCGTTCATCGTGGCATCCCTCTCAGCGGGCGTTGTCCAGCAGTTCGCGCACCTTGTCCACGGCGGCCTTGGCGCAGCCGGCGTCCAGGGCTTCCGAGGCGCCGGACACGCCTATGGCGCCGATCACCTGACCGTCCAGCAAGAAGGGTTCACCACCGCCGAACAAGGCCAGGTTCGGCTGCAACGGCAGGCCCTCGCGGACCGCTGTCGAGCATTTCTGCAAACGTTCTTCCCAAACCTGGGTGGAGACGCCGAAGCCCGCAGCGGTCAGGGCCTTGTTCAGGGCGATGGCCTGGCAGGGGCGTGGCGCGCCGTCCATGTGCGCGCTGTTGATCGGCTGGCCGCTGGCGTCGAGGATCGCCACGCTGACGCGCACGCCGGCCTGTTCGGCGAAGCTGACCGCGGCATCCAGGGCCTGCATGGCCAGGCGCAGGGTGATGGTCTGTTGCTGACGCAGCAAAGGATTCATTGGGCGGTTTCCTCGATGGAATGTTCAGGGCGTTTCCGACGCAGCAGAAGCAGTTGCCAGAGACAGTAGACCGACAGTAGCGCGGCGGCGATGTACATGGCCCAGGGGCCGCCGATATGGGCGGCGAGCAGCCCGGCGAGCAGGCCGCCGATGGCATCGAAGCCGAAGCGGGTCGAGGTGTAGATCGATATCACCCGGCCGCGCAGCGCTTCCGGCGCCTGGCTTTGCAAAAGGATATTGGTACCGACGTTATTAATGGTCACGCCGAACCCCAGGATCATCATCGCCAGCAGCGACAACGGCAGGGTGCGGCTGCTGGCGAACAGCAGCAGGCCGAGGGCGCTGGCGATGGCCGAAAACAGGATCAGCCCGCGCAGTTTCGCCGCGCTCTGCCGCCCCGCCAGCAGCACGGTGGAGAGCAGCGAACCGAGCCCGGCGGCGCCCCACAGCCAGCCGAGGGTGCGGGCGTCGCCGGCGAAGATGTCGCGGGCGAACACCGGCAGCAGCACGGCATAGGTGGAGGCGGTGAGGTTGACCATCAGCACGCCGATGATCAGCGCGCGCAGCGAGGGCGAGCGCAGGGTGTAGTCGAGGCCTTCGCGGAACATGTTGCGCATGCTGCCGCTGGCTTTTTCGCCGGGCGCCAGGCGGATCGCCAACAGGCCGAGGATCAGGCCGGCGTAGGACAGCGCGTTCAGCGCGAAGCACAGCGCTTCACCGGTGAGGGCCAGCAACAGGCCGGCCAGCGGCGGGCCGACGAAGCGCGAGCAGGTGAACAGCATCGCGTTGAGCGCCAGGGCGTTGGGCAGATCGTCGCGGTCGTCGACCAGGCGGCTGAGCAGCGACTGGCGCAATGGGGTGTCCACGGCGTTGAGAATGCCGAGGGTGGCGGCGAGGGTCACGATCAGCGTCGGCGTGATCAGCTCCAGCCAGGTCAGCAGCGCCAGCCCCAGCGCCTGCACCGCGAGCAGGCTTTCGATACACATCAGCAGGCGGCGCTTGTCGTGGCGATCGATCCAGGCCCCGGCGATCGGCCCGACCAGCAGTTGTGGCAGCAAGGTCGCGCAGGTGGTGATGCCGAGCAGCGCGGCCGAGTCGGTCAGCCGATAGACCAGCCACGACAGCGCCACCGTTTGCACCCAGGTGCCGAGGGTGGAGATGGCGTGGCCGATGAAATACAGACGGAAATTGCGGTGATGCAACGCCCGCAGGACATTGGGCCAGCGGTTTGGCCCGGAAGGTTGCGCAGCTTTCACGATCGAGGACGCCAGTGCATGGAAAAGGACAAGGGAGCCCGCCGCCAGCGAACGCCGCGCCCGACTCTACCCGGTTGCGCGGGGGGCGTCTTGCCTGAGGCTGTCGATGGCATGTGTTTGCCTGCCAGCCGCGGGCCCGGTGTTGGCAGGGACGGTCAAGTGCCCGGCACCGGCGTGCAAGACGCCATCGCGGCAATCCGGTCAACTCGGGGTTTCACTGCCGAACGGTGTGCGCTGATGTTTTTCAGGAACGATCATTGGGTGCGGGAGCTGGAACAAGGACTGACGCAGATCAGTCAGGGTCAGCGCTGGGACGGGCCGCGTAGCGCGCAACTGGAGCGCCACCCGACGCTGCTCCTGGCCCTGCGCGAACTGGCCGGCGAACGCCAGCAGGACCAGCGCCTGCTGGACGAAGCCCGCGCCCGTTGCAGCGAACTGACTGACCAGCTCGAACACGCCCACCGCCAGGACGAGGCCGCGCGGGATGAAGCGCGGCAATTGGAGCAGCGCTGCCAGCACCTGGAAGACGCACTGCGCGAACAGGCGCAGCAACTGCAGGCGCACCAGCAGCAGGCGGCGATCTGGGCGCAACTGCAATCCACGCTCACCGAAGGCACCTGGGACATCAGCGTGGTCCAGGGCGACGTGCAGCACCCCGACAGCAACATGCGCATTTCCAACCAGTTCCGGACGCTGATGGGCTACAGCCCCAGCGAATTGCCCGACGGCTGGAACGCCCAGGTCAGCATCACCCACCCGGACGACCTGCCGCTGATCATGGCGGTGTTCGACCGCGAGATCCTCAAGCCTGGCGCCAGTGGCGAGTACGTCTTCGAGTACCGCATGCGCCACAAGTCGCGTGGCTACATCTGGTGTCGCGAGCGCGGCTGCGCGGTGCGTGACGAGCGTGGCGTGTTGTTGCGGGTGATCGGCGCAGTGCGTGACATCAGCGATGAACGCAGCGCCCAGGCCAGTCATGAGCAGATGCTGTCGCAGAATCAGACCACCTACGCGCAGATCGCCACGGTGGTGGGGGTGATCAAGAGCATTGCTGAACAGACCAACCTGCTGGCACTGAATGCTGCGATCGAGGCGGCGCGGGCGGGGGAAGTAGGGCGGGGCTTCTCGGTGGTGGCCGAGGAAGTGAAAAAGCTGGCCGACAGCACGCGGCAGGCGACGCAGCAGATTCAGGCGATGTTGAGCTGAGGGCGCACAGGCGAGCGGAGCGCCGCTTGCCTGCGCGTAGTGCTACGCGTACTCCGCGCCAGTTGCGGCGAGGTTGCAATATTGCCCTTTGAAATACAGCAATGGCTGCGTCGCCGCAGTTTCTTGCAGGCTCAACGCCTTCACTTCTCCAATCACGATCAGGTGATCACCGGCGACATGTTCCGCGTGAATCTCGCAATCAAGCCAGTGCAGGCTGCCGGCAATGATCGGATTACCCAGCGGCGATTCCTGCCATTCGACGCCATGCCATTTGTCCGTGCCTTGCCGGGCGAACTGGTTGGAAATCCTGACCTGTTCACCCGACAGGATATTCACCACGAATCGGCCTGCCTGGCGGATTTTCGGATAGCTGTACGCGCTGGACTTCACGCTGAATGAAACCAGCGGCGGGCTCATCGACACGCTATAGAACGACTGGCACGTAAAACCAACCGGCTCGCCCTCAACCTGGGAGGTAATCACCGTGATACCGGATGCGTAGTGCCCGAGCGCTTCGCGAAAGCGCAAGGGCTCGATAGCCGTACTGGAAAGCGACATGGCAGATCCTGAATAGTGAGTGCAGTCCGTTCAACTCAGCGCTGGCTGGCGAGTTCTCTTCGGACGATTTCCGCGCCTGCGCTCAACGCATTCAGCTTGCCTCGTGCAACTGGGCGGGGCAGGGGCGCCATGCCGCAGTTGGTGCACGGATAGAGCTTGTCGGCATCAACGAACTGAAGGGCCTTGCGCAGGGTATTGGCCACTTCCTCCGGGGTTTCGATAGCGTGGTTGGCCACGTCGATAGCCCCGACCATCACCTTCTTGCCCCGAATGAGTTCAATCAGGTCCATGGGCACATGGGAGTTGTGACATTCCAGCGAGACGATATCGATGCTGGATTTCTGCAGCTTGGGGAAGGCTTCTTCATATTGCCGCCACTCAGAACCCAGGGTCTTTTTCCAGTCGGTATTGGCCTTGATGCCGTAGCCATAGCAAATATGCACGGCGGTCTCGCACTTGAGGCCTTCAATTGCTCTTTCCAGGGTAGCGACGCCCCAGTCATTCACTTCATCAAAGAAGACATTAAAGGCGGGCTCGTCAAACTGGATGATATCGACGCCGGCCGCTTCCAGTTCCCTGGCTTCCTGGTTGAGGATCTTGGCGAATTCCCAGGCCAGTTTTTCGCGGCTTTTGTAGTGGTTGTCGTAAAGCGTGTCGATCATGGTCATCGGACCTGGCAGCGCCCACTTGATGGGTTGCCCGGTTTGCTGACGGAGGAACTTGGCGTCTTCGACAAACACCGGTTTTTTCCGGGCTACCGCGCCAACGACCGTCGGTACGCTCGCGTCATAGCGGTCACGGATCCTGACGGTCTCGCGCGTCTCGAAATCGACGCCTTCGAGGTGCTCGATAAAGGTGGTGACGAAGTGTTGGCGCGTTTGCTCGCCGTCACTGACGATATCAATGCCGGCCTGTTGTTGTTCTTGCAACGACAGGCGCAGGGCATCTTGTTTGCCCTCGATCAGTTCTTCACCTTGCAGTTTCCACGGTGACCAAAGCGTCTCCGGTTGGGCCAGCCAGGAAGGTTTTGGCAAGCTGCCAGCAGTTGAGGTGGGAAGTAGTTTTTTCACGGTGGATAGCCTTGTGTAGTCGAAAGGTCAAAGAGCGTAATTAGCGGAAAATTGCTCAAGGGCAGCGTGGTGCGGTTTGATGAAGTGCTCCTCGGCAAACTTTCCTTGCTCGATAGCCAGGCGGCTACGTTCTTCCCGGTCGTAAACAATTCGGGTCAATGAGTAATCCTGGTGCTGCAGGCTGGGCTGATAGGATTTGCCGGCAGCAGAATTCGCATTGTAGATTTCGGGTCGGTAAATCTTCTGGAAGGTATCCATGGTGCTGATGGTACTGATCAGCTCCAGATTGGAATAATCACCCAGCAAGTCGCCGGCAAAGTAGAAGGCCAACGGCGCAACGCTGTTCGGCGGCATGAAGTAGCGAACTTTCAAACCCATTTTATTGAAGTACTCATCGGTCAATGAGTACTCATCCTGCAGGTATTCGTTGCCCAATACCGGATGCTGGTTTTCAGTTCGGTGGTAGATTTTGCTGCTTGAAACGCTCAGGCAGATGACCGGTGGTTTGGTGAAATGCTCCTTGAAGGCACTCGAATTGACGAAGTGCTTGAACAGCTTTCCATGAAGATCGCCAAAATTGTCGGGGGTGCTGAAACCCTGCTGGTCTTTGTTATGCTCCAGCAACAGCACGCTGAAGTCATAGTCCCGCACGTAAGATGAGAAGTTATTTCCGACAATGCCTTCAATGCGCTCGTTGGTTTTCAGGTCAACGATGGTTGTCTTCAGGATTTCGATCAAAGGCAGGGAACTGCCGCTGCTTTCAACGCCAACATTCATCTCTACGGAAATGATTTCGAGTTCGACGGTGTAGCGATCGCCTTTAGGGTTATCCCAGTGCGCCAGCGCATTGAAGCGGTTGTCGATCATGGTCAGCGCATTGCGCAAGTTTTCCTGGCGATTCTGACCTTTGGCGAGGTTGGCAAAGTTGGTGGTGGTGCGGGTGTTTTCGGCGGGGCGATAATTTTCGTCGAAACAAATGCTGTTGACGGTAAAAGTAAACTCGTTGTTCATCGGGGGCGGATGTCCTTATTTCTGAGTGAAAGCCTGAATGTATTCAGGCTTTCACTCAGCGGTATCTATGTTCTTTCCAATTGAGAATAATTCTATCCTTAGCCCCTGGATGAATGGAATTGAATTGGTTTCACCGCATCTTTAGTCATATTCATGACGTGGTGCGCGGTTGATTGCAGCGAAGCCTTCAACGCCGCCCGTTGAAGAACCCTGACACCTGGTGCACCGTCTTCCCCGCACTGAGAATCAGCGGCCGGAAATTGTCCTTGCCGATGATCCGCGCATGCTTCACCGAACTGATCAGGTCATAGCGGCTCGAGCCTTCCGCCATGCCCTCCGCGAGGATCTTGCAGATGATGTGGCTCGGGGTTACGCCAAACCCGGAATAGCCCTGCACATAGAACGCGTTCGGCCGCCCGCTGAGTGTGCCGATCTGCGGGAACAGGTTGGCGCTGGTGGCCATCGGGCCGCCCCAGGCGAGGTCGATCTTCACGTCCTTCAGGTACGGGAAGATCTTCAACATCAACGCGCGGTTCCAGGCCTTGAGGTCGTTGGGGATGTGCTCGATGAAGGGCGTGGCCGCGCCGAACAGCAGGCGGTTTTCGTTGGTGACCCGGTAGTAGTCGATCACCGGTCGGATATCGCTGTAGGCGCCACGGATCGGGCTGATGCGCTGGATCATTTCGTCCGACAGCGGCTCGGTCATCAACTGGAAGGCGTAGGTGTTGATGGTCCGGTTGTGCAGCTCCGGTTCCAGCTTGTTGAGGAAGCTGTCGCAGGCCCACAGCAGTTTGCTGGCCTTGACCGAACCACGGCCGGTGCGCACGGTGATTTTCTCGCCGTAGGTGACTTCCAGCGCGGCGCTGTGTTCGAAGATGCGCACGCCGTGGCCAACCAGGGCCTTGGCTTCACCGAGCAGCAGGTTCAGCGAGTGCACATGGCCGCCGCCCATGTGCAGCAGGGCGCTGCCGTAGGCGTCGGAGCCGATGATCTGCTTGACCTCGGAGCCGCCGAGAAAGCGGATTTCGTCCTTGCTGTTGACCTTCTTGAATTCTTTTTCCCAGGTGCGCAGGGTCTTTTCCTGGCGTGCGTTGAAGCCCATGTAGCCGTAGCCGTGGCAGAAGTCCGCATCGATGTCGTACTTGGCGATCCGGTCCTTGATGATGCCGGCGCCCAGTTCGCTGATCTCGAAGATTTCCTGCAGGCCCTTGTCGCCGACGCTGCTCCTGATTTTCTCCAGGTCGTGGCCGATGCCCGCCATGATCTGCCCGCCATTGCGCCCGGTGCCGCCGAAGCCCAGGTAGCGTCCCTCCAGCACCACGGTGTTGGTGATGCCTTTCTCGGCCAGCTCCAGGGCGGTGTTGATACCGGAGAAACCGCCGCCGATCACCACGACATCGGCCTCGATATCGTTTTCCAGGATCGGGAAGCTGAGGTTGTACTTCTTGGTCGCGGTGTAATAGGTGGGCGTTTCGATGTTGATCATGGGGGCGGCCTGAATAGTTGGAGTTGGCTGAGGCAGCAAGGGGCGTCTGGAGCGCCTGTTACACTTTGCATTAAATGCCTAACGAACGATAGGTTCTTGACCGAGCCTGCTGTCGGTTTTGATCGAGGCTGCCAGGTTTTAGCGGGGAATGGCGGGGGAGGAGGGCGTGACGTTGAGCTCGGAGAAAGCCCTTCGCGACAGTCCGGCGTAGCGGACCGTCGCGCTGGCGGTGTTACAGGCGGCCGACGGCGGCCAGTTGCCCCGAAGATGCCTGGGGTGCAGGAACGGCCGAGCCGTCTTGCGGTGTCACCGGGAAGATCGCGTTGATCTGGCCGGTGGCGGACGAGCCGAAATACGGGGTGACCACGTCAGCCTTGCCGTCGTACTTCGACCAGCCCAGCGCGCCCAGCAGCATCGCGGTGTCGTGCATGAAGCCTTCGCCGTGACCTTTCACCGCGTACTCCGGGAGCATGGTGCAGAAGGCGTCCCACTCGGCGTTTTCCCACATCTGCACGACCCGGTGGTCGAGGGTTTCCAGGAACGGGCTCCAGACCTTGTCGGCGAATTCCGGCGCCTGGCCGTTCTGGGCGAAACGGTGCGACAGCGAGCCGCTGGCGAGGAACGCCACGGTGCCGTCGTAGTGGTCCTCAACGGCCTTGCGCATCGCCCAGCCCAGGCGCGCGCTGTCATTCAGGTAGTGGGAGGTGCACAGCGCCGAGACCGAGACCACCTTGAAGTGCTGGTCGGCGTTCATGTAGCGCATCGGCACCAGGGTGCCGTATTCCGGGCCGAGGCTGGTGGCGTCGTGGGCCATGGTCTCGACGCCCTGGCGGTTGCATTCCTCGGCCAGCAGACGGCCGAGCACGTCGTTGCCCGGCACTTCGTAGTCCATGTTGGCGATGAAGTGCGGCAGCTCGTTGCTGGTGTAGGTGCCCTTGAAGTGCGGCGCGCAGTTGATGTGGTAGTTGGCGTTGACCAGCCAGTGCGTGTCGAAGACCACCAGGGTGTCGACGCCGAGTTCGCGGCAGCGGCGGGAAATTTCTTTGTGGCCGTCGATGGCGGCCTGGCGATAGCCCTGGCGCGGGCCGGGCAGTTCGGACAGGTACATGGATGGAACGTGAGTGATCTTGGCAGCCAGAGCAAGTTTGCCCATGACGGTACTCCTGGTGGCAGATGCCCTCCAGACGAGGGCGCATCGATTATCTGGGATGTTGGCACGCAGGCGATACCGGCCACTGACATCGTGGCTCTTGTCGATCAGGCCTGGCACCTCCCGCGCGGGAAATGCTGGCTGCCCATTGAACACGCTTGTCGAGGGCGCCGCTTGCCTGGCTCTGCCAGATAGTTGATCGAGCTTGCCAGCCTGGCGCGCTCAGGCCCACCAGTAACGGACGAAGTGAAAGAAGATCGGCGCGGCGAAGCACACCGAATCCATGCGGTCGAGCATGCCGCCGTGGCCCTCGATCATGTGCCCCCAGTCCTTGACCCCGCGGTCGCGCTTGATCGCCGACATCACCAGCCCGCCGAAGAAGCCCATGACGTTGACCACCAGCGCCATCAGCGCCGCCTGCCACATGTTGAACGGGGTGATCCAGTACAGCGCTGCGCCGATCAGCGTCGCCAGGAACACGCCGCCCAGCAGGCCTTCGAGGGTCTTCGACGGTGACAGCCGCGGCGCCACCTTGCGCTTGCCGAACAGCTTGCCGCAGACGTACTGCAGCACGTCGCTGATCTGCACCACCAGGATCAGCCAGGCGATCAGCAGCAGGTTGCGGCCTTCGTAGCCGGGGATGTCGAGGGTCATCAACGCCGGCACCGAGGACACGCAGTAGACCGCGATCATCAACCCCCACTGGACCTTCGAGGCGCGTTCGAGGAAGCGCGTGGTGTCGCCGCCGAGGCTTGCCATGATCGGCAGCAGGAGGAACAGGTAGACCGGGATGAAGATGCTGAATAGCCCGTACCAGTCGAAGCCGATCAGCAGGTACTGGCCGGGCAGGGCGACGTAGAACGCCAGCACCAGTGCCGGGTAGTCGCCACGGCGGGTTGGGGTCAGGGTGATGAACTCGCGCAGGGCGTAGAAGGACACCAGGTAGAACAGCACGATCACCCCGGTCTTGCCGAAGATGAAGGCCAGGCCGATGACCAGCACCATCACCCACCAGGCGTCGATGCGGGCGTTGAGGTTGTCGATCACTGCGTGCGGGCCAGGGCCGGCGCGCCATTTCAGCAGACGGCCGATCAGGCTGGCGAGCAGCAGCAGGGCGCCGATGCCGGCGAACAGGGGCCAGGTATTGTGTTCCATTTCAGACCTCCTTCGGCGCGAGGGCCAGCAGGGCGTGGCTGGCGCGTTCGAGAAAAGCCTGTTTGCTTTCGTCCGGAGCAAGCTGCAGCGGCTCGCCGAAGCTCAGGGTGCACAGCAGCGGCAGCGGCAGTGTGCGGCCCTTGGGCATCACGCGATTGAGGTTGGCGATCCATACCGGCACCAGTTCGACTTGTGGCTGCGCGGCGGCCAGATGAAACAGGCCGCTTTTGAACGGCAGCAACGGTTCGTCGCCGAGGTTGCGGGTGCCTTCGGGGAAGAAGATCAGTGAGTCGCCCTGGGCCAGGGCGTCCTTGACCGGTTGCAGCGGATCGGCCTCGGGCCCGCTGCGCTGTCGGTCCAGCAGCACGCCGTTGAATACCTTGCTGATCAGGAAACTGCGCACGCCGGGCTTGAGCCAGTAGTCGGCGCCGGCCACCGGGCGGGTGCGCTGGCGCAGCGGTTCGGGCAATGAGGCCCAGATCAGCACGAAGTCGCCGTGGCTGCTGTGGTTGGCGAAATACAGCCGCTGCACCGGCAACGGGCTGCAGCCCAGCCACAGGGCGCGGGCGCCGGTGACCAGGCGGGCGAAGGAGGTGATGAGGAAGGCGGTGAAGGCAGCAAGCATGAAAACGTCCTTATGCGGCCGGAAGCCAGGGCAGGGAAAGCAGCGTGAGCACGGCGAGGAAAACCTGCAACCCCAGGCACAATGCCTGACCGCGTAGCAGGCGCAAGGCGCCGCGGCAGCGCGACGTCCAGTCGCGCTCGCGGCCGGCGGCGGGTTTCAGGCCGAGTTCGTGAAGGGCCTGATCCAGCGCCCGGGTGCGGCTGCTCAGGCGCCCGGCGTCGCTGGCAAGGTTGCCGATCAGGTCGGCATCGAGGGCGACCCGCAGGGCGAAGTACTTCTGTGCGATGCCGAGCACCACCAGCACGGCGCAGAGCAGGCCGGTCAGACGTGGGTGGCTGGCGACGATCAGTAGCGGCGCCAGCCCGTAGGCCAGGGCCAGCAGGCTGATGCCGTCGGACAGGCGTTCGATCTGCCGGCCGCGGGCGAGCAGGCGGGCGGTCAGTGCAAGCTGGGCGTCGTCGCTCATGGACAGGCTCCGGGTTGCAGGCGCTCCAGCAGGCGCCGGTGCGCCGGGTGCAAAACCACGCCGGGACGGGCGCGGCGAATCATCGCTTCGGCGGCGGCGACATCGGCGCAGCGCCCGCTGAGCACCAGCCACGCCGCCACGGCGCTGGCGCTGCGCGAGTAGCCCAGGGCGCAGCAGACCAGCAGCGGGCCGTGGACTCGCAGCGCTTCGATGGCGTCCGCCGCTTCACGGCACAGCGCCTGTTCCGGCACCACCAGGTCCAGGCTGGGCAGGCTGCGGTAGTGTTGGCCGGGGGTGACCTTCATTGGCAATTCGGCGCACAGGTCGACCACACTGGCGAATGCCGTGGCTTCGCCCCGCGCCGGAATGCGCCCGAGGAACACCCCGTCGCAGACTTCATCGGCTTGCGGGTGGCGACGGGTCCATAGCCGCGAATTGATCCACGCCACCGCGAGGTACGGCGCCAGTAGCCAGCGCACGGCACACGGCTGAGTGCCGTCGGCGCGCTTTTGAAAGCCGCCGGCGCCGAACAGCAGGTAGTTCAGCGCCACCATCAGCGCGGCCAGCCCGGGCCAGAGCAGCCACAGCCAGCCACCCTTGAGGACGAATGCCGCGCCCGCCAACAGGGCGGCGCCGAGCGCATAGCGCCAGGCCAGACGGTAGCGCTCAGGCGTGTCGGGCAGGCGGGTCAGGTGCAGCGGTGATGGACCTTCGCGCGGCCACAGCCAGAGACAGAGGAAACCGGCGAGCGCGCCCGTGGGCACGTCGACGAAATGGTGTTGCCAGGTGGTCAGCACCGACAGGCCGATCAGCACCATCCACACATGCAGCAACCCGCGCAACAGCACGCCGCGAGTGTGCCGGGCGAACATCGCCCAGATCACCACCAGCAGCGCGATGTGCAGCGATGGCGCCTGGTTGTAGGGCTTGTCGAAGCCCATCAGCACATCGAACAGCCAGCCGAACACGCCCTCCAGCTCCGGGCGTTCGAAAGTGAAACGCAGCGGCCAGAGCAGGAAGCAGACGATGCAGATGAGTTGGGCGCTGAGCAGGCGCAGGGCGTGGCGATCCATTTCGCCACGGTTGCGTGGCACCAGGAAGGACAAGCCGTAGAGCAGGTCGATGGACCAGTAGGGAATGATCGTCCACGGCCAGAGTGGCACCTGCCGCTCCCAGGCGAAGACCAGGCTGCCGACGTCGTCGCGCTGGGCGGTGAAACTGTTGCTCAGGCCGTAGCTGATGAAAAACAGCGGGCCGAGCAACAACAGCCATAGCACGCCGCGGCGGATCAGGCCGGGCTCGCGGGGTACGCTCATTCGCGCACCCGCTGGGCGAGGCTGACGCTGAAGATGCCCCATTCATCGATGCGCTGTTCCAGCTTGCGGAAGCCCGCGGCCTGCACCAGTTGGTCCATTTCCGCCTGACTGCGCCGGCGCATGACCCAGGCTTCGCCGCCGCGATGGCTGGTCAGCGCGCGGGCGATCATCTCCAGTTGCGGATGCCACGGCTGGCCGGTGTAGACCAGATAGCCGCCGTCTTCGATCGCATCGGCAAGGCCCGCCAGCGACGTGCGTACCAGATCGTTGTCGGGGAACAGTTCGTACAGCCCGGAGACCACCGCCAGCGTGGGTTTGGGGTCAAGGGCGGCGAGGGAGGCGCGGTCGAAGGCGTCGCCCTGGACGAAGCGGGCGATGTCGCCCAGTCCTTTCTCGCTGATCAGGGCGTTGCCCTGGGTGACGTTGAGTTCGCTGTAGTCGCGCAGCAGGATCGAGTCGGGGCGCTGCTCCAGTCCTTGCAGCGCTTCGAGGATGTAGCGGCCATGGCCGGCGGCGATATCGACGATATGCACCGGACGGCCCTGCTGGCGCAGGCGTTCGATGGCGTTGCGCAGCAGCTCTTCGGCGTGCAGCTTGCGCTGGCGGATGCCGCGCCAGCCGATGGCATCGAGGTAGTTGCGGTCCACCAGCTTGCCGAGCTTGCCCTTGCCGGTGGGCTGGTTGCGGTAGACGTAGTCCAGGGTGCTGCCGGAGTCGAAGCCGGTGTCGAAACCGAGCTTGACCCCTTCGGACAACTGCTTGCCCAGGCGCAGCGAGGCGCGGGTGGCTTGCCAGTAAAGGTTGCGCGGTGAGTATTTCGGCAGCGGCGCGGCGAGGCTTTCCGCTTCGGCGCAACTGGCGCCCTGGCGGTCGGCATCGAGCAGCGAAGGGCGTTCGACCGGCTGCTGGAAGCACTGGCCGACGAAACGGCGGATCCGCGCCAGCGCATGGGCGCGATCACGCTCGCCGAGGGTGTCGTGGAAGAAGCCGGGGAGGATGTGCTTTTCCTTGTGCAAGGTGCCAAGGCGGTCGAAGAACTGTTCCTGCGGTTTGCGCCGCACCACCACGTCGGCGCCGGAAATCAGCACCTGGGTCGGGATCTGGATCGCCTGGGCATCGGCCACCACGCGGTCAGCGGCTTCATACAGCCCGAGCAGCATGTTCACCGAGATTGGCCGGGTGATCAGCGGGTCGCTGGTGTAGGACATCACCCGCTCCGGGTCATGGCTGAGCAGCGCCGGCTTGACGTAGCTGTTGACGAAGAAGTTGCCGCGCCAGGCCCGCAGCAGTTTCAGGCCGGGGCGGGCGAAGGGCACGTAGAGCTTGATGCTGAAGGCCGGCGAGGCGAGCACCAGGCAGCGTACCTTCGGCGCATAGTCGTGGGCCCAGGTGGCGATCAGCACCGCGCCGACGCTTTGCGCGAGCACGGCCATGTCCTGCTCGGCGATGTCGTGCTGGCGGGTGATGTGCTCGATGAAGGTCTGCACGTCGCGCACGCTGGTGGCGAAGCCGGGGCTGTCGCCGCGGGTGCCGGGGGACTGGCCGTGGCCGCGGGCGTCCCAGGCGAAGAAGTCGTGGTCGGGCAGGTTGAGTTCATCCACCAGATGGGCCATGCGCCCGCCGTGTTCGTGGCCGCGGTGGAACATCACCAGCGCGCGTTTCGGCTGGCCCGGCTCGCGTAGCGCCGGCCAGTGGCGGTAATACAGCTCGACGCCGTCATGGGTGGTGAAGTGCAGCGATTGCGCCTGGCGCATGGGACAGATCCTTATCCGGAGAGAGAATCAGCGGGTTTCGTCGAGACCTCGGCGCACCCGGTTGTAGAGGGTATAGAGGGAAAGCAGCAGGACCACCAGCAGCACGCCGTTGACCCAGGCGGCCGGAATGGCGAACGCCACGGCCAGGCCCAGCGTACCGAAGACGAAGGCCCGGTCGCTTTTGCCCATGGGCCCGTCGTAGCGCCGCGAGGCCCCGGCCAGCGGGCCCATGACCCCGGCGTATTCGCTGATGAGCGCGGCGAACACCACCAGTACCACCAGCAACGGCGAGACACCGGGCAGCAGGGCGAACGGCAGGTACAGCGCGGCATCGGCGATCAGGTCGCAGAGTTCGTTGAGGTAGGCGCCCAGCCGCGACTGCTGGCCGAACTCGCGGGCGAGCATGCCGTCCACCGCATTGAGCGCCATGCGCAGCAGCATCCACAGTGGCAACAGGGCGAACAGCCAGGCGTGCTGACTGCCCCAGGCCAGCAGCAGGCCGAGCAGGACGGAGACGAGGGCGGCGACGACGGTCACCTGGTTGGCGGTGACGCCGCGCTGATGCAGGCGGCTGACACCCGGGCGCAGCAGCGCCTGGAAGCGGGGTTTGAGCTGGTAGATGGAGGGCACGCGACGACTTCCTTGACTGACACGAGACAGGGTTCGGCGGGGCCGGCGGCCCTGCCTGTAAAGCGTAAGCGTGAAACTGTGCTTTTCCAGCGCGCTGCCGTACAGCGGATCAAGCGGGAAATGTTACCTAGCGCAAGTTTTCAGCTAATATACGAAACGTCAGCGTTTCATATAGGAACTTTCCGTGGGCATCGTAAAAATCTCAGAATCAATGCATGAGAGCCTTCGCGTCGCGAGCAACGCGCTCAGCCGCTCCATCAATGCGCAGGCCGAACACTGGATGCGCATCGGCATGCTCGCCGAGCTGCACCCCGACCTGAACCACAATGAAATCTGCCGCCTGCTGATCCAGGCCGAGCAGCAGGGCGGCCTCGACCTCAAGCGGGTTTGCGCGCTGGACAGCACGCCGCTGTCGACTGGCATGGGAGCGCAGCATTGAGAAACGTCATCCTTCATACCCGTGAGCAGATCGCCCAGGCCCGTGTCGCCGCCGAACTGGCCGCCGATGTACTGGCGATGATCAAGCCCCATGTGCAGCCCGGCATCACCACCGATGAGCTGGACCGCATCTGCAACGACTACATCGTCAAGGTGCAGAAAGCGATTCCGGCCAACGTCGGTTACCACGGTTTCCCCAAGACCATCTGCATCTCGGTCAACGAGGTGATCTGCCACGGCATTCCGTCGAACCGGGTGCTCAGGGAAGGCGACATCGTCAATATCGACACTGCCGTGATCAAGGACGGCTGGTTCGGCGACACCAGCCGCATGTACTACGTCGGCGAGGTCAGCGACGAGGCGCGGCGACTCGTGGACGTCACCTTCGACGCCATGTGGGCCGGCATCAAGAGCGTACGGCCGGGAGCCACGCTGGGCGATATCGGTCACGCCATCCAGTCCGTGGGCGAGGGCGCCGGTTTCAGCGTGGTGCGCGAGTATTGTGGCCACGGGATCGGCCAGGTCTATCATGGCGAGCCGCAGATCCTGCACTTCGGCCAGCGCGGCCTGGGCATGAAGCTCAAGCCGGGCATGATCTTCACCATCGAGCCAATGCTCAACGCCGGCAAGCGCCAGACCCAGACCCTGGCCGACCAGTGGACGGTGGTCACTCGTGACAATTCACTGTCGGCGCAGTGGGAACACATGGTGGTGGTCACCGATGACGGTTTCGATGTGCTCACCACCTGGCCAGAGCTGCGCTAAGCACTCTGACGTCGCTTGAACGATGGCCTCGCGAGAGGCCATGCAACTGGATGGATTATTCAGGTGCCGGATGGCCGAAAAACGGCTATAAGGCCTGTCACTGTCCACCAGGAAGCGACAATGAACCCGTTCGAAGACATGCGTATCTTTTCCCAGGTCATGGAGTCCGGCAGCTTCACTGCTGCGGCCGACAAGCTGGGGCTGTCCAAGCAGTTCGTCAGCCGTCGCGTGATGGCACTGGAAGACCGCCTGGGTGTGCGCCTGCTCAACCGCTCGACCCGGCGCCTGGACCCGACCCCGCTGGGCCAGAGTTACTACGAATCGGCCCAGCGCCTGCTGGCCGAGGTGGAACAGGTGGAGCAGGGCATCGCCGGGCAGACCAGCGAGCCCCGCGGCACTGTGCGCCTGAGCGCGCCGTTGTCGTTTGCCGTGGCGCATCTGGGCACGCTGTTGCCGGAGTTTTTGCAGCGCTATCCGCAGGTCAGTGTCGAGGTGGATCTCAGCGACCGCTCGGTGGACCTGTTGGGCGAGGGCTACGACCTGGCACTGCGTATCGGCGTGCTGGAAGACTCGACGCTGATTGCCCGGCGCCTTGCCGCGATGGACCGGGTCTATTGCGCCAGCCCGGATTACCTGGCGCGGCGCGGTACTCCCGCGCGGCCGGACGATCTGGCCGAGCACGATTGCCTGCCCTACGGCCATGGCCGCCAGGTGCAATGGCGTTTCGTCGAGCAGGGCAAGGTCCGGGTGGTGACGGTATGCGGACGGATGCGGGCGAATAACGGTGACTTGCTGCGCGAAGCGGCGGTTGCCGGGATGGGCATCACCTACTTGCCGACGTTCATCGTTGGCGATGCGCTGGAGGACGGTTCGCTGGTGCCGGTGCTGGCGGCGTTCGCCCCGGAGCCGTTGCAACTGTCGGCGGTGTACCCGCAGCACCGACAGAGTGCGCGGCCGGTGCAGGCGCTGATCGAGTTTCTCAAGCAGCGCCTGGGCTGAGGGTCAGCGGATGAAGTGGACCTTGCCGCTGTCGTCGTTGCCCATATAGATGCCGTAGACCCCGGCCTGGCGTTCCTCGATGTAGCGTTCGAGGATCTGTCGGATCGCCGGGTAGTAGATGGCGTCCCAAGGGATTTCGTCGGGGGCGAAGAAGCGGCAGTCGAGGGTTTCCGGGCCGTACTGGCCGGTGATTTCCACCGCCACCGCGCGGAAGACGATATACACCTCGCTGATCTTCGGCACGCTGAAGATCGAGTAGGGCGAGACGATATCGGCGCGTACCCCGGTTTCTTCCCAGACCTCACGCAGGGCCGCCTGCTCGGTGGTTTCCCCGGCTTCCATGAAGCCCGCCGGCAGCGTCCAGGTGCCGGGACGCGGCGGGATCGCGCGCTGGCACAGCAGGTATTTACCGTCGCGCTCGATGATGCAGCCGGCGATGATCTTCGGATTGACGTAGTGGATGTAGCCGCAGGCGGCGCAGAGCAGCCGCTCGTGGGTGTCGCCGTCCGGCCGTCCCTGGTGCAGCGCGGCGGAGCATTGCGGGCAGAAACGCGGGACGGCGGGCATGATCAGCGACCTATGCGGGGCTCTTTCAGAGCGATGGGGGTGGCGATTTCGCGGATCTTGCCGGCGTCGTCCTGTTTCGAACGCAGGTAGTCCAGGGCCACTTTGGCGGCGGCGCGGACGTGGTCCACGGAAGCCTGGTGTGCGGCCAGTGGATCGCCGCTCTTGATCGCCTCGACGATCTTTTCCATTTCCTGGTTGCTGGCGCCGCGACGGTTCTGCTGGGACACCGAGGTGGCCCGCAGGTAGCTGATGCGCGCCTGCAACTGGCGCAACTGGGTGGCGGCGACATGGTTGCCGGAGCCTTCGAGCAGCACGTCGTAGAAGCCCTGCACCGAGTCGATCACTTGTTGCAGCTCGCCGTCCTTGAGGGCCTCGCGGTTTTCTTCGAGGGCCTTTTCCAGGGCGCGGATGTCCTTGGCCTTGGCATTGAGGGTGAACAACTGGACGATCAGGCCTTCGAGCACGCAGCGCAATTCGTAGATATCGCGGGCGTCTTCGAGGGTGATGATGGCAACGCGCGGGCCCTTGGCGTCGGCAAACTCCACCAGACCTTCGGATTCCAGGTGGCGCAGGGCTTCACGGACGGAGGTGCGGCTGACGCCGAGGCGGTCGCAGAGGTCGCGTTCGACCAGACGGTCGCCGGGCAGAAGGTGGAAATTCATGATCGCGCCGCGCAGTTTGTCGAGCACGATTTCACGCAGGGTAACGGGGTTGCGGTTGACCTTGAAGCTGTCGTCGAGGGGCTGGCGTTTCATCATCTGCGCTCTGCAATTGGCTGTTGCGCCAGCGACATCGGAGCACTCGATAACCGGGTGCTCCCTGCGGTGGTTTCGAACAGCCAGTATTTAACTGGTTGACTCCGAGTCGGCCTCGGCGAAGGCTTCGCGGGCCAGGCGAAAGCTGTCCACGGCCGCGGGTACGCCGCAATAGATACCGACCTGGAGGAGGATTTCGCGTATTTGCTCACGACTAAGTCCGTTACGCAAGGCGCCACGGATGTGCAGCTTGAGTTCGTGCGGTCGGTTGAGCGCCGAAATCATCGCCAGGTTGATCATGCTGCGCTCTTTGAGCGACAAACCGTCGCGGCCCCAGACGTGGCCCCAGCAGTACTCGGTGACCAGTTCCTGTAGCGGCTTGGTGAATTCGTCGGCGTTCTGGATCGAGCGGTTGACGTAGTCCTCGCCCAGCACTTGGGCGCGGATGGCCAGGCCTTTTTCGTATTTTTCGTTGTTCATGCCGGAGTGTTTCTCCACAGGTGGAAAAAGGTCAGGCCTCATCGCCGGCTTGCTGGCGATGGGGCCCTGAAAATCAACCCAGGGGCGGCAGTGCGCCCAGCTTGCCCTTGTGATAGATCATCGGCGTGGCCGGCTGCTCAGGCAGCACCAGGTTCTTCACTTCACCCACGATGATGGCGTGGTCGCCACCGTCGTACTCGCGCCACAACTCGCACTCGATGATCGCCGTGGCGTTGTCCAGCAGCGGGTTGCCCAGCTCGCTGAGGTGCCAGGCGATGCCTTTGGCCTTGTCCTTGCCTTTGCCGGCGAAGGCGTAGGCTTCGGCGGTTTGTCCCGCCGCCAGCAGGTGGATGGCGAAGCGTTTGGCGTCGCGCAGGATTGGGTAGGTGTCGGAGGCGTAGTTGGGGCAGAACAGTACCAGCGCCGGGTCGATCGACAGCGCGCTGAAGGCGCTGGCGGTGATGCCGACGAGGCCGCCCTCGGCATCCAGCGTGGTGACGATGGTCACGCCGGACGGGAAGGAGCCCATCACGTCTTTGTAGATGCCGGGTTCGATCATTTCAGTTCACCTGTCAGCGCATGACGAAGGGGTCGGGCATGGGCGCGGTCGAGAGGTTGATCCAGACCGTTTTCAGTTCTGTGTAGGCCAGCACCGAGTCGATACCGCTTTCGCGGCCATAGCCACTGTTCTTGAAGCCACCAATGGGTGCCATCGCCGAGACGGCGCGGTAGGTGTTGACCCAGATGATCCCCGAGCGCACGTCGCGGGCCAGACGGTGGGCGCGGCCGAGGTCGCGGGTCCAGATGCCGGCGGCGAGGCCGAACTGCGAGTCGTTGGCCATGGCCAGGGCTTCTTCTTCGGTCTTGAAGCGGATCACCGCGGCGACCGGGCCGAAGACTTCTTCCTGCATGATGGTCATCGAGTTGCTATCGCATTCGAACAGGGTCGGCTCGTAGTACCAGCCGTCACCTTCGACCTCGGCGCGCTTGCCGCCCAGGCGCAGGCGCGCGCCCTCGGCGCAGGCAGCGGCGACCAGGCCTTCGACCACGGCCAGTTGCTGGGCGGTGGCCATCGGCCCCATTTCGCTGCCTTCGTCCTGCGGGTTGCCGATGCGGATGCGCTTGGCGCGTTCGATCAGGCGCTCGACGAATTCGTCGAAGATTTCGTCCTGCACCAGCAGCCGCGAGCCGGCCACGCAACTCTGCCCGGAGGCGGCATAGATGCCGGCCACGGCGCCATTGATGGCACTGTCGAGGTCGGCGTCGGCGAAGATGATGTTCGGCGATTTTCCGCCCAGTTCCAGCGACAGCTTGGCGAAGTTTTCCGCGCTGCTGCGCACCACATGACGAGCGGTGGCGGCGCCGCCGGTGAAGGCGATCTTGCGCACCAGCGGATGACGGGTCAGCGCCGCGCCGGTGCTCGGCCCGTAGCCGGTGACGACGTTGACCACGCCGGCCGGGAAGCCGGCTTCGAGGGCCAGGCGGGCCAGTTCGAGGATGGTCGCCGAGGCGTGCTCGGACGGCTTGAGCACGATGGTGTTGCCGGCGGCCAGGGCCGGTGCCAGCTTGATCGCGGTCAGGTACAGCGGGCTGTTCCAGGGGATGATCCCGGCGACCACGCCGATCGGTTCGTGCACGGTGTAGGCGAACAGGTCCGGCTTGTCCAGCGGCAGGGTGCCGCCTTCGAGCTTGTCGGCCAGGCCTGCGGTGTAGTGGAAGAACTCCGGCAGGTAGCCGACCTGGCCACGGGTTTCGCGAATCAGCTTGCCGTTGTCGCGGCTTTCCAGTTGCGCCAGGTGCTCTTTGTTTTCGGCGATCAGGTCGCCAAGGCGGCGCAGCAGTTTGCCTCGGGCGGTGGCGGTGAGGCCGCGCCAGGCTTTGCTGTCGAAGGCTTTCTGGGCGGCCTGGACGGCGCGTTCGACATCGGTTTCATCGGCATCGGGCAGTTGCGCCCAGGGTTGCGCGGTGGACGGGTCGAGGCTATCGAAGGTCTTGCCGCTGTGGGCATCGAGCCACTGGCCGTCGATGCACATCTGGAAACGAGTGAGCGTCATGCAACGATCCCCTTGGCTGAGTCGGAGAGGGTTCGGGCGTGCCCGAGGAAGTCCAGCAGCATCTGGTTGACCAGACGCGGCGACTCCACTGGCATCATATGCCGCTGTTCGGCCAGCACCACGCTTTGCGCGCCGGGAATGCGCTCGGCCAGTTCGCGGCTCATGGCCGGCGTCGAGCCGAGGTCGAACTCGCCGGTGGCGATCAGGGTCGGCACCTGGATGCTGCCCAGGTCGTCGACGCGGTACATGTCCTGGGTGGCGAACAGTTCGTAGGTGGTCAGGTAGCCTTGCGGGTCATTGCTGGCCAGGGTCTGGCGCAGGGCCGCGACCTGCGCCGGGTTGGCCGCCTGGTATTCGCGGCTGAACCAGCGCGCCAGGGCCGCTTCGGCATTGGCGTCGGGGCCGTGTTCGGCGGCCTGGGCGGCACGGGCGATAACGCCGGCGCTCTGCTCGGGGCTGCGGTTGAACACGCTGTTGAGCACCACCAGTGCCGACAGGTTGTGCGGGTAGTGCAGGGCGAAGGCGCGGGCGACCAGGCCGCCCATGGAAAAGCCGATCACCGTGGCCTGGGGAATCTGCAGGTGCTCCAGCAGTTCGGCCAATTGCGCGGCGTAGCCTTGCAGGTCGGTGCCGGGCGCCGGACGCGGGCTCTGGCCGTGGCCGAGCATGTCATAGGCGATGACGCGGTAGTCGCTGGCGAGGCCGACGAACTGTCCGCCCCACATTTCTTTATTCAGGCCCACGCCGTGGATCAGTACCACGGGATGGCCCTGGCCGCTGGCCAGGTAACTGGTTCCGGCAGGTGTACGTTCAGCAACAGGCTGAATCATGGTGGGGCGCTCCTTGAGAGTCGGGCGTGCTGCGGTCTGGACCGAACGCACGCCCCGGCCCGATGGACGTTGTTGTTATTGGTTTTTTTCCGCGGCCAGCTCTTCCAGGTCGATGTAGCGGTTGCCGATGCGCGGGTGCAGGCGACCGCCGTCGGCAGCGCCCAGGACCACGACGATTTCGTCGGCACGCGGGGCGTCTTCGATCTGCATTTCCAGGGTGATGTAGTGCGAGCGCAGGCCTTCGTCGTCCTTCTGCATCATCGGGATCTGGATCGAGGTGCCTGGGCCGCCGCGCTTGTTGGTGAAGCTCAGGTAGCTCTTGGCCTGGACCGCTTCGCGGTAGTGGTTGCCGAAGCGCAGGGTGTGGATCACCGCGGAGGCGTGCTCGATCTCGCCGTCGGCGCCGACCACGGCGGCTTTGCCATAGGCCTCGATCTTGTCGGCACCACCGATGGCGGCGGTCAGGCGCTCGACCATCAGCGCGCCCAGCTTGGAGCAGTTGGCGCGGATTTCAGGCTTGAGGTCGTCGACGAAACCGCGGCCCGCCCAAGGGTTCTTGATCACGACGGCCAGTCCGACCATGGTCACCGGTTTGTCGGTGGCCTTGCCGCCTTCGATGCGGGTTTCTTCGGAGTAGGTGACGATCTTGCGGATTTCGAAACTCATGAGCGGCTCCTGCGGAGTGTTGATTAGGTCTTGTTGTCTGATGGTATACCATAATATTTGATGTGCAAGAGGTTGCAGAAAATTTCTGCGGGGAGGGGATAAGTGGTTGGGCAGCGCACGCCCCCCCGCGCGTGATCCGCACATGAACAGCCACGCCTGCCCGCTGCCCTCCCGAACTGTCATGGTCCCGCGACCAGACAGTTTGGCGCGCGCCCCTCTCGCTGTACCGGTACATCCCGCCTCGCGCTTTCTAACCTGCACGTGTTCATCAGGCACGGACGCTTCTGTAACTGCAATTACCCATCGAAAAGTGCAATAAAAAGGAGCATCACTTGAAAACTGATGAAACGGTCATCGTCACTGGCGTGACGTCTGGCATTGGGCTGGCTTGCGCCAGACTTTTGATAGAGCAGGGAAGTAAAGTTGTAGGAATCGGACGTCGGGAAGATCGTCTTGATGCACTGGCGGATGAATTCCACGGACGTTTTTATCCGGTGAGCTGTGATGTTCGCGACAGCCAGTCAATTACTAAATTGATCAATCAACTACCCGACGAGTTCGCCGCCTTCAGCAAACTTGTCAACGGTGCCGGCTTGCTTCAAGGCCAGGGAACGTTGCTGGATATAACGGACGAGCAAATAACCACCATGCTCGATACCAATGTCCACGGGCTGATCAACGTCACCCGTGCGGTATTGCCGAAGTTGATCGAAAGCGGTCGCGGGCATGTGGTCAACCTGACCTCGATCGGTGCCCATGTGCACTACAAGGGCGGCCATGTGTACGCCGCTTCGAAAGCCTTTGTCGATCACTTCGGGCGCTGCCTGCGCACCGAGTTGGTGGGCAGCAAGGTGCGGCTGACCAGCGTTGCACCGGGCAAGACCCGTTCGGAGTTCGCCTTGGTGCAGTGCGACGGCGACCAGGAAAAGGCCGACCGGGTGTACAGCACCCTGACCCCGCTGGAACCGGTTGATGTCGCCAACTCGGTGCTCTGGGCATTAAGTCAGCCGGAACACGTGAATATCAACCTTATCGAACTAATGCCTGCTGACCAGGAACTTTCGTACCGGTGATGCCATGAGCCAGACTCTCGCGAAGTATTACGTCAGAAACAAACTTACTCATAAGTTGATCAGCAAGCGTGTGTTGTCGCCAATCTCTCTGTCGCAACAACCGCCGGCCGATCTGGTCAAGGCACTTTGCATTGAAGATGAAGTGTCCAGGTTGTCGGCAGTGTATGCCCGCTTCCAACAGGAAGGTGATGAAAGTACCGGGCTGCCACGTTATATGCCGTTCTATCGTTTCATTCAGTCGAAGTTTCCCGGCTTCCAATGGCAAGTGCGAAACAGCGAAGGCAAGAAGACACTTATTCTGGACAAGCCGTATATCAACCAGAGTCGTCCGTCGCTGCTGAGCCTGTTGCTATGTGCGGTCAACGACAACACGGTGACCACGCCGGCACTCAAGGTCCGTTACCCGGCCATGCGTGAATTGCCGGACGCCCTGGTGGTGGACCTGGAGCGGGCATTCGAGCGCCTGTCCTTCACCACCTCCGCACCGCACTTCATGGCGCGGTTCGCCGAGACGCTGGTCAAGGGCCTTGCGGGCGAGACCATCACCCTGGTGTCGCCGGTGTGCCCGGACTACGGCTACGAGAACAAGAACGGTCGGCTGCGCTACACCTTCGACTACCTCGGCGAAGGCATCGGGCTGGTAGCCGGGCGTGTGGTCAAGACCCTGCCTGACCTGCAGGCGGTCCTGAGAAAGCACGGCATCGATGCACGGATTGCCATCGGTGCCGGCGACTTCGAAGGGTTCGACGCGTCCACCCTCGATCGCCTCAAGGAAACCCGCGAAGGCTTCGCCCACAAGCTGCGCATCAGCCAACAGAAGATTCTCGATGCGCTGGGGCCGCAGACCGAGTCGATCATGATCGCCGGCGCGGCGGGCGGCGAGGCGCAATGGCGCGCGCTGACCGCGGACGCCGAGCAGCGCCTGGCCAATCGCGACAACGGTTGCATCGTCGACAGCGACCTGGATTACGCCGCGATCTTCAATGCCCGGTTGCCGCTCTATCAGGCCTGGCATCAGCAGCGCAGCAATGAAGAGCTGATGCAGATCCTCTACGCCCAGGGTGCGGAATACGCCGCCATCGGCCAGGTGTTCGCCCGGCAATGGCGCAACCCGATCGTGATCGGCGCCGACCACAACCGCATGCAGCCGTTCTATTGGCTGTACAGCACCATCCCTGTCCTCTACCTGACCAGGGTGTACTGATGAGCACTCAAGAACGTGCCAATCAAGGCACTCATTACTGCCAATACGGGCCGCAGGGCAACGTGCGCGAAAGCTATGCGCACCTGCCGTTCCAGCCGCTGTGGACCTGGCTGACCGGCAAGGGCAGGGCGCTGGCGCCTGAGGCCCTGAAGGCGCAAATGGACAAGACCGGCGAGCCGTTCCTGGTGGCGCACCTGCTGTTCACCTGGGGCACGATGATCGGCCTGGTGCTGCTCGGCCAGGCGGTGCTGGACGGGGTTTTCCATCCGCTGGTGTCGGTGTTGCTGGTGCTCGCGGCCTGGGTGTTGATGGTCAATCGGCTGCGCAGCATGCAGGCGACCTTCCATTACCTGACCCACGGCGCGGTGCTCAAGGACAAGGCGCGCGCCCAGCGCTACGCCCGGTTCTTCCTGACCACGCCGCTGCTGTACCAGGACTGGGACACCTACAACCAGAGCCATGTGCGCGAGCACCACAACATCCATGTGCTGTGCACCGACATCGACCCGGACCAGCGCTTTATCCAGGCGCAAGGTTTCTACCCGGGCATGCCGGAGCTGGAGTACTGGTGGCGGGCGTTCAGCACGCCGTTTCGTCCGACGTACCTGCTGCACCGCTGGCGCGCCACGCTGAACGACTGCTTCGTGCGGCCGCCACAAGGTGAAGTGCGGTTCCGCCTGGTGTTCTGGGGCGTACTGCTGGCGCTGCTGTGGACCACCGACCTGCTGGCGGCCTTCGGCCTGATCTATGTGATCCCGCGTGCCGTGCTGTTCGAGCATTCGATGTGGCTGCAGTTGTTCACCGAGCACCTCTGGTTCTATCACCGCGATGCCGAGCGTGGCGACAAGACTCACTACGGTCGGCTGACCTGGGGACGTTTCCAGGGCCGCACGCCACCGTCGCACGGCCTCGTCGCCTGGACCGGATGGCTGCTCAAGTGCCTGCTGCTGGACGTGCCGGTGCGCCTGTATGTCTACCCGCAAGACTTGCCCAACCACGACGTCCACCACCGTCGCCCCAACGTGCATTACCGGCATATCGCCAACTACCGCGCCAGCTTCGAGCGGCAGCCGTCGACCTACGGCCCGTACCTCGAAGTCTGGGGATTCATGGCGGGCCTGTACCTGATTCGCGACCACCTGTGCCGCGGCGTCCGCGAGCCCTTCGGCCCGCTGCAAGCCGCTTCGACCGACCTTCAAGACACCCTGTACCCCACGCCCAGTTCTCAAGGAGCCTGATCATGCAAGAGACCATTCAAGCGGCAAGCCAGCAACTCGGCAGCAGCGCCTACGCGGCCCTCAACGCCTCCCAACTGTTCTCCCGGGAAGACCTGGCGTACATGGAGGAGGCCTGCCAGGTCATCCCCAAGACCATCATCGAGATTGGCGACGTGGGTGAGCAGAACTACCTCTCGGTCGGCCGCTTCATGGAAGACCTGAAAGGCGAGTTGCCGGTGTACCGCAACGACCCGTGGGGCCAGCGTGTGGTGGAGATTCTGTCCTCGGGCAAGAGCCGCGAGTTCTTCAACGGGATCATGGGCGGCGAATGCTTTATCCGTCGCTGCCAGGCCAACCTGCTGGAGTCCGGCAACTTCATCGGCAAGCACATCGACACCTACAGCAACCTGGAATACCGCTACTCGGTGGTGATCCAGTTCGGCAAGGACTACGAGGGCGGCGAGTTCTTCATCGAGCATGAAGGCCAGTCGAGCCAGCTCAAGACCGGTTACGCCGACGTGCTGGTCAACCGCTGCGAGATCCCTCACGGCGTGCGCAAGGTTGAAAGCGGTACGCGTACCTCCCTGGTGTTCTTCCTCAGCACCAGCCCGCTGGACAAACCGAACCTGAACAACAAACAGATCTGACCGGCGTGCGCATCCGCCCACGTCGGGCGGATGCCTTACCGGCCAAGCCAGAAGGAACCGTTGCAATGACGCAAAGCACTGTAGCCAGCTTTCAAGAAACAAAGAATCAGGACCTGCAAGCCTATTTCCTGGGCCTCATTTCGGTCGCGGCCTTCGCCATGACCCTGCCGGCGGCGAAGATGCTCGCTGGTGATCTGAGCGCCTTGCAAGTCGGCTTTTTCCGCTCGGTACTGGCTGCGTTTGCGGCGATTCCGTTCCTGATCATCGGTCGGGCAACACTGCCCAACCGCTCCCAGGTCAAGCGCATGCTGCTGACCTCCACCGGTATCGTCTACGGTTTCCCGATCCTGACCGCGCTGGGCATGCAGCACGTGCCGGTCAGTCACGGCGGCGTGGTGCTCGCGGCGCTGCCGCTGTCCACCGCCATCTTCGGCACCCTGATCACTGGCACCCGGCCGTCGAAGCTGTTCTGGGCGGTGTCGAGCCTCGGTTTCCTCGTCGTGCTGGCCTACACCGTGATCAAGTCGAACGTCGAGGACATCTATATCGGTGACCTGGCGCTGCTCGGCGCGGTACTGCTCGCCGGCTTCGGCTATGCGCAGGGTGGCGCGCTGTCCAAGGAATTGCCGGGCTGGCAGGTGATGTGCTGGACCCTGGTCATCAGCCTGCCGGTGCTGCTGCCGGTCAGCCTCTGGCTGTACGACAGCGAGACCATCGCCAACCTGCCGGGCCAGGGCGTTGCGGCGCTGCTGTTCCTCGCGCTGATCAACTCGCTGCTGGGCTTCTTCTCGTGGAACCGTGCCCTGGCACTGGGCGGTATCCAGCGCATCAGCCAACTGCAACTGCTGCAACCGTTCTTCACCTTCGCCTTCTCGATCTGGCTGATGGGTGAGGCCTGGAACTGGTTGACCCCGGCGGTGTGCGCCATCGTGATCGTTCTGGTCTGGCTGTCCAAACGCATCTGAAGTCTTTTTCCCGCGCCAGGCGACTGGCGCGACTTTTCATCCTGATACCCAGACGGAAACCATCAGATGAGTGCTCCGAGTTTTTTCCGCCCCAGCACCGAATCGCAGGAGAGTCCTGTGCTTTGCGCTGCCCAGCGCACCGATGATGTCGTGGGCCTGCTGGCCCTGAAGACGGGTGAGCGGCTGCTGGATATCGGTTGTGGCAATGGTTACCTCAGCGCGCAACTGGCAAACCAGGGCGCCGAGGTGGTGGGTTTCGATATCAACCCGGAGCGGGTGCTGGCCGCACGCGCCTGGGGCCTGGAGGTGAAACGGGGTAATGCCGAGGAGCTGTATTTTCATCAGGAATTCGATGCGGTGTTCAGTCACAACGCGCTGCACGAAATGCATCAGGCCGATCAGGTGGCCAGCGGTGCCTTCATGGCACTCAAGCCGGGCGGGCGCTTTGTCGGGGAATTTCCCGGCCGCGGTCACGCCTTGCTGATTCGCCGGGCGCTGAGTGGCGCGCTGGAACGCAGGTCCATCAACCTGATGGGCATGGAACGCTGGTATCTGCCCAGTGCCCATGAGTACCAGCGGGTGCTGGAGCGGGCCGGCTTTCACGTCAGCCACATCAGTTGGTTCGAACAACCGATGTCGGCGGAACTGTCGATCGGCGACTGGATCAGAAATAACTGCGGCCATTACCTGCAGGCAGTGCCGATGGAGATGCGAATACCGTTCCTTGAGGAAGTCACCGAAGAACTGGTCAGCGACCTGCTGGATGGCAGCGGGCGCTGGACGGTGGATGCAACACGGCTGCGTTTCAAGGCTCACCGAAAAGCCTGAGCGGTAGCCACACCTTCATTAGTCGAACCGGGATCAACGATATGCCGATGAAAACCAATGGATTGGCGCTGAAGTCCTTCTATGCCGACACCCGGATATGGTCGGGGCAGGACGGTAAGCCACTGTACTGGATTGATGACCTGAGCCTTGCGGTCAACGGTCTGGAGATCCTCGAGGACTCCGTCATCCCCGCCTTGCGCGACAACGACGTGGTGCAGATCCTCAATGGCGTCATCTATTCCTATGAGGATCTGGGTGAGGTGAGCACGCTGGCGGATTACTTCAAGCGCTGGCAGTTTCGCTGCATAGATGGGCGTCGAGGAACTGCCTGAAACGAAGGTCGTTGCAGTGACTGACGTTCAGGCGGATGTACTGGTCGAACTCGCGGGTATTGCTGAACAGTGAGCCGGGGGCCAGGAAGATCCGTGCATCGTGCGCCTCCTCGACCAGGCGGCGAAGATCCACATGCGCAGGGAAGCGCGCCCAGATAAACAGCCCCTCCGCGACACCCTCGTCGGACTCTACTCCGACCTTGCCCAGCCAGTCGCGGGCCCTGATGCGTTCCTGCATCACCCGTTGGCGCAACGCATCCAGATGGTGCTGGTAGCGCCCGGACTCCAGGGTGTAGGCCACGATCGTCTCGTCCAGGGACGAACCACACAGCACGTTGTACATCTTCTGCTCGATCAGCCGTTCGACGAACGCCGGCGGCGCCACCACGTAGCCGAGACGCAGCGCCGGGCTGAGCACCTTGCTGAAACCACTCAGATAGAACGTACGATTCCACTCATCCAGGCTGGCCAGGCGCAGCATCTGCCGGGTGCACAGTGCGCCGAAGATATCGTCCTCGACGATATGGAAGTCATATTTCTGCGCCAGCGACAGAATCCTGAAACCCTTGGCCGGCGAGGTGTTGCCGCCTGTGGGGTTGTGGATGAGGGTCTGGGTCAGGAACAGCTTCGGCCGGTACTCGGCGACGATCGCTTCCATGGCTTCCAGGTCCGGGCCGTCGGCCGTTCTCGGGACGGTGATGATGTTGAAGTCGCGGTCCTTGATCAGCTTCAACTGCAGCAACAGGTAGCTGGGGTCTTCCACCAGCAGGTAATCGCCGGGCTGGAGCATGACGCTGCGGATAAGCGAGAACGCGTGAGTGGCGCCGATGGTCACCACGATCTGGGTGCTGGAGGCGTTGATCTGCAGCTCCCGAAGCTTCTTCGCAATCACCGAGCGCAGTTCCTGGCTGCCGGCGGCGGGTGCCGGAACGCTGCACGACAAGGTGTTGCGGATCAGCCGGCCGGTGACCGACGCGGGAACGGCGTCCGCCAGCCAGGAAGGTGGCAAGTAACCGGAACTGACGGGGGTGTCGTACTGCGAAGGGTCCAGCGCCCGGTAGAGGAATCCGGCATGCAGGCTGGAGGGGGGGATGATCTTTTCCAGGTCTTTGCTGGTGTCGGCGGGGCCGGAGGCGAGGATGTAGTAGCCGGCGCCGGGGCGGGACTCGATGATCTGCTGCGCGACCAGGTCTTCATACGCGCTGCTGACCGTGAAAATGCTCACGCCCAACTGCTTTGCCAGCGCCCTGACCGAGGGCAGGCGACTGCCGCGAACCCATTGGAAGGCCTCGATGCGGCTGATGATTGCACTGCGAATCTGGTCGACCAACAGCACCTTGCTGTTGCGATCTATCTCAAACATTTTTTGCGTCCCTACTGAACCTTGCCGCCTCGAAACCTTGTGGTTTCTGCAGGCAGGTTACACCAGTCCTCCCATTTTCCGGATCAACACCAAGGTTTAATTTCCCCTCGACACCCAATGAAGGTGGCGTATTTCGTGGGGAAGGCGGTAGAGCGGGCCTCGCCGTGGTTTTGGCCCGGCGAGCCCGCTCTTGTCTCAGGCAGGTTGTCAGCGGAACGCCGGCACCACCTCGTTGATGAACAGCTCCAGCGACTTGCGCTTCTCTTCGTGCGAGAGGCTGTTGTCGCACCAGAAGCTGAACTCGTCGACGCCCAGTTCCTGGTAGTAGCGGATGCGCTCGATGACTTCCTGCGGCGTGCCGATCATGGCGGTCTTGTGCAGGCTTTCCAGTTCGAACTCAGGACGTTCGGCGAACTTCGCTTCCGGGCTCGGCGCCAGGAAACCGTCTTTCGGGGTCTGCTTGTTGCCGAACCAGGCGTCGAAGGTGCGATAGAAGCGGTTGATGGCCTGGGCGCCGACCTTCCAGCCGTCCGGATCGGATTCGGCATGGACGTGGGTGTGGCGCAGCACCATCAGTTGCGGACGCGGCACGTCCGGGTTGTTGGCCAGGGCGGCTTCGAACTTGTTCTTCAGGTCGACCACTTCCTCGTCGCCTTTCATCAGCGGCGTGACCATGACGTTGCAGCCGTTTTTCACCGCGAAATTGTGCGAGTCGGGGTCGCGGGCGGCGATCCACATCGGCGGCATCGGCTTCTGGATCGGCTTCGGCACGCTGGTGGAGGTGGGGAATTTCCAGATGTCGCCATCATGGGCGTAGTCGCCCTGCCACAGGGCGCGCACCGCCGGGACCATTTCCCGCAACGCCGCGCCGCCTTCGGAGGCCGGCATGCCGTTGGCCATGCGGTCGAATTCGAACTGGTAGGCGCCGCGGGCCAGGCCCACTTCCATGCGGCCGTTGCTGATCACGTCGAGCAGGGCGCATTCGCCGGCGACGCGGATCGGGTGCCAGAACGGCGCGATGATGGTGCCGGCGCCGAGGTGGATGGTTTCGGTGCGTGCGGCGAGGTACGCCAGCAGCGGCATGGGGCTTGGCGAGATGGTGTATTCCATCGCGTGGTGTTCGCCGATCCACACGGTGCTGAACCCGCCTTTCTCGGCCATCAGGGTCAGCTCGGTCAGGTCTTCGAACAGTTGTCGGTGGCTGACCTGTTCATCCCAGCGTTCCATGTGTACGAACAACGAAAATTTCATGAGGCGTTTCCTCGGCTCTTGTTATCGGTCGCCTGTCGGATCAGGCAGCGAGTGTCTGGACGGACAGGGCGGCGCCTGTCACAAGCATAGGGGCTCAGGCGAAGGCCGGCAGGCTGGCCATCTTGCCGCGGCAATAGACCAGCGGGCTTGGCGCCTGCTCCGGGACGATAAGGTTCTTCACCGCGCCCACCATGATCGCGTGGTCGCCACCTTCATATTCGCGCCACAGTTCGCATTCGATGATCGCCGTGGCGTTGGCCAGCAACGGATTGCCCAGCGCGCTCAGGGTCCACTCGATGCCCTGGGCCTTGTCCTTGCCTTTTTTCGCGAAGGCATAGGCCTCGGCCTGTTGCTGGCCGGAGAGCAGGTGGATGGCGAAGCGCTTGTTGCGGATCAGCACGGGGTAGGAATCGGAACTGTAGTTGGGGCAGAACAGCACCAGCGGCGGGTCCATGGACAGGGAACTGAAGGCACTGGCGGTGAGGCCGACCACCTGGCCGTCGTCGTCCAGGGTGGTGATCACCGTAACGCCGGACGGGAAGGAGCCCAGAACGTTCTTGTAGACGGTGGCGTCGATCATGGCATGGTCCTCGGAATGCAGCGGTTTTGTCCGCGTTTTTATCGTTGATGTGTCTGATGGTATACCGTAATACCTATTTTGCAAGGGGAATTTTCCGGCCCGGACGAACGTGACGATTCTGGTTAAAGCCTAATGATTACGGGGCTTTCTCGCTAATGAGGGAGGAAGGGGAGCAGACAAAAAGCAGATCAGTTGGTCGGCAAAAGAGCGAATCAGTGTTGTCAAAATGTTGGAATACCATAATATGGTCTTCAGCTTCGACGCCGCTTGCCGCGTGCCGCAAGTGGTTTCCTACAAAGATAAAAACGGAACCTTTCGAGCTTATTGCCCATGTCCCAGCCGTCTTCGCAACACCAGTTGATCGAAAACCATACGGTCGATTACGTACCGCCAGCAGAGCGCCACGGGAAGGCGCGGGATTTGTTCACGCTGTGGTTCAGCACCAATATCGCGCCGCTGCCAATCGTTACCGGGGCCATGGTGGTCCAGGTCTTCCACCTCAATCTGTTCTGGGGGCTGATCGCCATTGTCCTCGGGCACCTGCTCGGCGGCATCGTGATCGCCCTGGCCTCGGCCCAGGGGCCGCAGATGGGGATTCCACAGATGGTCCAGAGCCGCGGCCAGTTCGGGCGTTACGGTGCGCTGCTGATCGTGTTCTTTGCGGCGCTGATCTATGTTGGCTTCTTTATTTCCAACATTGTTCTGGCGGGCAAGTCGATCCATGGCATTGCACCTGCCGTGCCAATGCCGGCGGCGATCATCCTCGGCGCGCTGAGCGCCACCGCCATCGGGGTCATCGGCTACCGCTTCATTCATACCCTCAACCGTATCGGCACCTGGGTCATGGGCTCGGCGCTGCTGGCCGGCTTCATCATGATGTTCGCCCAGGACCTGCCAGCAGACTTCCTCACCCGTGGCAGCTTCAACCTGTCCGGCTGGATCGCCACGGTGTCGCTCGGGGTGATCTGGCAGATCAGCTTTTCGCCGTACACCTCCGACTATTCACGCTACCTGCCGCGTGAAGTGGGGATTGCCCGGCCGTTCTGGGCGACGTACTTCGGCGCGACCCTGGGCACCATCCTCTGCTTCAGCTTCGGCGCCATTGCGGTACTGCTGGTGCCGGAAGGCACCGAGGCGATGGACGCGGTGAAACAGGCCACCGGCTGGATGGGGCCGATCCTGATGGTGCTGTTCCTGCTCAACATCATCAGCCACAACGCCCTGAACCTGTACGGCGCGGTGCTTTCCATCGTCACCGCGATCCAGACGTTCGCCAGCACCTGGACGCCCAGCATCAAGGTGCGCGTGGTGCTCTCCGGGGTGATCCTGTTCGGATGCTGCTTGACGGCGCTGGGTGCCACGGCCGATTTCATCTCGCACTTCATCGGTTTGATCCTGGCGCTGCTGCTGGTGCTGGTGCCGTGGGCGTCGATCAACCTGATCGACTTCTACCTGATCAAGCGCGGCAACTACGACATCGCGTCGATTTTCGCTGCCGACGGGGGTATCTACGGGCGCTGCAATCCGCACGCGATCATCGCCTACGCCTGCGGCATCCTGGTGCAGTTGCCGTTTGCCAACACGGCGCTGTATGTCGGGCCGTATGCCAATCTGGTGGAAGGCGCGGACCTGTCGTGGCTGGTGGGGCTGCTGGTGACCATTCCGCTGTATTACTGCCTGGCGACCCGTGGGCGGGAACAGGTGCAGGTTGCCGCCTGGCGAACTCAATAAGCGCTACTGCGCAGACACAAAAATGCCGCGATGATCGCGGCATTTTTTTCGGTTCTTCGGGGTTGTGTGCTGGCACAACCCCGACACCTGGCTACAGCCCAATCAGAACTCGGTCGGCTGAATGATCTCGACCCAGTAATCATCCGGGTCCTTGATGAACGCCAGGTGCTTCATCCGGCCATCGCTCAGGCGCTTCTGGAAGTTCACACCCAACTGCTCGAAACGCTCGCAGGCAGCGCGGATATCCGGCACGGCAATGCAAATGTGACCGAAGCCACGCGGATCGGTGTTGCCGTTGTGATAGGCGAACGCCGGATCGTTCTCGGTGCCGTGGTTATGGGTCAGTTCGAGAATGCCCGGGATCGACTTCATCCACTCGGTGCGCTTGGCCGCGTCGGCCGGGATCTGCGCCTTGTCCACCAGGGCAAGGAAGTACAGGCTGAATTCGGCTTCCGGGAAGTCGCGTTTTTCCACCAGGCTGAAGCCCAGCACGCGGGTATAGAAGTCCAGGGATTTGGCGACGTCCTTCACCCGCAGCATGGTGTGGTTGAAGACGAAGTTGTGGGTGGCGGCATCGGGCTGCGCTGTGACGCCAGGGAGGGTATCGAGGTCTTGCAGGCTCATGGGCACTCCGCAATTGAGGCCGGCGCCAAGGGCGTCGGCAAAACAGTCAGGCGGCCATGATACGGAACTGAATCCATTGCGCAAACAATTGCGCCCCGTGGCCGAAGCTCACGGGGCGCAGGAATTAGAAGCCCGCCGAAGCGGGCGAATGGGGCGCTAATCCTTTAGCAGCCTCCATCCTGATCCACTGATTGTGAAAAATATGTGAAGCGAATTTCACTTGCGCAACCATTTGTCAACGGTATCCGCCCCATATTGTTGTTTCCAGGCTTTAAGACCGCGGTGGTTGCCGCCTTTGGTCTCGATCAGTTCACCGGTATTCGGGTTCTCGTAGACTTTCACCACCCGCGCCCGACGTTGTTTCGGTGTGCGCGCCACGGACTTGGTGGCGGCCGCGGGGTCGAGGATTGCGATGATGTCGCGCAGGCCTTTGTCGTAGTTCTTCATCAGCGCGACAAGTTTCTGTTCGAATTCGATTTCACGTTTAAGGCCGGAGTCCTTTTTCAATACCTCCAGTTGTGCGATCTGTTCCTGAAGGGCTTTCTCGGCGGCGCGAAACTCTGCAAGTCTGGACACGGTAACCACTCCTGTATCAACGGTGTTGGGCACTGCGATGACCGCAAATAACACAACGACCACGGGGCTGTAATAACAGCATGGTTAACAGTGTAGCCAATTGCCCACGGACTAACAGTGAACTTTTAAGGCGCCGGCCATGGAACTTTCAAACTTGATAATGTTCGGTGCCCGGATGAAGTAACGAGGGTGTCTGGCGAAGGCCTTCGACCATGGTCCAATGGGCCGGGCCAGAGCGCTTGCCGATAATCCGCGGCCGCCGCGCGAGTCCGTGCGACGGTGTAGGGCCCCGGGTGCTTGGCGCGGGGCCGTTTCTTGCCTTTATTCGGATTTCCTGTTGCTCATGTTTGCCCCTCTTTCTTGCTCTTGCGGGCGCCGTTTGTGTGGCCTGGCGGGAGTGTTCGTCAGTCTTTCGACGCACGCCGGCGGTTTTTTCGAAGACAGCCGCGCACGTGTGGAAACACGCAATGTTTACTTCAATCGTGACTTCCGTGACGGCCACAGCAGTTCCACCCAAGGCGCATCGAAACGCGAGGAATGGGCGCAAGGCTTTATTCTGAATATTCAGTCCGGTTATACCGACGGGCCGTTCGGCTTCGGTGTTGATGCGCTGGGCATGTATGGTTTCAAACTGGATTCGAGTCCGGCCGACAGCAACAGTGGGCTGTTGCCTTCCCGTGGACATGATCCACGCCAGTCCGAGGATCAATACGCCAAGCTCGGCCTGACCGGCAAAGTCCGTTATTCGAAAACGTTGTTGAACTATGGCGCGATGCTGCCGGACATGCCGCTGCTCAAATACAACGACGGGCGCTTGTTGCCGACGATGTTCCATGGCGCCTCGCTGACGTCCGAGGAAGTCAGCGACCTGCGCTTGAGTCTGATGCGCCTGGACAAATACACCGCCCGCGATTCCACCGATGCCCAGGACATCCGCGTGCACTGCAAGAACAAGCGCTATGCCTGCGACACCAGCGCCGATCACTTCGACCTGGCTGGCCTGGACTACCGGATCAACGAGCGGGTCAGTGCGCAGTACCAGGTGGCGAAGCTGGAGAACATCTACCGCCAGCACTTCCTGGGACTTACCGCCAGCCAGCCGCTGGCGACCGGCAGCCTTTCCGCCGACCTGCGCCTGATCAAGAGTGACGATATCGGCCGGGCCCGCGCCGGCGAAATCGACCACCGCGCGTTCAGCGGCATGCTCGGCTACAGCCCGGGCGCGCACAAGCTCAGCGCCGGCTGGCAGCGCATGTATGGCGACAGCGCCATGCCGTACCTGGATGGCAGCAACCCGTACCTGGTCAACTACGCCCAGGTCAACGATTTTGCCGCGGCGCAAGAGCGCTCCTGGCAACTGCGCTACGACTATGACTTCAAGGCCCTGGGCCTGAACGGCCTGACCTTCTTCACCCGCTATATCAATGGCGACCACGTCAAGGTCCCCGGCAGTCTGGCCGAGGGTAAGGAGTGGGAGCGCGACACCGAGCTGAAGTACCAGGTGCAAAGCGGTACGTTCAAGGATGTCAGCGTGCGCTTGCGTAATTCGACGTATCGCAGCAACTACGAGCAGTTCGCCCGCGACATGGATGAAACCCGGGTGATCGTCAGCTACAACGTCTCGATCTGGTAAAACCCGCCCGGCTGCGCCGACAATGCGCCGGCGCACTTCGGGAGTCTTCACCCATGAAACACCTGCTGTTGATCGGAATTGGCCCGGGCAATCCGCGGCAGATCACCCTTGAAGCCATCGACGCGCTGAACCGTGCCGATGTCTTCTTCGTGCTGGACAAGCACCAGAGCAACGACGACATGCTGCACCTGCGCAAGCAGATGCTGGAGCAGTGGGTGACCCGTCCGTACCGGCTGGTGCAGGTCGAAGACCCGCGCCGCGATGGCGAGGCGGCCGATTATGTTGGCGCCGTGCGTGACTGGCACCAGCAGCGCGCCGCGCTCTACGGCCGGTTGCTGGCCGACGAGCTGCACGACGGCGAATGCGGCGCCTTCCTGCTCTGGGGCGAGCCGGGTTTGTACGACAGCACGCTGCGGATTCTGGAGTTGGTGGAAGGCGCGGCCTTCAGCCTCGAAGTAATTCCCGGCATCAGCAGCGTGCAGGCGCTGGCCGCGCGTCACCGCGTTCCGCTGAATCGCGTTGGCGAGCCGCTGCAGATTCTCCCCGGCAGACGGCTGGCCGAAGTACCGCGGATCGACAACCTGGTGGTGATGCTGGACGGCAAGTGCGCGTTCGCCGAGCTGGACGACCCGGACCTGCACATCTATTGGGGCGCCTATCTGGGCAGCGCCGACGAAATCCTCATCAGCGGGCCGCTGTTGGCGGTCAAGGCGCAGATCCTCGCCGCCCGGGAGCAGGCGAGGGCGCGCAAGGGCTGGATCATGGACACTTATCTGCTGCGTCGTCAGTAAGCCGGTTTTTCGCTTCGATCCACTGCGCCATGTATTGGGTGCTCTTGTGCTGGTGATGACGCAACATCGCCCCGGTGAAGTTGTACAGGCGCTGGGCCGGCAGGTCCTGAAACGTCTGTTCGATGCGCTCGACCAGGGCCTGGCTGTGCCAGCGCCGGTCGTAACGGGCGCCGAGCAACTGGCGGGCATCGCGCTGGGCCTGGTTCCAGTGTGCTTCGTCGTTGTACAGGCTGGCCGCAGCTTCGGCCAGGCCCTCGGCAGTGCCGGACACCAGGCCGGGCCAGGGCAGGGCGCCGTGCATAGCTTCGGTACCGATCGGCGTGGTCACGCTCGGCGTACCGACCAACATGGCATCAGTGAGCTCGCCCTTGATCCCGGCGCCGAAACGCAGCGGTGCCAGGCACACCCGCGCCTTGCCCATCACCTCCAGCGCATCGTCGGCGCGCTCAAACATCAGGAAACCGTCCTCGACACTATGCAGCGCAGTGGCCTTGGGCGGGGCGTAGGCGCCGTAAATGTGCAACTGCGCATCGGGCAGGCGGCGGCGGATCATCGGCCAGATGTTGTGCTTCATCCACAGCACCGCGTCCCAGTCCGGCGCATGGCGCAAGTTGCCGATGCTGATGAAATGCGCGCGCTCGGCAAACGGTCGCGGCGCAGTGCCCGGCACCTGCAGCATCAACGGACACCAGTGCAACAGGTCAGGCGGCACGCCGAAGCCGTTGACCAGCAGGTTGATCTCCACGTCGGAGATCATCAGGCTCAAATCGCAGCGGTAGATCGCTGCGAGTTCGCGCTGGGTCAGGTCGGTCGGCGCCATCTGCCGGTAGAGGTCGGGGCCGGAGGTGGCGAACAGTTCGCGGAAATCGTTGGGGTCCAGGCCATGCGTCAGGCGCCGGCGCAGCAGGACATGACGCGCTTCGCGCAGGCTCTGCAGCTCGGACGTCTCCAGCACGCGCAGGGCGTCCGGGCAGTGTTTCTCCACGCGCCAGCCAAATTGCTCTTCCATCATGAAGCGGTCGAACAGCACCACGTCCGGTGCCAGCTCACTGATGAAACGCTCGAAGCTGTCGTCGTTCAGTTCAATGACCTGCTCGCCGATGCCCAGGCTGGCGAGGTCGGCCTTGTGCTCGCCGGCCGCTGCGGGGCTGCTGAAGGTGATGCGCCAGCCGTGGGCCAGGAAGCTTTCGAGGATCTGCATCATGTGTGCGCCGGCGGCCGGGGAGGTCGGCTCGGGCCAGGCATAACCAATGACCAGGACGTGCAGGGGCAATGCGGACATGTGCGGTGGGGCCTTGGAAAAAGGGCGTATTAAAGCAGATTCAGCTTCGCTGCTGCGCTGCGCAAGCGCTCTGTCTGGAGGATCGCGGGTCCTCTTGAGGGAAAATATTTGCGCGCGTACTGAAACAAGTTTCGATACTGTCGGTCTGTAGTGGCAAGCTGCCACGTTTCGGGCGCCGTGGGTGTTGTACTGCAGCTCCGTCCGCGCAATTCCGACTTACCGCAAGGATTCTCATGAAGATCAAAGCTGCTCTGTTGGGTTCTCTCCTGCTGCTCTTGCCGCTGTCTTACGCGCAGGCTGACAACTGCCGTTCGAACAGCTACGGCGGACAAGACTGCCGGTACGACGATGGCACCACGTCGACCAGTCGTTCCAACAGTTACGGTGGTCAGGACACGCGCTACAGCGACGGCCGTTCTTCCACCAGCCGTTCGAACAGCTACGGTGGCCAGGAAACCCGCTTCAGCGATGGCAGCAGTTCCAGCAGCCGCGCCAACAGCTACGGTGGCCAGGATTCCCGCTATAGCAACGGCGAGTCGTCCAACAGCCGCTCCAACAGTTATGGCGGCCAGGACACTCGCAACAGCGATGGCTCCAGCTCCACCAGCCGCTCCAACAGCTACGGCGGTCAGGACACCCGAAACAGCAAGCGCTAACCGATACGCCCCGCAACACGCTCCGCAACGGACACGGTTTGACGCCGTGTCCGCTTGATCGCGAGCTTTTCCGAACGATTCCTCGCAACCACCCCGCAAATTTCATCAAGCCCCCCGGCAGACCACTTCCTCGATCAGAAAAAGGTTGATAGCATCCGGCCACTTCGTGGAGGGCGGTTTTTGTGACGCAGTTCTCGATTCGTCTGATTGCCCCAACGTTGCTGCTGATACTTGCAGCCACCAGCGCCTGGGCTGGCAACACGCCTTGCTCCGGACGCAAGGGTGGAATTGCCGGCTGTGATGGTGATGCCTTCCTGTGTAACGACGGTTCCATCAGCGCCTCGAAAAAAAGCTGCGCCGCCTCTAACGGTGGACGTGGCTCCTCTGCTGTGCCCCGGCCGTTGCTGGACACCAGCAGCGAATGCGGCTGTGGCTCGGGCGCCTACTGCACCGGACCGCGTGGCGGTGTCTACTGCCTCACCCCCGGCGGCAAGAAGAGCTACCGCCGACGCTGACCAACGGTGGTCAGGTTCGGCGTAATTCAGTCGATACTCAAATTGAAACATTCCAAACCTTTACAGGGACGTAGCGAGATGAAGCAGGTAGCGTGGTGGGCGGTTTTGGCCCTGATCAGTGGCGTGGCGCAGGCCGCGACCGAGAGCGATCCGTTGCTTGAGGGCGCCACTTCCACCGCCAGTGAGGTCCGTGGTGTGCTGCGCGCCCGCTTCCAGGCGGTGCTGGCCAGCGAACTGCCCGGCCGCGTCACCGAAATTCCTTTCGCCGAAGGCCAGTCGTTCAGCAAGGGCGATGTGCTGGTGCGTTTCGACTGCAGTGCCTACCAGGCCCAGGCCAACGCTTCCGGCGCCGCGGTGCGTGCCGCCCGTGAAGAATTGCGTAACAAGCAGCAGTTGGCGGCCCTCAACTCGGTCGGCCGCTTCGAAGTGGCCCTCGCCGAAGCCCGGCAGGCCCAGGCCCAGGCCGAATCCCAGGTCTATCAGGTGCAAGTCCAGCGCTGCCAAGTGAAGGCACCGTTCGACGGTCAGGTCGTGGTGCGCCGGGTCCAGGCGCACGAGAGCGTCGCCAGCGGCTCGCCGCTGCTGGAAATCGTCGACAACCGCTCCCTGGAAATCCATTTGCTGGTGCCGTCGCGCTGGCTCGGCAAGCTCAAGCCCGAGCAGACGTTCAGCTTCGTCCCCGATGAAACCGGTACGCCGATCAATGCCGTGGTCAAGCGCCTCGGCGCGCGCATCGACGAGGGCAGCCAGACCCTGCTGCTGATCGGCAGCGTGCCGGCCAACACCCCGGGCCTGCTGGCCGGGATGAGCGGCACCGCGCACTTTGCGGAGCCGCAATGAACGCGCCTGTTCCCGGCGCGCTGGAACAGCTTCTGGCGCATTACCTGAAGCTGGAACGGCAGGCTCGCGCCGCCGCTTCGGTGGAGGTGCTGTCCTTCAGCATGGTCAACGACAGCCAGGCGTTGTTCGGTTTTCGTCACGCGGCGTTGCTGATCACCGGCAAGGTCCGTGCCCTGACCGGCATCAGCGCGGTCGAACCGAACGCGCCATTCGTGGTGTTTATCGAGCGGGTCGCAGGGCGTCTGGCGGCGAGCGATCGCTTCGCCTTGCCCGGCGCGGTGCCGCCGGAGAGTCTGGATCAGGCCAGCCGCGACGACTGGCAAGCGCTTTCGGCGCCCCATGCGTTCTGGCTGCCGCTCAAGGACCGCGAAGGCGAGGTGTTCGGCGGTTTGTGGCTGGCCCGCGACAATCCCTGGAGCGAGGCCGAACAGGCGCTGCTGGCGCAGTTGGGCGATTGTTACAGTCACGCCTGGCGCGCCTTGCAACCGGGCAAACCGTGGCGCCTGCGCTGGCCGGCGCGGACCCGTTGGGCGCTCGCCGGGGCCTTGTTGCTGGTGCTGCTGGTGCCGGTGCGCCAGTCGGTGCTGGCGCCGGCTGAAGTGGTGCCGCGCAACGGTCAGGTCGTCGCGGCGCCGCTGGACGGGGTGGTCGCCGAGTTCCTGGTCAAGCCCAACCAGCCGGTGCAGGCCGGGCAGGTGCTGGTGCGCTTCGACGCCACCAGCCTCAAGGCCCAGGCCGATGTTGCCGAGCGCACCCTGGGTGTCGCCGAGGCCGAACTCAAGGCCAACACCCAGCGGGCTTTTTCCGATACCGATTCCAGTGCCCGGCTGGACCTGCTGGCCGCCCGTGTCGAACAGAAACGCGCCGAACGTGATTACGCGCGTGACCTGCTGGCGCGCAGCGAAGTGCGCGCCGAACGCGACGGCATCGCGGTGTTCGCCGATGCCCAGCGCTGGACCGGCAAGCCGGTGCGCACGGGCGAGCGCCTGCTGGACATCGCCGACCCGGCCCAGGCCGAGCTGCGGATCGAGCTGCCGGTGGCCGATGCCATCGGCCTGGAGCAGGGCGCCGAAGTGGCGCTGTTTCTCGACAGCGACCCGCTGCACCGCCACAGCGCGACCCTGGAACGCGCCGCGTACCAGGCGCAGAGTACGGCGGCCGGGCAACTGGCCTACCGGCTCGATGCGGCCTTCGACGCCGCCCCGCCGCGTATCGGTTTGCGCGGCACGGCCAAGGTCTTCGGTGACCGTGCGCCGCTGGCGCTGTACCTGTTACGCCGGCCGCTGGCGGCGTTGCGTCAGGCGGTGGGCCTGTGATGTTGCCGGCGCTGCGTGCCGACCTGCAGCTTTCGGCGGGTGCGCCGGGGCTCGACGGTTCACCGCAATGGACCCTGGCCGACCCGCTGCGTGGCAAGTATTTCAAACTGGGCGCGCCGGCCATGCGGCTGTTGCGCCACTGGGCGTTGGGCGATCCGAACCGGGTGCTGAAGGCGGCCAACGCCGAGCCCGGCGCGCCGCTCGGGCCGCAGGCGGTGGACGAGCTGCTGCGGTTTCTCCGCGGGCATGACCTGATCAGCGCCAGCGACGCCGAGCAGCGCGCCGGTTATGAGGTCAAGGCGGCCAGCCAGCGCCAGGGCGTGTGGACGCAACTGCTGCACAAATACCTGTTTTTCCGCATTCCGCTGTGGCGCCCGGACGCTTTCCTCAATCGCACCTGGCCGTGGCTGGAGCGGTTCGGTCCGAACCTGCTGCGCTATGGTCTGCCGACGGTGTTGTTGCTGGGGATTTTCCTGGTGATGCGCGACTGGGAGCGCTTCCTCGCGACCTTTCCACACCTGCTCAGCCTGGGCGGTGCGGCGGCCTTCGCCATTGCCCTGGGTTTCGCCAAGCTCTGCCACGAATTCGGCCACGCCTACATGGCCAAGCGCGCCGGTTGCCGGGTGCCGAGCATGGGTGTGGCGTTCATGGTGCTGCTGCCAATGCTCTACACCGATGTCAGCGATGCCTGGCGCGTGCAGGACCGCCGCACCCGGCTGCTGATCGGTGCGGGCGGCGTGCTGGCCGAGCTGGTGCTGGCGTGTATCGCCTTGCTCGCCTGGTCGTTGCTGCCGGACGGGGCAGGGCGCACGGCGGCGTTCATGCTCGCCAGCGCCACCTGGATCACCACCGTGGCGATCAACGTCAACCCGCTGATGCGCTTCGACGGCTATTTCCTGCTCAGCGACCTGTGGGGCGTCGACAACTTGCAGAGCCGCGGCTTTGCCCTGTGCCGCTGGCACCTGCGCGAGCGCCTGTTCGGCTATGGCGAGCCCGCGCCCGAGCGCTGGTCGCCGGGGCTGCGCAAGCGCCTGCTGTGCTGGGGTTATGCCTCGTGGATCTGGCGCGCGGCGCTGTTCTTCGGGATCGCCCTGGCGGTCTATCACCTGTTCTTCAAGGTGCTTGGCATCTTCCTGATGATGGTCGAACTGGTGTGGTTCATCGGTCTGCCAATCTGGCGCGAGTGGGGGCATTGGTGGGAGCACCGGGAAAAGGCGCAGCCGCGCAAGGTGCTGTTCCTCGGCGCTGGCCTGTTGGTGTTGCTGGCGGTACTGGTGGTGCCATGGCGCAGCGGCGTCGAGGTGCCGGCGATGCTTGAAGCGGAGCGGGTCAGTGCCTTGCACGCGCCGGCCCCGGCACGGATTCGCGAAGTGTTGGTTAAAGATGGCCAGCAAGTGGCCGAAAACCAGATAGTGGTGGAACTGGAGTCTCCGGACCTCGCCTCGCGCATGAGCATCACCCGCCGCGAGATCGAGATCCTGCAACTGCAATTGCGCCGTCAGTCGGGGCGCAGTGCCACCGCGGCCGACAGCGGTATTCTTGAACAGCGCCTGGCCGAGGCGGTGGCCGAGTACCGCGGCCTGGCGGCCCAGCGCGAACGCTTGAGCCTGCGTGCGCCGCACGCTGGCGTGGTGCGTGACCTGGCGAAGAATCTCGCGCCCGGACGCTGGATCGGCGTGGACCTGCCGCTGGCTCAGGTCGCGGGCGGTGGTCTGCGTTTGCGTGGTTACCTGGCCGAGGCTGACCTGTGGCGCGTGGCGCCGGGCACGTCGGGGCATTTTGTTGCCGATGACGTATTGCGTGATTCGCTGCCGGTGAGTCTTAAAGATGTGGATGCCAATGGCGTCTCTTACATCGACCAGGAAGCGTTGGTGTCGGACCAGCACGGACCGATTGCCGTGCGCCGCGACGAAGAGAAGCGGGCGCAGCCGCTGGAGGCTCAATATGGCGTTCGTTTTACGCTCGAAAAGGGTGCGCAGCAGCAGGTGTCACACCCGCAAAGAGGCCTTGTGGTGCTGGACGGAGAGGCCATGTCGTTATTGGGATCCGCATGGCGACGACTGGCCGCTTTGGGGGTAAGAGAAAGTGGATTTTAGTAGTGCGGTTGTAAGGCAGTTGGAGTAATCTGCTGTCAATTTGCCACGCCCTTAACTGTGACACCCGTCACAAAATTATTTAGCCCGCAAAGTAGTCATGACAGGGAAGTTTGCTTTGATGCCGAAGTACGCTGTGACGCTCCGTGCCTTGCATTCAGATGATATGGCGTTCATCGAGCGCCTCTATGCCGCTACGCGCGCGGAAGAGATGTCTCATAGCGGTTGGCCCGCCGAGCAGATCGCAACCTTCCTCAGCCAGCAATTCCATACCCAGCACGCCTACTACCAAGCCCATTACGCCGACGCCGAGTTCCTCATCATCGAGCATGAAGGGCAGGCTATCGGCCGGCTGTATCGGTATTGGGGGCCGAGCACCGTGAACCTGATCGATATCGCACTGGTCGCCGAGTATCAGGGGCGGGGCATTGGCAGTGGGTTGATCGAGGACATACTGCGCCGCGCCGATGAGCAAGGCCTGGTGGTCGAGCTGTTCGTCGAAAACTACAACCGTGCCCAGCGGCTGTATGGCCGCCTCGGATTCCATGTCATCAACGAGTCCGGGGTTTACCTGCGCCTGCGCCGCGAACCCCAGACCGCAGTCAGGAAAGTGTCATGAGCCAAGAGCCGCTCTTCACCATGCCCAGCCGGGCCGAACTCGAAACGGCGGATCCCGAGGGCTTCATTCTGCAATTCGCCCCGGAACAGGGGCTGCGGGTTTCACTGTTGGAAGTCCGCGAAGGCGTGCCGATGGATGCGCGCTTCGAATGCTATTCGCTGATGCTCGCGTTGCCCGTCGGGGTGACGTTGCCATCGGACGTGTATCGACTGTTCGGCCCCGAGGGACAGCAATGGCTGTTGCTGCTGACCCAAGTGATGCCGGAACCGGACGGTCGCAATGTGCTGGAAGGCGTGATCCACCGTGAAGTGGGCCTGGCGACCAGCACCGAGAGCTGAAGAGTTTCACCCTAACGCTATTCAACTTAAGGAAGTGTTCGATGAGCGATCCGTTTATTGGCGAAATCAAGATGTTTGGCGGAAATTTCGCCCCGCGCGGCTACTCCTTTTGCAACGGGCAATTGCTGCCACTCACCCAGAACACTGCACTGTTCGCGATTCTGGGCACCACCTACGGTGGCAACGGTCAGTCGACCTTCGGCCTGCCGGACTTCCGCGGTCGTTCGCCCCTCCACTGGGGTCAAGGCACCGGCCTGACGAACATTCTCCTCGGTGAGGTGGCGGGCGCCGAGTCGGTCACCCAAGTGACCAGCCAGATGCCTGCGCACATCCACCAGATGGGACTGACGGTCTCCACTGCGAACGCCACCAGCCCCACGCCGATCGCCAACGGTTACCTGGGCGCGGCCACCGACAAGGACCTGAACCCGGTGAATCTGTACACCACCGACGCGGGTACCCCGGTCGCCCTGAGCTCCTTGCCCAGCACCATCACGGGTGGCTCCCAGCCGTTCGGCATTCGCAACCCGTTCCTCGCCGTCAGCTTCATCATCGCGCTGGTGGGCGAGTTCCCGAGCCGCAACTAATGCAACAACCGGCGGTGCCCATGGGGACCGCCACTTTTTTTGCCGCCTTGACCGCATCGGACAGGGCGGTGGCACACCAGGAGGTGCAACATGAAATTCATCGAACGATTCTCGCGTAAATCCGCTTCGCAGCCGCATTCCGTCGACCCCGGTGCCGCGCCGTTGCTGATGGCCCTCGAGCCGCGAATCATGTTCGATGCGTCCGTTGCCGTGGTTGCCCAGGATGCCGCGCAGGCCGCCGCCGAGCCCGCCAAGGACAGCACCTCCGCAGACAACACCAGCCAGGCCGCCGCCAGCGCCGACACCCGTGCCAGCACCAGCGACAATGCACAACGCCACGAAGTGGTGTTCGTCGACAGCCAGGTCGGCAACGCCGCCGGGCTGATCGCCGGCCTGCCGGCCAACGCCGAGGTCGTAGTGCTCGACCCGAGCAAGGACGGCCTGCAGCAGATGGCCGACTACCTCAAGGGCCGCGAAGGCCTGGACGCGATCCACCTGTTGTCCCATGGCGCGGACGGCACCGTGCAGGTGGGCAATGTCTGGCTGGCGGAAAGCAACCTGGCCCAGCATCAGGCGGCGCTGGAAAGCATCGGTGCCGCGCTCAAGGCCGACGGCGACCTGATGCTCTACGGCTGCCGCGTCGGCGACAGCAGCAAGGGCCAGGCGTTTATCGATGACCTGGCAAGCATCACCGGCGCCGATGTGGCGGCCTCCTCGGACGATACCGGGGCCGCGACGCTGGGCGGCAACTGGACGCTGGAGCGCAGCAGCGGTGTGATCGAAACGGCCACCCTGACGGTGGATGCCTACGACGGTCTGCTGGTGACCACCTGGAGTACCGGAAATGCTCCGCTGGGCTCCTCGACCATTGGCGCGGCCGGTCGTGTGGTGGTTGGCGACTTCGATGGCGACGGCGATACCGACATTCTTTATCAGACCGGCGCCAATGGCAGCGTCTGGGCTTATTCGCGGAGCAACGGCAATGGCACCTTTACCCAACTGGCATTGGCGCAATCGCCGTTTGCCGGGTTAGCGCTGCCGGACCATACCAATTCCAACTACTTCGTTGGCGATTTCGATGGCGATGGTGATATCGATGTGCTGGTCGGGGTGAACGGCACCTCCGGGATGTTCCTGCGCAACGACAATGGTGTTTTCAGCAGCCAATCCAGTGCGTTCTTTCCGCAGCCCGCTGTCGGCTCCCGCATGGTGGTGGGTGATTTCGACAACGATGGTGATACCGACATCCTTTATCAGACGGGCGGCTCTGGCAGTGCCTGGGCCTACGCCCGCAGCGAAGGCGGTGGCAACTTCACGTTTCAGACTCAGGGGACTTCGCCTTTCGCCGGGCTGACACTTCCGGACCACGGGGGCAACAACTATTACGTTGCCGATTTCGACGGCGATGGTGACCTGGACATCCTGGCCGCGGTCAGCGGAGCCACCGGCACCTTCCTGCGCAACAATGGCAGCAGCTTCAGTAGCGGCTCCACTACCACCTTCCCCGCGGCCGCCGCCAACGGACGCCTGCTGGTCGGCGACTTCGACGGCGATGGCGACGCCGACATTCTCTACCAGACCGGTGCCAACGGTACTGCCTTCCAATATGCACGCAGCAATGGTGATGGCACCTTCACCCTCCTGACCCTCGCGAACTCGCCCCTGGCGGGCTTGACCCTGGTCGACCACACCGGCGCGAACTACCGCGTCGGCGACTTCGACGGCGATGGTGACCTCGATATCTTCTCGGCCACCAACTCCAGCTCGGGCAATTTTTATGTGCAGAACGGCTCGCCGCCCGAGGTCACGGCGTCCACCCCGAGCGACAATGCCACCGGTGTCAGCCGGACCGCCAATATCGTGCTGACCTTCAGCGAGTCGGTCACCAAGGGCACCGGCAACCTCTACATCGTGCGGACCTCGGACAACGTGATAGTCGAAACCATCCCGGTCGGCAGTACGCAGATCGTGGGTTCCGGCACCACCTGGACCATCGATCCGTCGATCACCCTGGCCGCTGGCACTTCCTATGCCCTGCGTGCCGACGCCAAGACCTTCGTCGATGCCGACGGCATTGTCTTCAAGGGTATCCAGAACAACACCACGCTGAACTTCGCCACCGCGGCCAACGCCGCGCCGGTAATCGCCAACCTCAACGGCGACTCCGTCAGCTACACCGAAGGCAGCACTGGCACGCGGCTCGATGCCAGCGGCAATGCCACCGTCACCGATGCCGACACCACCCTGTTCACCGGTGGCACCGTCACCGCGTCGATCACCAGCAACGGTGTGTCCAGCGAAGACGTCCTGTTTGTCTTCAACGAGGGCACAGGCCCCACGCAGATCAGCGTCTCTGGCAGCAACATCTCCTATGGCGGCGTCCAGATCGGCACCTTCACCGGTGGCACAACGGGCAGCCCGCTGGTGATCACCCTCAACGGCGCCGCGGACGCCACTGCCGTCACTGCGCTGGTGCGCAACCTGACCTACCGCAACACCAACGATGCCGACATTGCCACGCCGGCGCGCACCGTGCAGGTCACCATCAGCGATGGCGCCGGCGCCACCAGCGCTGCGGCCTTGGTGACGGTAGGTATCAACGCGGTCAACGACGCACCGACCCTGACCGCCACCGGCGCCAACCCGACCTTCACCGAGAACGGTACGGCGGCCATTCTCTTCAGCGGCACCACCATCAGTACCATCGAAGCGGGGCAGACCATCACCGGGCTGATCATGCAGGTCAGCAACCTGGCCGATGGCAGCCTGGAAAAGCTGGTCATCGACGGCACCACTGTCAACCTCACCGACCTGACGTCGGTGACCACGGGCACCAACGGCCTGAGCGTGTCGGTTGCCGTCTCCGGCAGTACCGCCACCGTGACCGTCACCCATGCCGGGATAACCACGGCGCTGGCGCAGACCATCGTCAACAACATCGCCTACCGCAACGACAGCGACAGCCCGCAGGGCGCTTCACGCACCGCCACCCTGACCGCCGTTCGCGACAGCGGCGGCCTCGCCAATGGCGGGACTGAAATCGGCATATTGTCGATTGCCAGCGTGGTGACCCTAGTGTCGGTGAACGATGCTCCGACCCTGGCCGGTGGGCCTTACGTCCTGACGGGCACGAACGAAGACACCACCTCCACTGGAACCTCGATAGCCACGATACTGGCCGGCCTCACCTACGGCGATCTGGACACCGGCGCCCAGAAGGGTATCGCGGTGACCGCGGTCAGCGGCAGCGGCTCTTGGCAGTACTCCACCAATGGGGTCACCGGCTGGACCAACTTCGGCACGGTGTCCACCGGAGCCTCGTTGCTGCTGGTGCAAACCACGTACGTGCGCTTTGTCCCCGGCGGCGCCAACGGCGAAACCGCGACCCTGACGTTCCGCGCCTGGGACCAGACCAGTGGTCTGGCGTCCTCCAGTGCCGTGCCGCGCACCGCCGACACCAGTGTCACCGGCGGCAGCACCGCGTTCTCCTCGGGCACCGCCTCGGCCTCGCTCACCGTCACCGATGTCAATGACGCGCCGGTGCTCACTCCTGCCGCGCCGACCCTGCCAGGCCTGACCGACGGCTCGATCAACAACAGCGGCGTTCTGGTCGGTTCGCTGTATGGCGCCAACTACACCGACGTCGATACCGGCGCCCTGAAAGGCATCGCCATCACCAGCCTGAATAGCGGCAACGGCACCTGGCAGTACAGCCTCGACGGCACCACCTGGAGCAACGTCGGCACCGTGTCGGCGAGCAGCGCGCTGCTGCTACGTGCCAGCGATCACGTGCGCTTCGTGCCGGATGGCATCAACGGCACCAGTGCTAGCGTCACCTTCCGCGCCTGGGACCAGACCGGCGCTAGCGCCGGACAACAGGGCACCAAGGTCGATGCCTCCGCTGCCGGCGGCACCACCGCGTTCTCCACGGCACTGGACACGGCCAGCGTGACCGTGACCGCGGTCAACGATGCGCCGACCATGACCTCCAGTTCCGGCACCGTGTCCTGGGCCGAAGGTAACAACACCACGTCCACGCCGGTGGTGATCGACTCCGGCGTGACCATCGCCGACCCGGATGGTCCGGACCTGAGCCAGGCCACTGTGATCGTGTCCAACCATTACGTGGGCCAGGACCAACTGGGCTTCATCAACAACCCCGCCACCATGGGCAACATCATCGGAAGCTGGAACGCCACCACTGGCGTTCTCACCCTGACGTCGGTCGGCAACCAGGCGAGCCTGGCGCAGTGGCAGGCCGCGTTGCGCTCGGTGACCTACACCAACCTGTCGGACAACCCGACCACCACCACCCGCAACATCGAGTTCCAGGTCACCGACGGCGGTGGTCTGGCTGCGTCCGCCGTGACCCGCAGCGTCACCCTTACTGCGGTCGACGGCTCGCCGATCATCACGGCGCCGTCGAACACCCAGGTGGTCGAGGACATTGCCTCGGTCATCAACCTGATCAGCATCAGCGATGTCGATTCCAGCAACGCCATCGTGACCCTGAGTGTCGCCTCGGGCACGCTCAACGCCAACAGCGGCAGCGGCGTGACCGTGGGCGGTACGTCCAGCGCGCTGACCCTGACCGGCACCATCACTGACATCAACAGCTTCATCGCCAGCAACAAGCTGAGCTACACCACGGCGGCCAACGCCACCGCCAACGTGACCCTGACCATCAGCGTCGATACCGGCAGCGTCAGCACCACCAGTACCACCATGACCCTCACCGTCAACCCGGTGAACGATGCACCGGTGGCGACGGTGCCGCCATCGATCGGCGTGGTCGAGGATGTCCCGGGTGCACTGACAGGCATCAGCTTCAGCGATGTCGATGCCGGCAGCGCCTCGGTCACCGCGACGTTCTCGGTGCCCAGCGGTACGTTGATCGCCACCTCCGGCAGCGGCGTCACGGTGCTGGGCTCCGGCACCGGCGCGCTGACGCTGTCGGGTTCGCTGAGCGATATCAACGCCTTCATCGCCGCCTCCGCCGTCAAATTCCAGACCGCGCTCAACAGCACCAGCACCGTCACCTTGACCGTGTCGATCAACGACAACGGCAACACCGGCGGTTCCGCGCAGACCGACAGCAAGACCGTCAGCCTGGTGGTGGACGCCGTGAACGACGCGCCGGTCAACACCGTGCCGGGCAGCCAGAGCGTGCCGCAGGACAGCGTGCTGACATTCAGCACGGGCAACGGCAATGCCATCGTGGTCAGCGACGTGGACCTGGGCGGCAACCAGATCGACGTCACCCTGACCGCGACCAATGGCCTGATCACCCTGTCGACCCAGAGTGGACTGGGTCTGCTGGTCGGCACTGGCACGGGCGATGCCACTGTCAGGTTTGTCGGTTCGCTGGCTGCGGTCAACGCCGCCCTCGACGGCCTCACGTTCACCCCGACCGCGGGCTACAACGGCGTCGCGGCGCTGCAAATCCACACCACTGACAATGGCTCCGTCGGCACCGGTGGCGCTCAGACCGACACCGATGTCATCGCCATCACCGTCGCGCCGCTGAACCCCAACGTAACCAATGTCAGCGTCGTGCAACCGGACCGCGCCTACAAGGTGGGCGAGCAACTGACGATCACGGTTACCTTCGACATGAACGTGATCGTTGCCAACGGCATACCGACCCTTCTGCTGGAAACCGGGCTGATCGACCGCCTGGCGACCTATGTCAGTGGTTCTGGCAGCAACACCCTGAGCTTCAGCTACACGGTGCAGGCCGGTGACGTCAGCGCTGACCTCAACTACAACAGCACCAGCGCGCTGCAACTCAACGCCGCGACCATCCAGAGCGTCCACAGTAATAACGCGACGCTGACGCTGCCTGCCCTCAACGGCAACGCCTCGATCGCCGGCCAGAAAGCCATCGTCATCGATGGCGTAGTGCCGACCATCAGCAACGTCGCCAGCCCGGCCGATGGCACCTACATCCTCGGCCAGAACCTCGATTTCACGGTCAACTTCAGCGAGAACGTAGTAGTCGATGCCAGTGGCGGCACCCCGCGTATCGAGGTGACCCTCGACACCGGCGGCACCGCCTACGCCGAGTACGTCTCCGGCAGCGGTACCAGCGCGCTAGTGTTCCGCCTGGTGGTCGCCAGCGGCCAGCAGGACAGCAACGGCATCACCGTCGGCAACAGCATCCAGCTCAACGGCGGCAGCCTGCGCGACCTGGCCGGCAACGACAGCGCCACCGCCTTCACCCCGGCCAGCAGCAGCGGCATCCTCGTTGATGGCGTGGTACCGACCGTGGCCACGGTCAACGTGCCGGCCAACGGTTCGTACAAGGCCGGCGACGTGCTGAGCTTCACGGTCAACGCCAGCGAAGCGGTGTTCGCCAGCGGTTCGCCGCGCCTGGCCCTGGATATCGATGGGGTCACTCGTTACGCCACCCTGGTCCCGGGTAGCAGCAGCGGGGCGACCCTGGTCTTCCAGTACACCGTGCAGGCGGGTGACAACGATAGCGACGGTATCAGCGTCGGCAGCAACCTCGACCTCAACGGCGGCAGCGTCAAGGATGCTGCCGGTAATGACCTGACCCTGACCCTGAACAGCGTCGGCAGCACCACGGCGGTGCTGGTGGATACCGGCGTACCGAGCGTGACCGGTGTCACCCGCTCCGGCGGCGCGATCTCCAACGGCAGTTCGGTCAGCTATGACGTGACGTTCAGCGAAGACGTCAGCGGTGTCGATATCAACGACTTCAACGTCATCTTCGGCGGGACCGTCACCGGCACCCTGGCCAGCGTCACCCGGATCAACGGCCGCGCCTTCAGTGTCGTGATCGGCAACCTCAGCGGTGCCGGTACGGTCACGCTGGCGCTGAACAACAGCGGTACCGGCATCGTCGATGCGGCCAACAACGAAGTGACGGGCGGCCTGGTCGGCCAGACCTACATCATCGACCGCATCGCCCCGACGGTGACCAGCGTCAGCGTGCCGGGCAACGGCGCCTACGTCGCCGGGCAGACCCTCGACTTCACCGTCAACCTGACCGAGAACACCACCGTCGACACCACCGACGGCATCCCGCGCATCCAAGTAACCCTGGACAACGGCCAGACCGCCTGGGCCAACTATGTGTCCGGCTCCGGCAGCAACGCCCTGGTGTTCCGCCTGGACGTCGTCAACGGCCAACTGGACACCAACGGCATCACCCTCGGCAGTGCCATTGACCTTAATGGTGGGATCGTGCGCGACGGGGCCGGCAACGATGCCGTCACCACCCTGAACAGCGTCGGCGACACCAGCGGCGTGACGGTGGATGCGGTCGTCCCAGTGGTCGACAGCGTCAGCCTGCCGGCTGACGGCAGCTACAAGGCTGGCGACGTGCTCAGCTTCACCGTCAACACCAGCGAAGGCGTGGTGGTCGACACCACCAGCGGCACCCCGCGACTGGTGCTCACCGTGGGCGGCGTGACCCGCTACGCCACCTACACCTCCGGCGCGGCCAATGGCGCCCTGGTCTTCCAGTACACCGTGCAGTCCGGCGACACCGCCAGCGGCGGCATCGCCGTCAACGGCACCCTGGACCTCAACGGCGGCCATATCAACGACCCGGCCGGCAACGCCCTGAACCTCAACCTCGGCGCCGTCGGCAACACCGGCAACGTGCTGGTCGACACCACGCTGCCCTACGCGGCCAACATCGTGCGTGCCGATGCGACGCCGACCAACAGCGCCACGGTCAGCTACACCGTGACCTTCAGCGAGGTGGTGAACAACGTTGATGCCAGCGACTTCGCGGTGTTCTTCACCGGCACCGCCAACGGCAGCATCGACAACATCAGCAGCGTTGATGGCAAGGTCTACACCGTGACCATCGGCAACCTCAGCGGCGCCGGTCTGGTGCGTTTGGACGTCAAGCCAGGCACCGATATCGCCGACGCCGCCGGCAACCTGGTGGTCGGTGCGCGGGTTGGCGTCAACTACACCATCGACCGGGTCGCGCCAAGCGTGACGGGCGTCGATGTGCCCGCCAACGGCACCTACGTCGCCGGGCAGAACCTCGACTTCACCGTGCACCTGAGCGAAGCGGCACAACTGGATACCAGCAACGGCTCGCCGCGTCTGGAAGTGCTGCTGGACAACGGCCAGACCGCCTACGCCGAGTACCTGTCCGGCGCCGGCACCAACGCCCTGGTGTTCCGCCTCACCGTCAGCACCGGCCTGTTGGATACCAACGGCATCACGGTGGGCAATGCCATCCAGCTCAACGGCGCGACCTTGCGTGACGCTGTCGGCAACGATGCGCAGTTGGGCCTCAACGGCGTTTCGGCAACCGACGGCGTGCTGGTCGATGCCGTGGTCCCGACCGTCACCACCGTTGGCCTGCCGGCGCCGGGCGCCTACAACGCCGGCGACGTGCTGCGCTTCACCGTCAACGTCAGCGAAACGGTCAATGTCGACACCAGCAGCGGCACTCCGCGTATCGCGCTGAACATCGGCGGCGTGACCCGCTACGCCACCTATGTGTCCGGCAGCGGCAGCAATGCGCTGGTGTTCGAGTACACCGTCGCGCCGAGCAACAACGCCAGTGGCGGCATAGGCCTGGGCGGTACGCTCGACCTCGACGGTGGGACCGTGCGCGACGCCGCCGGCAACGCCTTGAACCTGGCGCTGAACACCCCGGGCGTGGCGTCCGGCGTGGTCATCGACACCGTGGCACCGCAGGTCGGCGACATCGTCCGCGTCGACCTCAGCCCGACCAACAATGGTTCGGTGCGCTACACCGTGACCTTCGACGAGGGTGTGTCCGGCGTCGACAGCGCCGATTTCTCGCTGGCCTTCACCGGTTCGGCCAGTGGCCGCATCGCTTCGGTAGAGCGGGTCAACGACCGCACCTACACCATCCTGGTGGACAACCTGGCTGGCGCCGGCAACGTGCGCCTGGACCTGAATGCCACCGGCACCGGCATAGTCGATGTCGCCGGCAACCCAATTACGGGTGGCCTGCAGGGCGCCATCTACAGCATCGACCGTGTCGCGCCGTCGGTGAGCAGCGTGGATGTCCCGGCCAGCGGCACCTACGTCGCCGGCCAGCACCTGGACTTCACCGTGCGCACCGACGAAGCGGTGCTGGTGGACAGCGGCGACGGCAATCCGCGTCTGGCGATTACCCTGGACAACGGTCGCGTGGTCTACGCCGACTACGTGTCCGGCTCGAACGGCAATGCCCTGGTGTTCCGCCTGAATGTCACCAGCGGCATGTCCGGCAACAGCACCTTCAATGTCGGCTCGGCCATCGACCTCAACGGCGGCAGCATCCGTGACGCCCGTGGCAACGACGTGCAGGCTGGCCTGAACAACGTCGCCGATACCCGCGGCATCCTCCTCGACGCCAAGGCCCCGCGGCCAACCGGCATCGTGGTGGACGGCCCGGTCCAGCCGGCCGACCGCACCCTGAACTTCACCCTGACCTTCGACGAGGCGGTCAGCGGCGTCGATGCCGGCGACTTCAGCGTGGTCGGTACTGGCAGCGCCAGTGGTTCGGTACAGTCCGTGCAGCAGATCGACGCCAAGACCTATCGCATCACCGTCGGCAACATGAGCGGGGCGGGAGCCCTGGCCCTGAGCCTGAACGCCTTCGGCAGCGGCATCCGCGACCAGGCCGGCAACGAACTGGCGGTGTCCCTCACGGGGCAGTCGCAGACCATCCAGTCGCAAGATGTCGGCGACCTCAACTACCGGCTCAACCCACCGGATACCCTCGTCGCGCCGCAGGTAGCGGTGGTGCAGCCGCAAGTCCCGGGCTTCGTCGTCAACGAGGCGGTGTCGCCATTGGCGGCGCCGGCCTTGTTCGAAATACGCACCGTCGGCGGTAGCCTGCAGCCGCTGGGCACCATCTTCCTCGGCAACGGCAGCAGCGCGCCGAGCTTCATCGCCCAGGTCTTCGCCAGCAGCGACGCCGGTATCGGCGGCGGCCAGGGCGGATTCCTCGGCTTTGGCGGCGGCGATGGCGGGGTGTTCGGCAGCAGTACCTTCGCCAACATCTTTGGTCGCGATGTGCCGGGTGTCAGCGAAATGAACATATTCAATGGCAGCCAGTGGCGCCAGAGCGACCTCAACCAGGGGCTGCGCGGGGTGTTCGGGGCACCGACCCTCGGCCAGCAACTGCATCACATCAATGAAACCGACCAGCGCCAGGTGCGCGAGTTGGCCATAGCCCTGGCTCAGCCGGCGCAGATCGGGAAGCGGGCATGACGTACAGCACACACTTGCGAAATAAAGCCGTACCAGGGGGCGGCCCAAGGATGAAAAAAAGCCAGAAATTGTTCGGTGCCAGCTTGCTGGCGCTGGCCATCAGCGGTTGCGCTGTCACCAGCCAGCCAATCGACCGCAGTGCCAGCGAGGAACGTGCACGCACCGACCTGGCGACCATGTTCAAGGACCAGGAACCGCTCAACGGCCCGCTGACCCTGCACCAGGCCATGGCCCGCGCGGTGAAATACAACCTCGAAGCGCGCCTGAAAGTGATGGAAGAAGCGCTGTCCAAGCGCCAGGTCGACCTGGCGCGCTTCGACATGCTGCCGCGCATGGCCGTGGCGGCCGGTTACGCAGGCCGCAACAACACCAGCGCCTCCAGCAGCCAGAGCGTCCGCACCGGCACCCAGTCCCTGGAACCGTCGACCTCCCAGGACCGTGACCGCGAAGTGGCGGACCTGACCATGGTCTGGAACGTGCTGGACTTCGGTGTCAGCTACGTCAGCGCCAAGCAGCAGGCCGACCAGCGTCTGATCCTCGAAGAACGCCGGCGCAAAGTGATCCACACCATCACCCAGGACGTGCGTTCGGCGTACTGGCGTGCGGTGGCGGCCCAGCGCCTGCTGACCCAGATCGACGGCCTGATGGCGCGTATCCACGAAGCCCGCACCAACAGCCAGCACATGGCGGCCCAGCGGGTCGGTGATCCGGTGCAGTCGCTCAGCTACCAGCGCGCGCTGATCGAAGCCACGCGCCAACTGGAAGAGCAGCGCCGCGCGTTGTCGCTGGCCAAGACCGAGCTGGCGGCGCTGGTCAACCTGCCGCTGAACACCAACTTCGCCCTGGCGCCGGAAGAGGGCTATGTGGTGCCGGAGTTCAAGGCTGACTTCGCCCAGTTGGAGCAGAAGGCCCTGGCCAATCGCCCGGAACTGCGCGAGCAGGACTATCAGGCGCGCATCAGCGCCGCGGAAACCCGCAAGGCCATGCTGCGCCTGCTGCCGGGCCTGGAATTCTCGGTTGGCGGTCATTACGACAGCAACTCCTTCCTGGTCAACCAGAGCTGGGCGGACTACGGCGTCAAGGTGACCTGGAACCTGTTCAACGTGCTCTCGGCGCCGGCGGCGATCAAGGTCGCCGAAGCGGGTGAAGACGTTGCCGCGGCCCGTCGTCAGGCGATGTCGATGGCGGTACTGGCGCAGTTGTACGTGGCCCGCGCCAACTACAGCGAAGCCGTGCGCCAGTTCCACACCAGCGAAGAGCTGGCGACCCTCGACGGACAGATCGCCGAACAACTGCGCAACCGCTTCCAGACGCAGAACATCGGTGAACTGGAACTGATCCAGGGCGAACTGAACAACCTGCAGACCCAGCTCAAGCGCGATCTGTCCTACGCAGAACTACGCAATGCCTACGCGCAGTTGTACGTCAGCTCCGGCACCGACCTGCTGCCGGACAGCCTGCCGGACAACAACCTGCAGACGATTGCCACGGCGCTGCAGAACAGCGAGGCGAACTGGAACCATTGATGGCTCCGGGGGCTGCTTTGCGGCCCTTCGCGAGCAAGCTCGCCCCTACATAATTATAATTATGGTGGCCCCAGGTCCCCCC
>NZ_JANLNX010000110.1:0-325866 GCF_025466015.1 Pseudomonas sp. 5P_5.1_Bac1 | reverse complement strand
CCAAATCAGCTTTTGAGGCCCCGTTTTATTGCTTCTATATATAGAAGCGCTGCCTTAAAGAACCTTGGCCTCGCGCAAACGCAGGATATCGTCCGCCCCCAGCCCCAATACGCTGCTCAGGACCTGCTCGGTATGTTCGCCCAACAGCGGCGGAGCATTGCGGTACTCCACCGGTGTCTCGGACAGTCGAATAGGACTGGCCACCTGCGGAACGCTGCCCCCCAACGGATGAGGGATATCGATGGCCAGACCTCGAGCCTTCACTTGCGGGTCCGCGAACATCTGCGCCAGGTCGTTGATCGGCCCACAAGGGACACCTGCCTGCTCCAACTGACTAACCCACTCGGCCGTAGTCTTAAACACCGTGGCCTGGCGAATCAGCGGGATCAGCTCGGCGCGGTTGGCTACCCGCAGCTTGTTGGTAGCGAAACGCGGATCGTCCGCCCACTGAGGCTGACCCGCAACCTCAGCGAACTTGCGGAATTGGCCGTCATTACCCACCGTCAGGATGAAGTCTCCATCTGCCGTGGGAAAGTCCTGATAAGGCACGATGTTCGGGTGTGCGTTACCCAGCCGCCGCGGAGGCGTACCCGTGGTGAGGTAGTTCATTGCCTGGTTGGCCAGACAAGCCACCTGCACATCCAGCAACGCCATATCGATGTGCTGCCCGCCGCCATGCTGATCGCGGTGGGCGAGGGCGGCCAGGATGGCGACCGTGGAATACAGCCCGGTGAGGATGTCCGTCAGCGCTACGCCGACCTTCACCGGCCCGGCGCCATCTTCGCCCTCGGGGCGCCCGGTCAGGCTCATCAGCCCGCCCAGGCCCTGAATCATGAAGTCGTAACCGGCGCGCTTGGCATATGGCCCGGTCTGGCCGAAGCCGGTGATCGAGCAATAGATAAGCTGCGGGTTCACCTGACGCAGGCTTTCATGATCCAGCCCATAGGCTTTCAGCCCGCCCACCTTGAAGTTCTCGATGACGATATCGGACTTCGCTGCCAGCTCGCGCACCAGGCGCTGACCCTCTGGCTGGGTGAAGTCGATGGTCACCGAGTGCTTGTTACGGTTGGCGGACAGGTAGTAAGCCGCTTCGCTGGTGTTCTCGCCGTTGACGTCCTTGAGGAAGGGCGGGCCCCAGGCCCGGGTGTCATCGCCCGCACCCGGACGCTCGACCTTTATTACCTCCGCCCCCAGGTCCGCGAGGATCTGGCCGGCCCATGGCCCGGCCAACACCCGGGACAGATCCAGCACCCGCAAATGAGAAAGCGCGCCCATGGGCTGGCTCCTTATTAATAGAAGGCCTGGATACCGGTTTGTGCGCGACCGAGGATCAGCGCGTGCACGTCATGGGTACCCTCGTAGGTGTTGACCACTTCGAGGTTGACCAGGTGACGGGCAACACCGAACTCGTCGGAGATGCCGTTGCCGCCCAGCATGTCCCGCGCCAGACGGGCAATCTCCAGCGCTTTGCCGCAGGAGTTGCGCTTCATGATCGAGGTAATCTCCACCGCAGCGGTACCTTCGTCTTTCATGCGGCCCAGACGCAGGCAGCCTTGCAGGCCCAGCGTGATTTCGGTCTGCATGTCGGCCAGCTTTTTCTGGATCAGTTGGTTGGCCGCCAGCGGGCGACCGAACTGCTGACGATCCAGGGTGTATTGACGAGCGGTGTGCCAGCAAGCTTCGGCGGCACCCAGGGCGCCCCAGGAAATGCCGTAACGCGCCGAGTTCAGGCAGGTGAACGGACCTTTCAGGCCGCGCACGTCCGGGAAGATGTTCTCTTCCGGCACGAACATGTTGTCCATGACGATCTCACCGGTGATCGACGCCCGCAGGCCAACCTTGCCGTGAATCGCTGGCGCGCTCAGACCTTGCCAGCCTTTCTCCAGGACGAATCCACGGATATCGCCGGCATCGTCCTTCGCCCAGACCACGAACACGTCAGCGATCGGACTGTTGGTGATCCACATTTTGCTGCCGCTCAGGCGATAGCCGCCGTCGACTTTCTTCGCCCGGGTAATCATCGAGCCTGGGTCGGAGCCGTGGTTCGGCTCGGTCAGGCCGAAGCAGCCAATCCATTCACCGCTGGCCAGCTTGGGCAGGTATTTCTGTTTCTGTGCTTCAGTACCGAACTCATTGATCGGCACCATCACCAGCGAGGACTGCACGCTCATCATCGAGCGGTAGCCGGAATCGATACGCTCCACTTCACGCGCGATCAGGCCGTAGCACACGTAGTTCAGGCCACTGCCGCCGTACTGCTCGGGGATGGTCGCACCCAACAGGCCGACTTCGCCCATTTCGCGGAAGATCGCAGGATCGGTCTGTTCATGACGGAAGGCTTCCAGCACGCGTGGCGCCAGCTTGTCCTGGGCGAAGTGGAAAGCGCTTTCACGCACCATGCGCTCTTCTTCGGTGAGCTGCTGATCGAGCAGCAGCGGATCGATCCAGTTGAAGCTTGCTTTGCCGGCCATGAGGGAATCCTCGAAGTAGGGAAGGGAGATGTTTTTGTCGTGCATTGATCCTAGGCCTGAACGGGCAGGGCGACAAACGAGGATTGCGCATACTCTTGTGATGTTTTCTCACTCCGTGGCAGGCTGAGAGGCCATTTCCACCGGTGATTAGTGAGGTTGACGTATATGCGGCGCAAGATCCCCAGCACTACGGCCCTCGTCTGCTTCGAGGCCGCGGCCCGCCACGAGAGCTTCACCAAGGCGGCGCAGGAACTGTCACTCACCCAAGGCGCCGTCTGCCGACAGATCGGTGGCCTGGAGGAGTTCCTCAATGTCGAACTGTTCCGCCGTTCGCGGCGCGGGGTGAAGCTCACTGAAGCGGGTTTGTCCTACAGCCGGCGAGTGGCGACACAACTGGATGCGGTGGAGCGCGACACCCTGTCGGTGATGGGCCAGCAAGGTGCCAACGTGATCGAGCTGGCGGTCGTGCCGACCTTTGGCACGCAATGGTTGTTGCCGCGACTGAAGGACTTCCAGCAGCGCCACCCGGAGGTGACGGTCAACCTCACGAACCGGACGCGGCCCTTCCTGTTTGCCGACACCCATTTCGATGCCGCGATCTACTTTGGCGATGCCGACTGGTCCGGTACGCAATCCCACCGCCTCATGGGAGAAAACCCGGTGCCGGTGTGCAGTCCGTCGCTGCTCGGCCCGCATCCTCACCTGACGCCACAAACCATCGCGCAATTGCCCTTGCTGCAGCAGACCACCCGACCCTACGCATGGCGCCAGTGGTTCGACAGTGTGGACATGAATGTCGCCCGGGACATGACAGGCCCACGCTATGAACTATTCTCGATGTTGGCCCAGGCAGCGATGCATGAGATGGGTGTGGCGCTGATTCCACCCTTCCTGATCCAGCGCGAACTGGGGGAGGGCAGCCTGGTGATCGCCAACCCGCACGCGCTGTCCAGTATCAAGGCGTATTACCTGATGATCCCGGAAAGGAAGGTGGAATCGGCTTCCTTGCGTGCTTTTCGCGATTGGCTGGTGAGCGAGGCTCAGCGCTACGCCGCGGCCCACAAGGACGAAACAGGATTACTGACCCAGTAGTCAATAAACACGAGGCCCTACAGATGTATGTAAATGTCGCATAGGCGACAACTGTTTCAGTCACGTTCAAAACCCCGTCAAACCCCACTGTTTTCGGGGCTTTCCTGCCATTCAAACGACGTTTTTCATGGCCAACATGAAAATTGTCAGAAAATTTTTAATTTTTCTTTTAATGTCGCTAAAGCCCGTATTTGACGGGCTGGAGCCGAATCGTTGCGACATACGGTCACAGGGTGACTTGTAGTTTGTTTGTCGTTTCCATTCAGAACCCATTGAAGCGATTAAGGATCGCTTGCAAAATGCCGCGCCCCGCCTCGTTCAGGCGGGATCGTGCTGATCGGCCGCCCAGACGCACCATCCGTAGTGCGCTGGTTCAACTACAAAAGATCACGCAGGAGAATACGACGTGCACATTGGTGTTCCTCTCGAAACGCAGACGGGCGAAACACGGGTCGCTGCCACTCCCGAAACCATCAAGAAACTGGTGGGACAGGGTCATCAGGTCACTGTGCAACGTGGAGCCGGCCTGAACGCCAGCATCCCGGACAGTGCCTATGAGGCTGCCGGCGCCGTCATGGGAAGCGCCGCCGATGCGTTTGGCGCGCAGCTTGTCCTGAAAGTTGTAGCGCCCGACGACAGCGAACTGGGCCAGATCAAGAGCGGTACCGTGCTCGCGGGCATGCTCAACCCGTTCAACAACGAACTCATCGCCAAGATGGCCGAATGCGGCATTACCGCCTTCGCCCTCGAAGCCGCGCCACGCACTTCCCGGGCCCAGAGCCTGGACGTGCTGTCCTCGCAGGCCAACATCGCCGGCTACAAGGCTGTGTTGCTCGCCGCTCACCACTATCCACGCTTCATGCCGATGCTGATGACCGCCGCCGGTACGGTGAAAGCCGCCCGCGTGCTGATTCTCGGTGCCGGTGTGGCCGGCCTGCAGGCCATTGCCACGGCCAAGCGCCTGGGTGCAGTGATCGAAGCCTCGGACGTGCGTCCGGCGGTGAAGGAGCAAATCGAATCGCTCGGTGCGAAGTTCCTTGATGTGCCGTATGAAACCGACGAAGAACGCGAATGCGCCGTAGGCGTCGGCGGCTATGCCCGACCAATGCCAGCCAGCTGGATGCAGCGCCAGGCGCAAGCCGTACACGAACGCGCGAAGCAGGCCGATATCGTCATCACCACCGCACTGATCCCGGGCCGCAAGGCACCGACGCTGCTCAGCGCCGAGACCGTGGCGCAAATGAAGCCAGGCTCGGTGGTCATCGACCTCGCCGCAGCGCAGGGTGGCAACTGCCCGCTGACCGTCGCCGACCAGGTGGTACAGGTGAACGGCGTCACCATCGTCGGCCCGACCAACCTGCCCGCGCAGGTCGGTGCCGATGCTTCGGCGCTGTACGCCCGCAACCTGCTGGACTTCATGAAGCTGCTGTTCGACAAAGACGGCGCGCTGACGATCAACCTCGAAGACGACATCGTCGCCGCGTGCCTGATGTGCCGCGACGGCCAGGTCATCCGCAAGAACGGATAAGGAGCCAGACAATGGAAGACATGCTGATCTCTCACGGCGTCTATAACCTGATCATCTTCGTGCTGGCGATCTATGTCGGTTACCACGTGGTCTGGAACGTCACGCCCGCGCTGCACACCCCGCTGATGGCCGTCACCAACGCCATCTCCGCCATCGTCATCGTCGGCGCCATGCTCGCCGCCGCCCTGACCGTCACCCCGCTGGGCAAGGTCATGGGCACCCTCGCGGTCGCCCTGGCAGCGGTGAACGTATTCGGTGGATTCCTCGTCACCCGGCGCATGCTGGAGATGTTCAAGAAGAAGGCCGCGAAGGCTGAGGGGCAGAAGTAAAAATGAGCATGAACCTGGTAACTCTTCTCTACCTGGTCGCTTCGGTGTGCTTCATCCAGGCCCTGAAAGGCCTGTCGCACCCGACCACGTCCCGCCGCGGCAACCTGTTCGGCATGCTCGGCATGGCGCTGGCGGTGGTCACCACCGTCGGCCTGATCTACAAGCTTGGCGCCGAGCTGGCCACCGACGGCATCGCCTACGTGCTGGTCGGCCTGCTGGTCGGCGGCAGCGCTGGCGCGATCATGGCCAAGCGCGTTGAAATGACCAAGATGCCGGAGCTGGTGGCGTTCATGCACAGCATGATCGGCCTGGCGGCGGTATTCATCGCCATCGCCGCGGTGGTCGAGCCGCAATCGCTGGGCATCGTCAGCAGCATCAGCGACCCGATCCCCGCCGGTAACCGCCTGGAGCTGTTCCTTGGCGCGGCCATCGGTGCGGTCACCTTCTCCGGTTCGGTCATCGCCTTCGGCAAGCTCTCGGGCAAGTACAAGTTCCGCCTGTTCCAGGGCGCACCGGTACAGTTCGCCGGCCAGCACAAGCTCAACCTGGTGCTGGGCCTGGCCACTATCGGCCTGGGCCTGGTGTTCACCTTCACCGGCAACCTCACCGCCTTCGCGGTCATGCTGGCCCTGGCGTTCGTCATGGGCGTGCTGATCATCATCCCGATCGGCGGCGCGGACATGCCGGTGGTGGTGTCGATGCTCAACAGCTATTCGGGCTGGGCGGCGGCCGGTATCGGCTTCTCGCTGAACAACTCGATGCTGATCATCGCAGGCTCGCTGGTGGGTTCGTCCGGTGCGATCCTCTCGTACATCATGTGCAAGGCGATGAACCGTTCCTTCTTTAATGTAATCCTCGGCGGTTTCGGTGGTGCGGCGGATGCCGGCGGCCCGGCCGGCGCGCAGGAGGCCCGTCCGGTGAAGTCCGGTTCGGCCGACGACGCGACCTTCCTGCTGAGCAACGCCGACACCGTGATCATCGTTCCCGGCTACGGCCTGGCCGTGGCCCGTGCCCAGCACGCACTGAAGGAACTGACCGAGAAGCTGACCCACAACGGCGTGACTGTGAAGTACGCGATCCACCCGGTGGCGGGCCGTATGCCTGGCCATATGAACGTGCTGCTGGCGGAAGCCGAAGTGCCGTATGACCAGGTGTTCGAGATGGAGGACATCAACTCCGAGTTCGGCCAGGCCGACGTGGTGCTGGTGCTCGGCGCCAACGACGTGGTCAACCCGGCGGCGAAGAACGATCCGAAGTCGCCGATCGCCGGCATGCCGATCCTGGAAGCCTTCAAGGCCAAGACCATCATCGTCAACAAGCGCTCGATGGCCAGCGGCTATGCCGGCCTGGACAACGAACTGTTCTACCTCGACAAGACCATGATGGTCTTTGGCGACGCCAAGAAGGTCATCGAGGACATGGTCAAAGCGGTGGAATAAGCCCCTCGCGGTACTGTGACAAAAAGCCCCAGCGCGGTAACGCCTGGGGCTTTTTCGTCCCCGGCCCGCCGACGGAAGGCTCTATTTCCGGGCTTCGCCTACGACCTTGGTCGCGCGACGAACATTTGCGAAATCACTAGACTGCGCATCTAGCTTCAGTAGCCCGAGATAACAATCCATGTACCGTGATCGCATTCGCTTGTCCTCGCTGCACAGTAAAGTCATGAGCGCGGAAGACGCCGCCGCCCTGATCCAGGACGGCATGACCGTCGGCATGAGCGGTTTCACCCGTGCTGGTGAAGCCAAGGCCGTTCCCCACGCGCTGGCCGAACGGGCCAAGCAGTCGCCGCTGAAAATCAGCCTGATGACCGGCGCCAGCCTGGGCAATGACCTGGACAAGCAACTGACCGAAGCCGGCGTATTGGCCCGGCGCATGCCGTTCCAGGTCGACAGCACCCTGCGCAAGGCCATCAACGAAGGCAAGGTGATGTTCATCGACCAGCACCTGTCGGAAACCGTCGAACAACTGCGCAACGCCCAGCTCAAGCTGCCGGACATCGCCGTCATCGAAGCCGTGGCGATCACCGAGCAAGGCCACATCGTGCCGACCACTTCCGTGGGCAACTCGGCCAGCTTCGCGATTTTCGCCAAGCACGTGATCATCGAGATCAACATGGCGCACAACGCCAACCTCGAAGGCCTGCACGACATCTATATCCCGACCTACCGCCCGACCCGCACGCCAATCCCGCTGGTCAAGGTCGACGACCGCATCGGCAGCACCGCGATCCCGATCGACCCGGCGAAGATCGTCGGCATCGTCATCACCAACCAGTCCGACTCGCCGTCCACCGTGCTGCCGCCGGATGAAGAAACCCAGGGCATCGCCAACCACCTGATCAACTTCCTCAAACAGGAAGTCGATGCTGGCCGCATGACCAACAAGCTCGGCCCGCTGCAGGCCGGTATCGGCAACATCGCCAACGCGGTGATGTGCGGCCTGATCGAGTCGCCGTTCGAAGACCTGACCATGTACTCCGAAGTGCTGCAGGACTCGACCTTCGACCTGATCGACGCCGGCAAGCTGAGCTTCGCCTCGGGCAGTTCGATCACCCTGTCGAGCCGCCGCAACGCCGACGTATTCGGCAACCTGGAGCGCTACAAGGACAAGCTGGTACTGCGTCCGCAGGAAATCTCCAACCACCCTGAAGTGGTCCGTCGCCTGGGCATCATCGGCATCAACACCGCGCTGGAATTCGACCTGTACGGCAACGTCAACTCCACCCACGTCTGCGGCACGCGGATGATGAACGGCATTGGCGGCTCGGGCGACTTCGCCCGCAACGCGCACCTGGCCATCTTCGTCACCAAGTCGATCGCCAAGGGCGGCGCGATTTCCAGCGTCGTTCCGATGGTCAGCCATGTGGACCATACCGAGCATGACGTCGATATCCTGGTGACCGAGCAGGGTCTGGCCGACCTGCGCGGCCTGGCGCCACGCGAGCGAGCCCGGGTGATCATCGACAACTGCGTGCACCCGGATTACCGCGAGGCGCTGAACGACTACTTCATCCGCGCCTGCGAGCGTGGCGGTCATACCCCGCACATCTTGCGTGAGGCCTTGGCCTGGCACGAAAACCTGGAAGAAACCGGTCGCATGCTCGCCGGTTGATCCATGACAGTTGGCAGCCGGTGACGCGCAATGCGCACCGGCTGTACAGTTGCCTCATTCAAATCCACAAAAACTGTTCTACTGTACCGGTAATGTCCCACAGCTTTTCCACCTCACGACCCTCCCCTTGACTATAAATGCACCAAAAGTGCGCAGACCAGTACAGTTGCGCGTATTTTGAGTGCAACAGCACCCTTAAACAGTTAACTGGACCCTCACAATCAAGGTGAACTGTATCTACTGTTATGGACGGCGGAGGAGGATCATTGGCATCAGTTAAACCACTAGCCAATGCCGCCATAAGCGGAAGGAAGACATCATGGAACGTACCCTCAGTTCCGATCTGATTTTCGAAAACAACGCTCAACAATCCCAAGCCGCTCTGCCTCTGCGCCTGCTGGCTAACCTGATGCTGTGGCAGCGCCGCATCTCCAGCCGCCATCAACTGGCCCGTCTGGATGCCCGCCTGCTGGCCGACGCCGGTATCAGCGAAGCACAGCGCTACGAAGAGCTGAGCAAGCCTTTCTGGCGTTAAGCCAGGAGCGCCGGCCAATGCCGGCACCGAATTCCGAGAAACCCGTCGCAGGTAACTGCTGACGGGTTTTTTCGTTCTGGAAGGTGCGAAATAGAGCGCCTAGCCCCAAGAGCAGTACAATTTACACAAATCAAAAAAAGACCATAACAGTTACATCCGACGCCGTTTCGCTTACCCCGTGTTACGCTTGCTTCACGCAGCTTGACTCACCCGTAGCGCAATAAGCTGAGCGCGCGTCTGACATTCAGATGACCAAAGCCCTACTCAGGAGATCGACCATGTTCCGTACCCGCTTGCTGGGCGCCGCCGTCTTGCTGGCCCTGGCCTCGACTGCCCAGGCCACCAGCTTCGTTGTCACCACCGACGCCGTTGTAGGTGCCGTGGCCGCTTCCACCGATGCCACTTCCGATGTGTCCTCCTCGTTCCGCGACGACAAGATCGTCCGCGCCGCGCGTGACGACGCCGCAAGCTTCGTTGCCAGCAACGGCGATATCCGTGGTGCGAAGCTGGAAAGCGCCTTCATCCACATCCGCCAGCAACAGCCAACGCTGCAGGCCAGCGACGCACAACTGGCCCAGGCGATTCTGGCGATCTGATCCGACACGGGTCGTCCGCCCTCGAAACACCAGGCAAAACACCCGGGCCAGCCGCTCTGGCCCGGGCTTGCACATTGGGATAGCCTTTGCCGCCTCGATTCCGAAGGCACTGTTTCCCCATGCGTTATCTGCCATTGCTGCTTGTGCTGTTCGGGCCCGGCACCGCCCTGGCCTTCGATATGACCACCGCCACACTCGTCGTCAGCGGCTATGCCACCAGCCAGGTGACCACCGCGCCGTTCGACCGCAAGTGGATTCTGGCCGCCCGCGATGACGCCGCGGCCTTCATTGCCAGCGACGGCCAGTTGCGCGGCGCGCAGTTGGAGGCGGTCATCCAGCGATTGCGCCATGAAAACCCCGAACTTCATGCTGGCGACCTTGAACTGGCGCAGGCAATTCTCGTCCAATGACCACACCTGTTTTTCCGGAGATGTTCCATGCGTAATCCGCTGATTGCCGCCACCCTCGGCTTCCTGCTGCTGGCCGACGTAGCCCAGGCACACACCGTGGTCGCCACCAGCAACATCATCGTCCGCGCCTTTGGCCGTTCGATCGATTTCACGTCCGACACCACCACCTCGATTCGCGACTCGAAAGTCGTCCGCGAAGCCCGCGACGATGCCGCCAGCTTCGTCGCCAGCAACGGCGACATCCGTGGCGCGCAACTGGAAGCCGCTTTCGACACCCTGCGCCAGCGCGTCCCGGAAGCGCGCCAGGCCAGTGATCAGGTCCTGGCCGAAGCCATCCTGGCCCTGTGAAATCCCTGCGTAACTGGCTGCTGAGCGGTGCACTGGCACTGTTCAGCGTCCCTGCGTTGGCCGACCTGCAACTGGTGTTGCAGGACGACAGCCTGACTTCATCCCAGCGCCAGGCCACCCAGGCGCTGCTGGATGAAGCGATGGAGAAACTTCCGCCCAGCTTCAAGACCCGCCTCGACCGCACCATCACGGTCAGTTGGGACGCGCGCATGCCCGAAGACGCCTACGGCCAGGCCTCGCTGGTGTCCACACTGGCGCTCAATCGCCGCCTGCTGCCCAGCCTCACCGACGGCAGTGCCGTCACACAGAAGACCGGTCGCCCCCATGGCACCGTGCGCCAGGAATTGCTGGCCACCGTCCTCCACGAAACCACCCATATCTACGACCGTGCCCGGCTTTGGCCCGACGACGAGCGGCGACTGATCGTCCGCTGCAAACGCCAGAATGACAGCCAGGGCAAGGTGGGGCTGCGTGATGAATGCCGCGGCCAGCCCGAACGCCGCTTCACCCTCAGCGATGATCCGCGCCTGCTCGACCTTGCCGGCTGGCCGCAATACGTTGGCCGTCGCGGCGAACGCGAGCAGCACAATCGCCAGATCGCCCGCAGCCCGGACAGCTATGAGCTGAGTAGCCCCAAGGAATTCATCGCGGTCAACATGGAGTACTTTCTCCTCGACCCGAGCTATGCCTGCCGCCGCCCGGCCTTGCAGGCTTACCTGAGCAAGCACTTCGGCTGGGCGCCGGCGCATCCGGCCTGCGAACCGGCGCTGCCGTTCCTCAATGCCGGCAACGACTTCGCCAAGCAACCGCTGGGGCAGATCGACCCGGAGCGCGTCTATGCGGTCGATTACCTGCTGGCCGAAGCCAACCAGAACTGGGTCAGCCGCTGGGGCCACAGCATGCTGCGCCTGGTGATCTGCGCCCCTGGCCGGCCACGCGGGCCGGACTGCCGTCTCGATCTGGACCAGCATCTGGTGCTGTCGTATCGGGCGTTCGTCAACGATGTTCAACTGTCCAGTTGGGATGGCCTGGTCGGTGCCTACCCGTCGCGACTGTTCGTACTGCCGCTGGGACAGGTCATCGATGAATACACCAAGACCGAGCTGCGCAGCCTCGCGTCGATCCCGCTGAAGCTGTCCCGCGAGGAGCTCGAGGCCCTGGTGCGTCAGGCACTGGAGATGCACTGGAGCTACGACGGCAACTACTTCTTCCTGTCCAACAACTGCGCGGTGGAAACCCTCAAGTTGCTGCGCAGCGGCACCGCCAACCCGCGCCTGACCAGCCTCGACAACATCATGCCCAACGGCCTGCTGGAAGTGCTCAGGGGCCGCGGTCTGGCCGATACCAGCGTGCTGGACGACCCGCGCGAGGCGCTGCGCCTGGGCTATCGCTTTGATTCCTACCGTGATCGCTACCAGGCGATGTTCCAGATTCTCAAGAAGCAGTTGCCGGTCCCCGCCGACAGCGTCGAAAGCTGGCTGGAACAGAGCGCCGAACAGCGTCGCCCGTGGTTCGACCGCGCCGACCTGCGCACCAGCGCCGCCTTGCTGCTGCTGGAACAGGCCGGACTGCGCCGGCAGTTGCTGCTGGCCCAGGACGAGGTCAAGCAACGCTACCTGACCGGGCGCGCGCTGGAGGACGGCAGCGTGGCCAAGGCCAACAACACCTTGCAGCAGATCCTCGCCAACAGTGGCTTCCTGAGCAAACCGGCGGAATTGCTGGGGGAGGGCGGCTATGGCCTGCCGCAGCCCGCCGAGCGCCAGCAACTGGAGCAGAGCAGCAGCCAGCGCCAGCAACAGTTGCAGGCGTTGAGCGTGGACCTGGACACGGAAGTGCGCGCCTTGCTCGGGCCGGAGCGGGCGGCGCAGATCAAAGCGGTGGAGGCCAATATCAAACAGCTCGGCGAGCACCTGCGGGCCTTGCACAAGGCCGCGGGCGGGCTAGAACTGCCTTAGGCCTCAGAGTGATTCGTGCCGCTCGCTGGGCAACTGTTCGTCCAGGTGCAGCCAGGGCAAGCGGCTCTCGGTCCAGATATGCCGGTTTGGCGGCACGGATTCCGGATCATCCAGCGTGGTGACGGTGATATCGATGGTTTCCGGGCTCAGGTCGGTGGTCAGGGCCAGATGCGCGCCACAACGGCTGCAGAAATAACGCACGCAACTGGCGGACGAGTCGTAGCGCTGCGGGGTTCCGGTCAACCACTGGAAGCCACCGCAGGGCACGGTGACCCAGGTGACCAGCAAACCGCCGGTGACCCGTCGGCAGATCGAGCAATGACAGTGGGCGACATCGGTGAGCGGGCCTTCGGCCCGGTAGCGCAGGGCGCCGCAGTGGCAGCCGCCCTCGTGGAATTGAGTCATTTGTTCAGCACTCCTTGTTGATGCAGATTCAGCCGTTGTTCTTGGGGCCTCATCGCGAGCGAGCTCGCTCCTACAGGGTAACCATTGCCTTGTAGGCGCGAGCTTGCTCGCGAAGGCAGTCCCGAAAAATACCTCTCGTCACCTTTCAACCCTCGAAAGCTGGCTGAAAGCTTAGCCCCTTAGCATCGCCTCACCACCGGCATAGCGACCGGCGCGCCAGGGCATCCGATTTACCGAGCCCGGCCCAATCAACAAGAACAATGGTGATTCTGATGTCCTTCCGTACCTTCCTGCGCCCTGATTTCCCCCCGCTACTCCAGACACAGCGCCTCGCCCGCTGATCCGTCCGTCACGTCCCTGTCCCGACGCACTACGCCTGGAGTACCCCCATGCTGACCTTCCTCGGCTTCGCCATGGTCATCACCTTCATGTACCTGATCATGACCAAGCGCCTGTCGGCCTTGATCGCGCTGATCCTGGTACCGATCCTGTTCGCCCTGTTCGGCGGCTTTTCCAGCAAGATCGGCCCGATGATGCTGGAAGGCATCAGCAAGCTCGCCCCAACCGGCGTGATGCTGATGTTCGCCATTCTCTATTTCGCCCTGATGATCGACTCCGGCCTGTTCGACCCGGCCGTGCGCAAGATCCTCAAGCTGGTCAAGGGCGACCCGCTGAAAGTCTCGGTCGGCACCGCGGTGCTGGCCCTGGTCGTCTCGCTCGACGGTGACGGCGCCACCACCTACATGATCTGCTGCGCCGCGATGTTGCCGCTGTACAGCCGCCTGGGCATGAGCCCGCGGATCATGGCCGGCCTGATCATCCTCGCCGGCGGGGTGATGAACATGACCCCGTGGGGCGGCCCGACCGCCCGTGCCGCCAGCGCGCTGCACGTGGACCCTTCGGACATCTTCGTGCCGATGATCCCAGCCATGCTCGCCGGTGTCGTGGCGATCCTGGCCATTGCCTACATGTACGGCAAGCGCGAGCGCGCCCGTCTCGGCGAGTTGCACCTGCCGGGTGACGAGATCGACCACAGCGAAATCACCGTTTCCCAATACCCGGACGCCCGCCGCCCGAAACTGCTGTGGTTCAACGGCGCCCTGACCGCCGCGCTGATGGTCGCGCTGATCGCCGGCCTGCTGCCGCTGCCGGTGCTGTTCATGATCGCCTTCAGTATCGCCATGATCGTCAACTACCCATGCCTGCAACAGCAGAAAGACCGCATCGCCGCCCACGCCGGCAGCGTATTGGCGGTAACCGGGCTGATCTTCGCCGCCGGTATCTTCACCGGCATCCTGTCCGGCACCGGCATGGTCGAGGCCATGTCCAAGAGCCTGCTGGCCGTGATCCCGGACGCGCTGGGCCCGTACCTGGCGGTGATCACCGCGATCGTGAGCATGCCGTTCACCTTCTTCATGTCCAACGACGCCTTCTACTACGGCGTGCTGCCGGTACTCTCGGAAGCCGCCAGCCACTACGGCATTTCGCCAGTGGAAATGGCCCGCGCCTCGATCGTCGGACAGCCGGTTCACCTGCTCAGCCCGCTGGTGCCGTCGACCTACCTGCTGGTCGCCCTGGCCGGCATCGAGTTCGGCGACCACCAGCGCTTTACCCTGAAGTGGGCAGTGCTAGTCTGCCTATGCATAATGCTCGCCGCGCTGCTCATGGGAATTTTCCCGCTGTTCAGTAGCCTCTAGTAAACAGATCCACCCAACCCGTTTGCGCGCCTGATCCGGCGCGCAACGTCATACACCTGAAGGAACAAACATGGAATGGCTGACCAACCCGGAAATCTGGGTTGCCCTTTTCACCCTGACCGCACTCGAAATCGTGCTCGGGATCGACAACATCATCATGATCTCGATCCTGGTCAGCCGCATGCCCAAGCACATGCAGCAGCGCACCCGGATCTTCGGCCTCGCCCTGGCGATGGTCACCCGCATCATGTTGCTGCTGTCGATCACCTGGGTCATGCGCCTCACCGCCGACCTGTTCGAAGTCTTCGGCCAGGGCATTTCCGGCCGTGACCTGATCCTGTTCTTCGGTGGCCTGTTCCTGCTGTGGAAAAGCTCCCAGGAGATCTACCACGGCCTCGAGGGCGAAGACGAAAGCGCCGACGAGACTACGACGAGCGCCGGCGGCAAGTTCCTGTACACCATCATCCAGATCGCCATCATCGACATCGTGTTCTCCCTGGACTCGGTGATCACCGCGGTTGGCATGGTGTCCCACGTGCCGGTCATGGTCGCGGCAATCATCATCGCCGTACTGGTGATGATGCTCTGCGCCAAGACCATCAGCGATTTCATCGACAAGCACCCGTCGCTGAAAATGCTCGCGCTGTCGTTCCTGATGGTGGTCGGTACCGTGCTGATCGCCGAAGCCTTCGACGTGCATGTGCCGAAGGGCTACGTCTACTTCGCCATGGCCTTCTCGCTGGCCGTGGAAGCCGTCAATATCCGCATGCGCACGGCGATGGCGAAGAAACGCAAAGAAGCACAGAGCGAACCGGTGAAACTTCGCAAGGACATCCCGGGTCAGTAATACTGGCCAGTTGCTGAATCAAGGCCCCTTCCGGGGCCTTTTTTCATTGTGGCGGCAACAGCGGCGGTTTCTCGGCTTTATCTGCCAGAACCCGCCAACCCTGCTGGCGCCAAGGCCTCTGGCGAACTAAAGCTTAAGTGAGCACTGGAAAAAACCGCCGTTGCCAACGGCCAGGCTCCGCGCACATTCATTGGCCCCGCTGGGGCAGACACACAGGGGGCCCGTTCATGCTGACCCTGCTCAATCTATTGTCAGCCGTCGCCCTGCTGATCTGGGGCACACACATCGTCCGTACCGGCATCCTGCGGGTCTATGGTTCAAACCTGCGCCGGGTAATCAGCCAGAACATGTCACGCCGGCCACTGGCGTTCATCGCCGGCATTCTGGTCACCGCCATGGTGCAAAGCAGCAACGCCACGGCGATGCTGGTCACTTCGTTCGTCGGCCAGGGCCTGATGGCGCTGACCCCGGCCCTGGCGATCATGCTCGGCGCCGACGTCGGTACCGCGCTGATGGCGCGGGTGCTGACGCTCGACCTGTCGTGGCTGTCGCCGCTGCTGATCTTCCTCGGGGTGATCTTCTTCCTGTCGCGCAAACAGACCCGCGCCGGTCAGCTCGGGCGCGTGGGCATCGGCCTTGGGCTGATCATCCTGGCGCTGCAATTGATCGTCGAGGCGGCGACGCCCATCACCACCGCGCAAGGAGTGAAAGTCCTGTTCGCCTCGCTGACCGGCGACATCCTCCTCGATGCCCTGATTGGCGCGATGTTCGCCATGATTTCCTACTCCAGCCTCGCCGCCGTGCTGCTGACCGCCACCCTGGCCGGCGCCGGGGTGATCGGCCTGCCGGTCGCCATCGGCCTGGTCATCGGTGCCAACATCGGCAGCGGCCTGCTGGCCTTTATCAGCACCAGCATGCGTAACAGCGCCGGGCGCCAGGTGGCGCTGGGCAGCCTGCTGTACAAGCTGATCGGCCTGCTGGTGACCATTCCGCTACTGACCCCGCTGGTCGCCTGGATGGACAGCCTGACGTTCAGCCCGGCCGAACTGGTGATCGGTTTCCACCTGCTCTACAACAGCCTGCGCTGCCTGACCCTGCTGCCCACGGTCAAGCTGATGGCCAGGGCCTGCAGCTGGCTGCTGCCCGAACGCCCGGAAACCAACGGCCACACCACCCCGCGCCACCTCGACCCGACCGCCCTCGCCACACCCAGCCTGGCCCTGGCCAACGCCGTGCGCGAAACCCTGCGCCTGGGCGATCTGGTGGACACCATGCTCGAAGCCATGAACAGCGTGCTGCGCGGCACCCAGACCGCCGTGACCCAGGAAATCCGCGTCCTGCATGACGATGTCGAGTCGCTGTACAACGCCATCAAACTGTACCTGGCGCAAATGCCGCGGGAAGACCTCGGCGAACAGGACAGCCAGCGCTGGGCCGAGATCATCGAGCTGGCGATCAACCTGAAGATGGCCAGCGACCTGATCGAACGCATGCTGCGCAAAATCCAGCAGCAGAAAACCTCGCAGCGCCGCGAGTTCTCCGAAGTGGGCCTGGAAGAACTGACCGGCTTGCAGGGCCAGTTGCTGGCCAACCTGCGCCTGGGGCTGTCGGTGTTCCTCAGTGCCGACCCGGAGAGCGCCCGCCAGCTACTGCGGGAAAAACGCCGCTTCCGCGCCCAGGAGCGGCGCCTGGCTCACGCCCACGTCAGCCGCCTGCAACGCAAGGTGGTGCAGAGTATCGAGACCAGCTCGCTGCACCTGGAACTGATCGCCGACATGAAACGACTGAACTCATTGTTCTGCAGCAGTGCCTATGTGGTACTGGGTGGACACGACACCGGCGGCTTGCTGATCGACGCCGTGCCGGACGAGATCCACTCGCCGTGACCCTTTACTGCGTCGACACTCTGCAAGGAAGCCCTGCATGCGTTGCCTGATGTTCGTTTGCCTGTTGCTGGGCGCCATGCCCGGCTTTGCCCTGGACCGCACGCAAGTCGAGGGCTATCTGCTGCCCAATGGCCTGCAAGTGCTGCTCAAACCGGGCTACGAACGGGACCATGTGTCGATCCGCCTGGTGGTCGGCATCGGCTTCGATGATTTTCCCTGCGACCGGCAAGAACTGCCGCACCTGCTCGAACACTTGCTGTTCAGCGGCATTGACGACAGCGGCGAAGGCGGCCTGGAACAACGCCTTCAGGCCCTCGGCGGGGAATGGAACGCCTACACCAGCAGCGCCGACACCACCTTCGTCATCGAAGCGCCGGCCCGCAACCAACGCAAAGTGCTCGACCTGCTGCTCGCCTTGCTGCAGCAGACCCAGTTCGATGACGACGCGCTGGCGCAGTCCAAGCGCATCATCGAGCGCGAAGACGGTGGCCACTACTCCCACCTGCAACGCTGGCTCGACCGTCAGGCCATCGGTCACCGCGCCAGCGACCAGTTGGCGGTGGAGCTTGGCCTGAAATGCGCCGAGCGCTCCGATCTGGACGACATGACCCTGGAACAGGTCGACGAGATCCGCCAGCGCTGGTACGCGGCCAACAACATGACCTTGATCATCGTCGGCGGCCTCGACCGTCTGCTGCCGGCTTATCTCGAGCGCTCCTGGGCTGAGCTGGAGCCCGTGGAGCCGGCCGAGCGGCGGGCGCTGGATGGCGTCAGCCGGCAGGCCGAGGAAAACCGCACGCTGGTGCGCGGCCTGCTGGGCAACGGCGCGCGGCTGAGTTGGTTGTTCCTGGAGCCGGTGCTGGACAACGAGCACGACCAGACCCTCGATCTGGTCCAGCGCTATCTGGACTGGGCGCTGTACAGCGAACTGCGCCTCAAGCACGGCCTGTCCTACGGACCGTGGAGCCAGCGTGAGACCTTTGGCGACAGCGGCATGCTCAGCTTGAATGCCGACCTGGAGCGCGATCAGGTCGAAGAAGCGGAAGAGGTGATGCAGGACCTGATCAAGCGCCTGCGTGACGAGGGCCTCGACCCGTCTACCTTCGAACGGATCAAGGCGGCGGCCATCGACCGCGAATCCTGGACCACCCAGGGCAACAGCGCGTTGGCGGACTATTACTGGGGCGCGTTGAACACCTATGCCGATGGGCATTTCGTCGACCCGAAACAGCGCCTGCGCGGGGTGAGCCTGGAAGAGGCGAACCAGGCGATGCGGGAATTGTTCAAGACCACCGGGTATGTGCGGGTGGAGAAGCCGTTGCTGGGGTATGACGAACTGTTCTGGTGGGGCGTGTTGGGGTTGGTTGTGGTGGTGGGTGGCGGGGTTGCCTGGTATCGGCGCAGGTCCGCTGGATAGGCGGGCATCCATCGCGAGCAAGCTCGCTCCTACGCGCGTCTTTGTATGCCGCTCTGCCGCCCCAAAATCGACCAAACCGGAGTATTCTTGTAACCGTTTCTTACAGCCCTCTGCGAATGTCCCCATGCCTATCTACGTCCAGCGCCTCATCGAACTGATCAAGCGCTATCCCGGGGTCATCGCACTCGGTGGTTTCCTCTCCGGTATCGGCAGCTTCATCCTGGTCGATCGCCAGGAAAGCCTGGCCAGTTGGGTCGCGATCCTGATGCTGGTGAGCTGGGTCTGGCTGATGCTGGAAAACAGTTTCACCCAGTTGTTCGCCCGCCTGTTCAAGCGCGAAATCCCGCAACCGCTGCTGCGCTACGCGACGCAGATGATCCACCAGGAAAGCCTGTTCTTCGTCCTGCCGTTCTTCTTCGTCACCACCACCTGGAACAGCGGCCAACTGATCTTCACCGGTCTGCTGGGCGCCGCCGGGCTGGTGTCGATCATCGACCCGCTCTACTACCGCTGGGTCGCGCCCCGGCGCTGGCTGTTCCTCGCCCTGCACACCCTGACGCTGTTCGCCGCGATGCTCACGGCGCTGCCGATCATCCTCCACCTGACCACCGCCGAGAGCTTCAAGCTCGCGCTGGGGGTGTCGATGTTGCTGTCCTTCCCGAGCCTGGCCAGCAGCTTCCCGATCAACAATGCGCGCCGGGCGATCGCGTTGGTGCTGGTGACCCTCTCGATCGGCGGTGCCGGCTGGTTGCTGCGTTCCTGGGTGCCGCCGGCGACCCTGTGGATGACCGAGGTGGCGATCAGCAGCCAACTGCAGAACCGCACCCCCGGCGACAGCCTCAAACAGGTCAGCGCCAGCCAGATCCGCAGCGCCGGACTTTATGCCTACACCGCGATCAAGGCGCCGCGCGGGCTGAACGAGCGCATCTATCACGTCTGGCAATTCAACGGCAAAGAGGTCGATCGCATCGCCCTCGATATCAATGGCGGGCGTAAGGAAGGCTACCGCGCCTGGACCCACAAACAGGTGTTCCCGGCCAACCCGGTGGGGCGCTGGCAGGTCCGGGTGCTGACCGAGGATGGCCAGGTGATCGGCGTCCTGCGCTTCCGCGTGGTTGATGATGGTCAAGCATCCGCCACACAGTGACGCTATGCTCAGGGCTTTGTAGGAAAAGTGCCTGCGCGACGATCAGGCTGCGTTCAAGCGCCCATGGACCTCCGGAGCCTATGACCCGTATTACCAGCCCCGCCAGCGCCATTCTCGACACGAGCCAAAGCCCGCCGCGCTTGCGGCTCAGCGGTGATTGGACGCTGGCCAACTACGCCAGCCTCAAGCAGAGCACTGCGGCCCTCAGCGGCCAGTACGACAGCAACACCCCCGTGGACCTGGACCAGCTCGGCAAGCTCGACACCGCCGGCGCCTCGCTGCTGGTGGAGTTGCTCGGCCCCGAGCGTCTCGCGCAACTGGAAAGCGAAAGCCCGCTGCCGGCCGCCAGCCGCCACCTGCTGCACAGCGTGCAAGCCTCGCTGACTGAATTCTGCATCCCGCCGCGCCACACCCAACTTCCGGTCCTGACCCAACTGATGGCGCGCATCGGCGCGGCGGTGGATACCCTCTGGCAGGACAGCCGCCAGTTGCTCGGTTTCATCGGCCTGATCATCACCACCCTGGCCCGGCGCGCGCTGCAGCCCAAGCGCTGGCGCATCACGTCGGTGGTTGCGCACATCGAGCAGACCGGCCTCGACGCCGCGCCCATCGTCGCCCTGCTGACGTTCCTGGTGGGCGCGGTGGTGGCCTTCCTCGGCGCCACGGTGCTGGCCAGCTTCGGCGCCAGCATCTTCACCGTCGATCTGGTCGCCTTCTCCTTCCTGCGCGAATTCGGCGTGCTGCTGACCGCCATCCTCATGGCCGGCCGCACCGCCAGCGCCTTCACCGCGCAGATCGGCTCGATGAAGGCCAACGAGGAAGTCGACGCGATCCGCACCCTCGGCCTGGACCCGGTGGAGCTGCTGGTGATCCCGCGCGTGCTGGCGCTGCTCATCTCCCTGCCGCTGCTGACGTTCCTGGCGATGCTCTGCGGCATCGTTGGCGGTGGGGTGGTCTGCGCGCTGTCGCTGGACATCTCGCCGGCGATGTTCCTTTCGCTGCTGGAAGACGACATCGGTGTGCAGCACTTCCTGGTGGGGATGGCCAAGGCGCCGTTCTTCGCCTTCCTGATCGCCGCGATCGGTTGCCTGGAAGGCTTCAAGGTCAGCGGCAGCGCCGAGTCGGTGGGCGCCCACACCACCTCGGCGGTGGTCCAGTCGATCTTCGTGGTGATCGTCCTCGACGCCGTGGCCGCGCTGTTCTTCATGGAGATGGGCTGGTGAGCCGGCCCGACGCCCGCGAGGCGGTGATCGAAGTACGTGGCCTGTGCAACCGCTTCGGCAGCCAGAGCGTGCACGAGCAGCTCGACCTGGACTTGTACCGCGGCGAGATTCTCTCGGTGGTCGGTGGCTCCGGCAGCGGCAAGTCGGTGCTGCTGCGCAGCATCATCGGCTTGCGCCGGCCCAACGAAGGCACGGTGCGGGTGTTCGGCCAGGACTTGTCCAACGCCAACGCGAACGAGCGCTCGCTGATCGAACGGCGCTTCGGCGTGCTGTTCCAGAAGGGCGCGCTGTTCTCCTCGCTGACCATCACCGAAAACGTCGCCCTGCCGCTGATCGAACACGCCGGCCTGAGCCGCGACGACGCCGAGCACCTGGCCGGGGTCAAGCTGGCCCTGGCCGGCCTGCCGCAATCGGCGGCGGACAAGTTTCCCGCCTCGCTGTCCGGCGGCATGATCAAGCGCGCCGCCCTGGCCCGCGCGCTGGCGCTGGACCCGGACATCCTGTTCCTCGACGAACCCACCGCCGGCCTTGATCCCATTGGCGCCGCGGCCTTCGACCAATTGATCCTGACCCTGCGCGATGCCCTCGGCCTGAGCGTGTTTCTCATCACCCACGACCTGGACACGCTCTACACCATCAGCGACCGGGTCGCGGTACTGGCACAGAAGAAAGTGCTGGTGGCCGCGCCCATCGACGAAGTGGCCCAGACTGACGACCCGTGGATCCACGAGTATTTCCATGGCCCGCGTGGCCGGGCGGCGTATCAGGCCGCCACAGCGCTGAAGGAGAAGTGAAATGGAAACCCGCGCGCACCATGTGCTGATCGGTATGGTCACCGTCCTGGTGGTGGCCGGCGCCATGCTGTTCGGCCTGTGGCTGGCCAAGTCCAGCGTCGACAGCACCTTCAAGGACTACGAGGTGGTGTTCAACGAGCCGGTCACCGGCCTGTCCAAAGGCAGCGCCGTGCAATACAGCGGGATCAAAGTGGGCGATGTCACCAGCCTGCACCTGGACCCCGCCGATCCGCGCCGGGTACTGGCGCGCATCCGCCTGAACGCCGAAACCCCGGTGAAACAGGACACCCAGGCCAAGCTGACCCTGACCGGCGTCACCGGCACCTCGCTGATCCAGCTCAGCGGCGGCACCCCGGAAAGTCCGCCGCTGGTGGGCAAGGGCGGCAAACTGCCGGTGATCATCGCCTCGCCATCGCCCATCGCCCGCCTGCTGACCAACAGCAGCGACCTGGTGACCAACATCAACCTGCTGCTGCACAACGCCAACCGCCTGTTCTCCGAAGAAAACGCCACGCGCCTGGGCTCGACCCTGGAACACCTGGAGCAAACCACCGGCGCCATCGCCGCGCAGCGCGAGGACATCAGCCATGCCATCCGCGAACTGGCGACCATCGGCCAGCAGGCCGGCGCCACGCTGGAGCAGACCAGCGAGCTGATGCGCAACGCCAACAAGCTGCTTGGCAGCCAGGGCCCGCAGATCGTCAACAGCGCCGACCAGGCGATGCGCTCGCTGGCGCAGAGCACCGCGACGCTCAATGCGCTGCTGGAAAGCAATCGCGACGCCATCGACAGCGGTGCCCAAGGCTTCCGCGAGCTGTCGCCGGCGATCCGCGAACTGCGTGACACCCTCAACTCGCTCAAGGGGATTTCCCGTCGCCTTGAAGCCAACCCCAGCGGCTACCTGCTCGGCCGTGATCAAAACAAGGAGTTCGAGCCATGAGCCTCGCCAGCCGCCTGACCCTGGCCCTGCTGATCAGCCTGAGCAGCGCCTGCTCGATCCTGCCCCAGGCCGAGAACGCCGAGGTTTATCGCCTGCCGGCGGCGGTCGCCACGCCGTCAGCCAGCACGCCGGTGAGATGGTCGTTGCGGGTGAACAAGCCGCTGGCCAGCGACGTCTACAACGTCCCGCGCATTGCCGTGGTGCCGCAGGGCGACCAGATCAGCAGCTACAAGGGCGCGCGCTGGACCGACCCGGCCCCGACCCTGCTGCGCAATCGCATCCTCGATGCCTTCCAGCGCGATGGCCGGGTGCCGCGTCTGAGCGCCGACGACAGCAACCTGCAAGCCGACTACGAACTGGTCGGCGAGCTACAGGCATTCCAGAGTGAATACAGCGCCCAGGGCATCAGCGTGGTGATCCGCCTGGATGCGCGGCTGGTGGAGGGGCGCACCCAGCGCATCCTCGCCAGCCGTCATTTCGAAGTCCGCCAGCCACAGGCCAACAAGGAAATCCCGGCGGTGGTCAGTGGCCTGGGCCAGGTCACTGACCGGTTGATGGCGCAGTTGCTCGACTGGACCGTAGCCGAGGGCAACCGCTATCAGGCGAAGAACCAGTAGCAGACCGCAATGGCCGACAGCACGCCGGCCAGTTCAGCCAACAGCGCACAACCCACCGCGTGGCGGGTGCGCTGGATACCGACGGCGCCGAAGTACACCGCCAGCACGTAGAAGGTGGTTTCGGTGCTGCCCTGCACCGTCGCCGCTACCAGCGCCGGGAAGCTGTCCACGCCGTGGGTCTGCATGGTTTCGATGAGCATGGCCCGCGCCGCGCTGCCGGAGAACGGTTTGACCAGTGCGGTGGGCAGGGCATCGACGAAACGGGTGTCCCAGCCCAGCCATTCGACCGTATGGCGAATCCCGTCCAGACCAAATTCCAGCGCGCCGGACGCCCGTAGCACGCCAACCGCGCACAGCATCGCCACCAGATACGGCAGGAGGTTCTTGGCGACGTCGAAGCCTTCTTTCGCGCCTTCGACGAAGGTTTCGTACACCTTCACCTTCTTCAGCGCGCCAACCAGCAGGAACAGCATGATCAGGCCGAACAGGGTCAGGTTGCCGAGGATCGACGACAGGTTGGCCAGCGCGGTGGCGGACAGCCCGGCCAGCAGTGCCATGAACGCGCCCAGCAGCAAGGCGCCGGGCACCAGATAGGCGAGCACCACCGGATCCCACAGGCGCAGGCGCTGCATCACCGCCACCGAGAGCAGGCCGACCAGGGTCGAGCCGGTGGTGGCGATGAGGATCGGCAGGAACACCAGGGTCGGGTCCATCGCGCCTTGCTGGGCGCGGTACATGAAGATGGTCACCGGCAACAGGGTCAGCGACGAGGCGTTGAGCACCAGGAACAGGATCTGCGCGTTACTGGCGGTGGTCGGGCTGGGGTTCAGCTCCTGCAAAGCGCGCATGGCCTTGAGGCCGATGGGCGTGGCGGCGTTGTCCAGGCCCAGGCCGTTGGCGGCGAAGTTGAGCGTAATCAGGCCCAGCGCTGGATGGCCGGGCGGGACTTCCGGCATGAGCCGGCGGAACAGCGGGCCAAGCACCTTGGCCAGCCACTCGACGATCCCGGCTTGCTCGGCGATCTTCAGAAAGCCCAGCCAGAGGGTGAGGGTGCCGAACAGCAGGACCATGACCTCGACCGACAGCTTGGCCATGGCGAAGATGCTCTCGACCATCGCCGCGAAGACCCCGGCGTTGCCGCCCACCAGCCATTGCACCAGGGCCGAAATGGCCGCCACCACGAAAAAACCAAGCCAAAGGCCGTTGAGCATCCGTTAACTCCCCCAAAGATGGGCTGAATGATAGCGGCCGGCAGAACCAGTGTCCTCTGTTGCGACCCCTTCAGGGCCTTATCGCGAGCAAGCTCGCTCCTACCGATACGCTGCCTCGCGATAAGGCCCCTACAAACTCACAGAAAACAAAAAGCCCCGACGAATCGGGGCTTTTTCATTCAGCAGGAAAACGACTCAGGATTTGACGGCCTTGCCAGCCACCGCCACTTCCTTGCTGCGCCAGTGCGGCAGCGAATCCCAGTACTTCTTGCCCTTGGCATCGTCGTACATGCCTTCCCAACGGGAGATGACCAGGACCGCCAGAGCGTTGCCGATCACGTTCAGGGCGGTACGCGCCATGTCCATGATGCGGTCGACACCGGCGATGAATGCCAGGCCTTCCAGCGGAATGCCAACGCTGCCCAGGGTGGCCAGCAGGACCACGAAGGAAACGCCCGGCACGCCAGCGATGCCCTTGGAGGTGACCATCAGGGTCAGCACCAGCAGCAACTGCTGGCTGATGGACAGGTCGATGCCGTAGAGCTGGGCGATAAAGATCGCCGCGATGCTCTGGTACAGGGTCGAACCGTCGAGGTTGAACGAGTAACCGGTCGGCACCACGAAGCTGCAGATGGCCTTCGGCGCGCCGTAGGCTTCCATCTTCTCGATCACTCGCGGCAACACGGTTTCCGAGCTGGCGGTGGAGTAGGCCAGGACCAGTTCGTCCTTGAAGATGCGCATCAGCTTGATGATGGAGAAGCCGAACAGGCGCGCCACCAGGCCCAGCACCATGAAGGCGAAGAAGGCGATGGCGAAGTACACCAGCAGCACCAGCTTGGCCAGCGGCAGCAGCGAGGCGAAGCCGAAGTTGGCGACGGTCACGGCGATCAGGGCGAACACACCGATCGGGGCGTAGTTCATGATCATGTGGGTGACCTTGAACATGGCTTCGGAAACGCCCTGGAAGGTCTTCACCAGCGGGTCGCGGATTTCCGCGTTGAGGCTGGACAGGCCCAGGCCGAACAGTACCGAGAAGAAGATGATCGGCAGCATTTCACCGCGCATCAGCGCCGCGAAGATGTTCGATGGAATCAGGTTGAGGATGGTCTCGATGAACGCGTGTTCATGCTGCACCTCGGCCGCGGTGGCCTGGTACTTGGAGATGTCCACGGTGCCCAGGGTGCTCATGTCGATGCCGGCGCCCGGGTGGAACAGGTTGGCCAGGACCAGGCCGACGACGATGGCGATGGTGGTCACCACCTCGAAGTAAATGATGGTCTTGAGGCCGATACTGCCAAGTTTCTTCGCATCGCCAACCCCGGCGATACCCACGATCAGCGACGAAATCACGATCGGGATGACGATCATCTTGATCAGGCGAATGAAGATGTCACCGGCTGGCTGCAGCACATTGCTGATCCACCATGCCTTTTCTGCACTGAAATGATTCAGCAGTGCTCCGATGGCGATACCCAGTACCAGACCGATGAGGATCTGCCAGGCGAGGCTCAGTTTTGCCTTCTTCATGTCATTACCTTTTTGTTCAAGTGGACACGGGCATTGCGCTGTAACCAGCATTCCAGAGCTATTAAAAGGGGTCTGGAAGACTTCTTCGGCAACAGTCAAAGGCACCGCAGAAGGTCATCGCGAGCGAGCGGTAATGAGCGCTGGCAGGCGAAAAAAGGCGCAACTATTCAGGCGTGGAGGGGCCTAGTCTAATGCCGGAAACGAGTACCCCATGCCGAATCGGCATGAGTTTTTCGGCAAAAAACGGTCGTCAAGGAGGGTTGCGAAAGGGGTGTTCGGGATTCCGAATACGATCAATCCGCCATATTGCGGCAGATTCGGAGGGTAATCGGCAGGTGCGGAAGGCAGGTGTTCGACAATCCGAATGGATGAAAATCGCATCGGCGCATGTAGGAAAAAGCCGAAAATATTTTTTCCGGACAGACGAGCGGGTGGCGGATTTGCCATCTGTCGGGAAGAAAGGGCTGCCGGAATGGATACGGCCGGGAGAGCCCGTCAAAGGTATCCCGGATTACGGGACACCCTGACAGACCACTCCCGGCGTTGCTTCCTGACCCGGCCCTCGACGGAGGCACTCCTTGTACCCCTAGGCCCCTCCGATCCTGTAGCAATCAGAGCAGCCCGGCCCCTTGGTCATGCGCCTGCCCTCCTCGAGTGGGCGCAACATAGAAGCTTGAACGGTGAAAAGGTTCAGCTTCTGTCTCTGTCCCGAAGCACCCGGCGGCGCGTCAGTACCAGTTCGGATCACGCTTGAGTTGTTCCTTGAGCATGGCCTGCATGCCCGGGTCGGGGTCACCCAGCCAGCGATAATCGGCGTGGCGGGTCGGTGACTTGTCACCGGGCAGACCCTCAGGCACCTCAACCAGCATTCCGTAGGCTTTTTCCTTATCCCAACGGAAGGCCACGATCAGACGCTTGTTCAGGCATTTGCCTTCGCTTTCGCACAACGGTCCGACCAGATACTTGTCGCCGTCTTCCTCGACCGCTGACATCTGTTGCTCGGAAACGCCGCTGAGGTTGAGCACCCACTCGGGCAACCGCTCCTCTTTTTTGACCATGTCCTGCCAGGTTTCCCGATACTCGGGGTCCGCACCGAGAATGTCGGTGGCCCGGACCTGGCCGTCATTGGCCGCCATTGCCGCCGTGCAGCCGCCCAGCAACAGGGCGGCGGCCAGGGCGTTGCGTATCACGCCTTTCATTGGTTCAACCTCGACCGCGACGTCCGAAGAAGAAGGAAGCCACGAACAGCACCAGGAAGATAATGAAGAGGATCTTCGCGATACCGGTAGCGGCGCCGGCGATACCACCGAAGCCCAGCACGGCAGCGACAATGGCGATAATCAGGAAGGTAATGGCCCAACTCAACATGGTGATTCTCCTTCTGTTATGGAAAGGGTCCTTGGCCGTTCGCCGTTAAAACACCCAGCGTTCTTGTGGAACATGGGCAGCGGCGGTGGCGGCTGGCAGCGCTTTGGAGCGCATCAGCGGAGCGGTTTGCAGGGGCACGGCACGGCTTTCATGCAGGCGCTCGACCTGGATTGCGAGTTGGCTGTCGACCTGTTTGACCTGCCAGGCGTGATACACCTGGCCGGCAATCAGTGTCAGCAGCAGCGCCAGCGAGAGAAACAAAAGCTGGCGCAGATGTAATGGCGATATAAGCACCAGGGCGGCGGGTGTGCGGTTCATGCCGGGCTCCTCTTGCTGCATCTTGTTATGACCTGGAAGGGTCATTGCAGCCTGCATGCCAGCCCGCATCTAATAATATTTTCTATATAAATCAATAATTTACGTATGTGGCAAATACCATTGGGAAAGCATCCTGCACGATGCCCCCTGGCGGCGTCGTGCTTTTTGCATGGTCAGAGACTATTTTTCCGTAGGAATTTTCCCAAATTTAGGTCGGCAAGCAGGGAGCTAGCATGCAAGGAAAGGAATGAATCAGAATTGACCATGCAACTTGCCCGATTTTTCCGACACTAACCAAGATAATTCCTAAGGAGCGCATGGAAAATGGAGTCAGCCCCAGATCCTCAAGGCCGCATTCTGCTGGTGGACGATGAGTCCGCCATCTTGCGTACCTTCCGTTATTGCCTGGAGGACGAGGGCTATACCGTCGCCACCGCCAACAGCGCTGCGCAGGCCGAAACCCTGTTGCAGCGCCAGGTGTTCGACCTGTGCTTCCTCGACCTGCGCCTGGGCGAGGACAACGGCCTCGACGTCCTCGCACAGATGCGTATTCAGGCCCCGTGGATGCGCGTGGTGATCGTCACCGCCCATTCGGCGGTGGATACCGCCGTTGACGCGATCCAGGCCGGCGCCGCCGATTACCTGGTCAAGCCTTGCAGCCCCGACCAGTTGCGTCTGGCCACCGCCAAGCAACTGGAAGTGCGCCAGCTTTCGGCGCGCCTTGAAGCCCTCGAAGGCGAAATCCGCAAGCCCAAGGACGGCCTGGACTCCCACAGCCCGGCCATGATGGTGGTGCTGGAAACCGCCCGGCAGGTGGCGACCACCGACGCCAACATTCTTATCCTCGGCGAGTCCGGCACCGGTAAGGGCGAGCTGGCCCGGGCCATCCATGGCTGGAGCAAGCGCGCGCGCAAGGCCTGCGTCACCATCAACTGCCCGTCCCTGACCGCCGAACTGATGGAAAGCGAACTGTTCGGCCATAGCCGCGGCGCCTTCACCGGCGCCAGCGAAAGCACCCTGGGCCGGGTCAACCAGGCCGACGGCGGCACGCTGTTCCTCGACGAAATCGGCGACTTCCCCCTGGCCCTGCAACCCAAGCTGCTGCGGTTCATCCAGGACAAGGAATACGAGCGGGTCGGCGACCCGGTCACGCGCCGCGCCGATGTGCGCATCCTCGCCGCGACCAACCTCAACCTTGAGGACATGGTCCGCGAAGGCCGTTTCCGCGAAGACCTGCTCTATCGCCTCAACGTCATCACCCTGCACCTGCCGCCGTTGCGCGAGCGCAGTGAGGACGTCCTGACCCTGGCCGACCGTTTCCTCGCCCGCTTCGTCAAGGAATACTCGCGTCCGGCGCGGGCCTTCAGCGAAGAAGCGCGGGCCGCGCTGCTCAACTACCGCTGGCCGGGCAACATCCGCGAGCTGCGTAACGTGATCGAGCGCGCGAGCATCATCTGCCCGCAGGAAAAAGTCGAAATCGTCCACCTCGGCATGGCCGAGCAACCCGCCAGCAATGCACCGCGCATCGGTGCCGCGCTCAGCCTGGACGAACTGGAACGCGCGCATATCGGCGCGGTACTGGCCACCAGCGACACCCTCGACCAAGCCGCCAAGACCCTGGGGATCGACGCTTCGACGCTGTACCGCAAGCGCAAGCAGTACAACTTATGAAATGGGCGATGAAGTTGCGGACAAGGCTGTTTCTCAGCATTTCGGCGCTGATCACCGTCGCCCTGCTCGGCCTGCTGCTGAGCCTGGTCAGCGTTCAGCAGATGGCCAGTTCGCAGGAAGCGATGATCCGCAACAACACCTATGTCCTCGACATGGGCCTGAAGATGCGCCAGAACCTCAGCGAGCAACTGACGCAGATTCTCGACGAGAACAGCGATGCGTCGGTCCTGAGCCAGTTGCAGAGCGAGTTCCAGCGGTTGCTGGACGAGGGCCTGAGTCATGAGCAGCAGGCCGACGGCTTCGATGACTTCACCCGCGCCAACAGTGAGTTTCAGCACTTCCTCCGCGAACTGCGGGCTACCTCGGCGCCGGCGCGCAACCTGAGCGTCGATCAGCCACTGGGGCAAGCCTTCAGCGCGCTGCGCAGCAGCCTGATCGAATCCCACAAACAGGCCGTCGAGCAGATTCGCGGAGCGGAGAAAGTCTCGCGGGAAAAAGCCGTGCTGATGTCCGGGGTGCTGGGCTTCGTTGGCCTCGCCGTGCTGGGGCTCGGCTTTCTCACCGCGCACGGCATCGCCCGTCGCTTCGGCCAGCCGATCGAGGCGCTGGCTACCGCCGCCGACCAGGTCGGGCGCGGTGATTTCGAGGTGACCCTGCCGGTGACCTCGGCACTGGAAATCAACCAACTGGCCCGGCGCTTCGGCCTGATGGCCGAGGCGTTGCGCCAGCATCAGGCGACCAATGTCGATGAACTGGTCGCTGGCCAGCAACGCTTGCAAGCCGTGCTCGACAGCATCGACGACGGCCTGCTGATCATCGACCGCCAGGGTCGCCTGGAGCACCTCAACCCGGTGGCCCAGCGCCAATTGGGCTGGGACGACTCCCGCGCCGGCAGTCGCCTTGGCGAAGCCATGCAGCGCCCCGAGCTGGACCAGCAACTGCATCTGGTCCTGCGCGGCGGCAATCTGGAGCGGGTGCCGGAAGACCTGCACCTGGAGATCGAAAAGGAAAACCGCGTGCTGACCTACAGCCTGACGCCGGTCTGCCGCCCGGACGGGCAGATCCTCGGGGCGGTGATGGTGCTTCACGATGTGACGGAGCAGCGCGCGTTCGAGCGGGTCCGCAGCGAGTTCGTGCTGCGCGCCTCCCACGAACTGCGCACGCCGGTGACCGGCATGCATATGGCGTTCGGCCTGTTGCGTGAGCGGGTCAAGTTTCCCGAGCAGTCCCGCGAGAGCGACCTGTTCGACACCATTGGCGAGGAAATGCAGCGCCTGACCCAACTGATCAACGACCTGCTGAATTTCTCGCGCTATCAAAGCGGCCAGCAGAAGCTGGAGCGCAGCCTCTGCCCCCTTGATGAATTGCTGGAGCGGGCGCGAGCGCGTTACGCCAGTGCGGCGGCGGCCAAGCAGATCGACCTGCAACTGGAGCTGGGCAACCCGTTGCCGCGGATTCAGGCCGACGTCGCCCAGCTCGACCGGGTGTTGGACAACTTGCTGGACAACGCCATTCGCCACACCCCGTCGGGCGGGCGAATCCGCCTGCAGGCGAGGCGACATGGCGAGCGGGTAATCATCAGCGTCGAAGACAACGGCGAAGGCATTGCCTACAGCCAGCAGGGCAGGATCTTCGAGCCTTTCGTCCAGGTCGGACGCAAGAAAGGCGGCGCCGGCCTCGGCCTGGCACTGTGCAAGGAGATCGTCCAGTTGCATGGCGGGCGCATGGGGGTTTATTCGCGGCCCGAGCAGGGTACCCAGTTCTACATGGCGCTGCCGGTCTGAGGCGTTTCAGGCTTCGTCGTCGATGCGCCGTGGGCCCAGGCGCCGACCGCGAGTAATCAGCTCGACGAACTGGCGAGCGCTCAGCGGATGGGCGAACAGCCAGCCCTGGCCATAATTCACGCCCTCGCTGTTGAGCAGCAGCGCCTGGTCTTCGTATTCGATGCCCTCGGCGATCACCCGCAGTTGCAGGGCATGGGCCATGCGGATGATGTGCGGGGCGACGCCACTGCTGGCGGCGTCATGGCCCAGGGCATCGATGAACGCCTTGTCGATCTTCAGGCAATCCACCGGCAGGGTCTGCAAATAGGCGAGGCTGCAATAGCCGGTGCCGAAGTCGTCGATCAGCACTTGATGGCCCATCGCCCGCAGCGCCTGGAGGTTGTCCCGGGCCACTACCACGTCTATCAGCCCACGCTCGGTCACCTCGAACGCAATCTGGCTCGCCGCCACATGGTGCGTGGCCAACAGCCGCGCCGCCACCCGGCCGATGCGCGGCACCATCACGTCGCAGGCGGCAAGGTTGACCGAGATGTACAGCTTCGGATTGGCGCGCAAGAGCTGGGCCAACTGGTCGAACACCCGTTGCAGGACAAAGTCGGTGATCTGGCGAATCTGGCCGGTGTTCTCGGCCAGCGGGATGAACAGGTCGGGGCTGGTCAGCGAGCCGTCCGGACGGCGCCAGCGCACCAGCGCCTCGGCGCCCACGCAGTTGCGGCTGGTGAGTTCGAAGATCGGCTGGTAGAGCACCTGCAATTCACCCCGGCGCAAAGCGCCTTGCAGTTCCGAACTCATGGAGCGGCTCTGCCGCACCAGTTGCAGCACCGCCCAGCCGATGCACCAGGCCAACAGCAGGCTGCCGGGGAACAGCAGCCAGAGCACTCCGTTCATTTTCAACGGCAGACTGGCGCGCGGCGCGATCAGCACCAGCTGGTAATCCGGCGACTTGGTCGGCATGCGGTAAACCAGGCGATCCGGCAGTTCCACCAGCGCTTTCGTGGAAACCGGCGGCCAGACGTCTCCGGGCGGCGGCCATGCCTGCACCGGGCCCAACACCGGCACGGCGCGGGCGCCGCGGTCGAGCACCACCAACAGGCTGCCGCCGGCGGGCAGGTCGACCACATCGGTGAGGTGACCGCGCGACGTGGACACGCGAAACGGCCCACGCCCCAGCACCAGGGCGGCGCGGTTGTCATCGGGTTCGGTGCTGGTGTTGAGCCAGTAACTGTAGGTGGGGCCCTGAATGTCCGGGGGCGGCAGGGATTCGAAGGTGCGATCGCCAAGACGGTTGGAGCAGGTTTGCTGGCCGTCCACATAGGCGGCCTCGAAGACGAAGCGATTGTTGAAGGCCACCTGCTGCAAGGCAGCGAGCATAGTGGCGTCGCAACCGCGCGCCGGCTGCGCCTGGAGTTCATCGACGCCTTCACGCAATTGCCCGAAGATCTGCTCCAGCCGGTCGAGGAAGCGCTCGCCGCGGGCATTCATCTGCTCGCTTTCGTTGACCTGCAACTGATGCATCGCCACGCCGAGGCTGGCCAGCAGCAACAAGATCGCACTCGCCGAGGCCGCAAGCGTGGCCAGTAGCCAGGGACGATAGAGCAGGCCGCGCAACATCAGGAGGGCAGATGACATCAAAAATATCCCGTCGAGTACCAAGAGGTATAGCAACAGGAGGACGACTCAGCCTGCCCGTTGGGCGGCGGCCTTCAGGCCCCATCAGCGGGCGTTGTTGAGCACCTGCAGGATCGCCGCCGTCTGCGCGTCGGGCTGGCCGTCGAAACGCTGCGCACGGAAGCGCATCTGGAAGGCGGCAAGGACATGACGGGTGGCGACATCCAGCTCGCCGCTCTGCTCGATCGCATAACCGAAGCGGGCGAGTTGCTGCTGATACCAGGTCACGCTGGGCGGATTGACCGCGAAGCGCGCTTGCACCTGCGCCACCGCCCGCGCGTCGGGCCAGATGCCCAGACCGGCATCAGCCAGGCGTTTCCAGGGGAACAGCGGGCCGGGATCGAGCTTGCGCAGCGGGGCAATATCGCTGTGGCCAATGATGTGCCGCGGCTGGATGTTGTTGCGTTGGACGATGTCCTTGAGCAAGACGATCAGCGACTGGATCTGCGCCTCGCTGTACGGGTGCCAGACCCGCCCGGTTGGCGTGTCGGTAAAGCCGGGATTGACGATTTCGATGCCGATGGAGGTGGAGTTAAGCCAGGTGCGGCCTTCCCACTGGCTGTCACCGGCATGCCAGGCCCGGCGGCTTTCATCGACCAGTTGGTAGATGGTGGCGTCGCGATCATCGCCGATCAGGTAGTGGCTGCTGACTTCGCCATGGGTCAGCAGTGCCAGCGAGCGGTCGAGTGAGGCATTGGTGTAATGCAGCACGACGAACTGGATGCGGCTGTCCTGGTTGGCCGAGACATGGCTGCGATCGATGCGCAGTTGCGGGCCGCTGCTGCAACCTGCCAGCACGGCCAGCAGGAGGAGGGAGAAAAACGCTTTCATGAAAAAGGGGCGACGCCTGGGAAGTCTGTAATGCAATAGCATAACGTACCTCACTGAAGGCCGCTCACCCCTGTTCGACGCGGTTGCGACCCTGGTGTTTGGCCCGGTAGAGCGCTTCGTCGGCCCGCTTGAGCACCGCGTCGCTGCGTTCACCGGAGCGGAATGCAGTGATGCCCACCGACAGGGTGATGGTGACCCGCTCGCCCTTGAAGTGGAACGGGCAGGCTTCCACCGCCGCACGCAAGCTCTCCGCCAACTGTAGACCACCGGCGATGCCCGTCTGCGGAACCAGCAGGACGAACTCCTCGCCGCCGAAGCGGGCGATGAAGTCGCGAGTGCGCAGGCGCTTGCGCAGTTCGTTGGCGACGATCTTCAACACCTTGTCGCCCGCCAGGTGGCCGTAGTTGTCGTTGATGCGTTTGAAATGGTCGAGGTCGAGGATGGCCATCAGCAGGTGACCGCCTTTTTCCTGCCAGTCGGCGACTTCCAGGTCCAGCCGCTCGGACCACGCCGCACGGTTCGGCAAGCCGGTCAGCGGATCGATCAAGGCTTTCTGCCGCTGCTCTTCGAGGTGCTCGCGGTAGCCCTGGGCTTCCTGCTCCATGTGCGCGACACGCTCGGCCAGGCCCTTGAGGCGGGTGGACATTTCCTGCTCGCGCTTGTCGCGCTCGCTCTGGTGCTCGTCCATGGTGCCGAGCAGGCCTTCCAGGCGGTTTTCCAGAATGTGCTTGAGGCTGTCGACGTCTGCCGCACCCTGAACGCTGGTTTGCAGGCCGTCGACCTGTTCGCGCAACTGGCTGTTCAGGTCGCGTTCGGCGGTCTGGTTGTCGGCGTGCCCTTCGCTGGCTTCCTGCAGATGGCTCTGGAATGACTCCAGGCGCTCGTTGAGCTGTTGCAGGTACGCCTCGAATTCGTGCTGGCCACTGTCGGTGATGGCCAGCATCAAGACGGCCAGGTCGTCCAGCACCGGCAGCAGTTCGTACCAGTTCAGCCCGTGTTCGAGACGATCACGCACGGACTGCGCCTGCGGCTGGTGGCGTTCGGGCAGCGTCAGGTCGTCGAGCAGGCCAAGCAGGGTTTCTTCGATGTGCGTGGCGACCGAACTGTAGGTCGGCTCGGTGCCATCGGGGAGCGAATACAAAAGCTCTTCCGGGGTCAGCTCCTGAGCGGGCTCTTCGGTCGTTTCCGGGGTTTCGTCCGTGGGACGTTCCGCTTCCGGGCTTTCGACGGGCTCTGCAGGTGCTTGCGGCTGATCCTCGGCCGGGGCTTCGGCGGCCGCAGTGACCTCGACAGGCTCGACTACGGCGACAGGCTCGGCGGGCGTCTCGATCTCGGCAGTTGGCGGCGGCGCTTCGACAGGCGCAGGTTGCGGCGCGGGTGTCGGGGCGCGGTGCTCCGTCACCTCAGCGGCAACCGGAAGCGGCCGCAGCTCATCAACATCCGCCAACGGCGCGTCTTCGACCTTCCGCGCCGGCGGTGGCGCAGCTTCGACAGGGCGCTCATCGGCGACGGCCGGGGCGACATCCGCTTCGGCCTCGGCATCGCGGCCACCGAACAGGCGCTGCAACAAGCCCGGCTGCTTGTGCTCCTCGGGATTGTTCAGCAATTCCAGCGCCTGGCCTTGCAGCTTGCTCAGTTCGCCGAGGAGCAACGGCACCTCGCGCGACTGGCTGGCGCGGGCTTCCACCTGCTTGGCGAACTTCTTCAGCGGACGGCGCACTTCGCTGGGCAGCGACAGCGACTGCAACTGGTTGACCAGCGCGGTGAGCGCAGTGCTGACCTGGGAAACCCGGGTGGCACGGCGCTGCTCGGAGTCGAGCACAGCTTTTTCCAGGCGCGGGATCAAGCCGGCGAGGGCGGCGTCCATGTTGTCGGTGCGGATGACGTCGCGCATTTCCTTCATGCACTCGTCCACCACGCGGTCGCTGCCTTCAGCGGCGAGGGTGCTGCGCACGAGGCCACGGCGCAGCAAGTCGAGGCGGGCATCCCAACGGCGCTCCAGCTTCTCCTGCTGCTCGATACTCTTGAGGTACTTCTCTTTCCAGCGCTGGGCTTCGTCGGTCATGCCTGGGTCCGCAAAGGAGGGGACTAACGCAAAACCGGAAGCGTATCCACAGTCAGTGCATCAGGCAAACGAATCTCAACGGCCACCGGCAAATGATCGGAAATTGGCTGGGAAAGGACTTCGACCCGTTCCAGGGTCAGGGTCGGACTGAGCAGAATGTGGTCCAGACAGCGCTGCGGGCGCCAACTGGGGAAGGTCGCCTCGACCTGCGGGGCGATCAACCCAAGGTCACGCAGCGGCGAGTGTTGCAGCAGGTCAGTGGCGTGGGTGTTCATGTCGCCCATCAACACCTGATGGCGATAACCACTGATCAGTTCACGGATATAGGCCAGTTGCCGCGCCCGGGTCTTGGAACCGAGGGCCAGGTGCATCATCACCACGACCAACGCGTCCTCGCCTTCGCCAAAGCGCACCAGGATCGCGCCGCGCCCTGCCGGGCCGGGCAGCGGGTGATCTTCCAGCAACTGCGGCTTCAGCCGGCTGAGTACGCCATTGCTGTGCTGGGCGAAACGCCCTAGGTTGCGGTTGAGCTGCTGGTACCAGTAGGGAAAGGCACCAAGGTGGGCGAGGTGTTCGACCTGATTGACGTAGCCCGAGCGCAGGCTACCGCCATCGGCCTCCTGCAGTGCCACCAGATCGAAGTCGCTGAGCAGGTCGCCGATCTTCTGCAGGTTTCCGGCACGCCCGGTGTGCGGCAGCAGGTGTTGCCAGCCGCGGGTCAGGTAGTGCCGGTAGCGCTCGGTGCTGATACCGACCTGGATGTTGAAGCTGAGCAGGCGCAGACGACCGTCTTCCGGGAGACTGTTCTCCACCAGATGATTTTCGTTGACCCGTGGATCACACAGGCCGGCAATCCGCTCGCTTCTCCAACGTCTCATGGTGATCGCCGCTTACTTGGCGGCACGCTCCTTGGCGATCAGTTGATCGGCAACGTTCAGCACGCCTTCCGGGCCGCCAGCAGTGCCCAAGTCGAAGCGGTATTTGCCGTTGACCACCAGGCTCGGAACACCGGTGATTTCATACTTCTTCGCCAGTTCCTTGGCCTGGTTGATCTGGCCTTTGATCGCGAAGGAGTTGAAGGTCGCCAGGAACTTGTCCTTGTCCACGCCTTGGGTTGCCAGGAAGTCGGCCATTTCGTCCGGCTTGGTCAGGTGTTTCTTCTGGTTCTGGATGGCATCGAAGACGGCGGCATGAACCTTGTGTTCCACGCCCATGGCTTCAAGAGTCAGGAACATCTGGCCGTGAGCATCCCACGGACCGCCGAACATGGCGGGAATGCGCTTGAAGTTGACGTCGGCCGGAAGTTTTTCGGACCACGGATTGATGGTCGGCTCGAATGCGTAGCAGTGTGGGCAGCCATACCAGAACAGCTCAACGACCTCGATCTTGCCCGGCTGGGACACCGGCACCGGGTTGCTCAGCTCGATATATTGCTTGCCCGCCTCGATTGGCTCGGCAGCCTGTGCAGTCATACCGAAAGCGCTGGCAGCCACCAACGCGGCGCTGAGAATCAGTTTACGCATGCTTTACTCCTGAGCAGTCATGGGTCGCCCTGAAACGACCTATCTTCTGACAGGCCAAGGCGGGTGCGAGTTCGTAAGTGTAACGGCAGTAGAACGAAAAAAGGGCGGCCGAAGCCGCCCTTTTCATGTTCGTGACGCACCATTAACCCAGCGTTAAGGTGCGTCCCCGGATCAGTGCAGACCCTGGATGTAGCTGGACAGCGCTTCGATGTCCTTGTTGCTCAGCTTGGCGGCGATCGAGCGCATGGCCATGGCGTCGCCGTCGTTGGTGCGCTCGCCTTCGCGGAACGCGGTCAGTTGCTTGGCCACATAGCTGGCGTGCTGGCCGCCCAGGTGTGGGAAGCCGGCGGCTGCGATACCCGAGCCATTCGGCGAGTGGCAACCGGTGCAGGCCGGCAGGCCCTTGCTCAGGTCACCGCCGCGGAACAGTTCTTCGCCACGCTTGACCAGTTTCGGATCGGCGGCACCCACGCTGCCTTTCTGGCTGGAGAAGTACGCGGCGATGTCGGCCAGGTCCTGATCGGAGAAGGCGGTGAGCATGCCGGTCATTTCCAGCACCGTGCGCTTGCCCGCCTTGATGTCGTTGAGTTGCTTCAGCAGGTATTTGTCACCCTGGCCTGCGAGCTTCGGAAAGTTCGGTGCCAGGCTGTTGCCGTCCGGATTGTGACAAGCGCCACAAACAGCGGTTTTGCTCTGACCGGCAGCGGCATCGCCAACGATAGTGCCTGCGGCATTGGCGCCGCCTGTAACGCCCAAGGTCAACAGCAGACTCACGAGTAGTTTGTTCATCAGCTAATCCAACTACGGCTAAGGGTGAAAGAGTTATGTATCGGGCCTACTGGCTCATCCAGAGGATGATTGCCTGGTAGTCCTCGGCACTGCAGTCCATGCACAATCCACGCGGCGGCATAGCCTTGAAACCCTGGGTTACATGCCCGACCAACATCTCCATACCCTGCGCCAGTCTTGGCTCCCAAGCCGCACTGTCACCCGCTTTCGGTGCCTGTGGCAGCTGCCCGGCGTGACAAGCCGCACACGTGCGGTTGTACAACGCCTCGGGATCCTGTGTAGCCTGAGCGCTGAAAAACGGTATCAAGACACCGAATGCAAGCAGCCATTTCGTCATGCGAACGACCTTTCAGGGTTGGGGGTTGCACTGCGTTCTGTCGCGCAATCTGTAATTCTAGGCCCCCGTGCACATCGTCCTACGCTGGGATAATGCGCACACAAAATCTAGGGCATTATATACTCCCGTTACCGAAACGGAAACGACACCGCTTGCCGAGCCAGCCTCTGGCAACACCCAAACCGGACATCCCATGCAAGTCAAAAACCCCATCCTCGGACTTTGCCAAACGGCGAAATTCGCCATCAGCGCGGCAAAAGTCGATCAATGCCCGCCCGATGCAGGTTACGAAGTCGCCTTCGCCGGGCGTTCCAACGCCGGCAAATCCAGCGCCCTCAACACCCTGACCCACGCCAGCCTGGCCCGCACCTCGAAAACACCGGGGCGTACCCAGTTGTTGAACTTCTTCAGTCTGGACGACGATCGGCGTCTGGTCGACCTGCCGGGCTACGGATATGCAAAGGTTCCGATCCCGCTCAAGCAGCACTGGCAGCGCCACCTGGAAGCCTACCTGGGCAGCCGCGAGGCCCTGAAGGGCCTGATCCTGATGATGGATGTGCGTCACCCGATGACGGACTTCGACCGGATGATGCTCGACTGGTCGATCGCCAGCGGCATGCCGATGCACATCCTGCTGACCAAGGCCGACAAACTGACCTTTGGCGCAGCCAAGAACACCCTGCTCAAGGTGCAGTCGGAAATTCGCAAGGGTTGGGGCGAAAGCGTCACGATCCAGCTGTTTTCGGCGCCCAAACGCCAAGGCCTGGAAGAGGCCTACGCGGTGCTGGCACGCTGGATGGAATTGGCTGACAAGCCCGCAGAATAAGGCTTCGGTGGCTTTTGCCCGGCAAACGCCGGGCAAAAAAAACCCCGGACTTCGTATGGGGAGGGGGAAGTTCGGGGTTCAAGTTCCGAACCGCTAGGGCGGGGTCCGGATATCTGCCAACACTTAACACAACATAGGAGCATTGAAGGGCTTCACCAGCCATTCAGTACCTCTGAGTAGCGATTCACCGGTTTAGTTCCTGAGCCGTGAAAACTATTTGCGATAAGTAGGAAAATTCTTAAGACCAACCCCGCCAGCGAGACAAATGCCGCGACCTTATGCCGCAGCATTTCCCTGCATTTTCAATGCGCTTCGTCCCAATTCGCGCCAATTCCGACGTCAACCAGCAGCGGAACATCCAGTTGCGCAGCGCCGCTCATGTGCGGGCGAATTTCTTCACGAACCTGTTCCACCAGGTCTTCGCGCAACTCCAGTACCAGTTCGTCGTGTACCTGGAGGATCACCCGGGCATCCAGCCCCGAGTTTTGCAGCCAGTTGTCCACAGCAACCATGGCGCGCTTGATGATGTCGGCGGCCGTGCCCTGCATCGGCGCGTTGATCGCGGTGCGCTCGGCGCCGGCACGTTCCTGCGGGCGGCTTGAATTGATGGCCGGCAAGTACAACCGGCGGCCGAACAGGGTTTCCACGTAGCCCTGTTCCGCGGCCTGCTTGCGGGTGCTCTCCATGTATTCGCGAACGCCGGGGTAGCGGGCGAAATAGGCATCGATGTAGGCCTTGGCCTGCTTGGTTTCGACGCCGATGTCCTTGCCCAGCTTCTTCGCGCCCATGCCATAGATCAGACCGAAGTTGATCGCCTTAGCGCTGCGCCGTTGGTCGGAAGTCACCGCCTCCAGCGGCACGTTGAAGACTTCCGCGGCGGTGGCGGTGTGCACGTCCAGGCCGTTGCGGAAGGCGTTCATCAAGCCCTCGTCGCGGGACAGGTGCGCCATGATGCGCAATTCAATCTGCGAGTAGTCCGCCGCCAGCAGCTTGTAGCCCTTGGGCGCGACGAACGCCTGGCGAATACGCCGGCCTTCGGCGGTGCGCACCGGGATGTTCTGCAGGTTCGGATCGCTCGACGACAGCCGACCAGTGGCAGCCACCGCCTGCCCGTAGGAGGTATGGATGCGACCGGTGCGCGGGTTGATCTGCTCCGGCAGGCGGTCGGTATAGGTGCTCTTGAGCTTGCTCAGCGAGCGGTACTGCATCAGCACCTTCGGCAGCGGATAGCCTTCCTCGGCCAGTTCGTCCAGAACCTCTTCGGCGGTGGACGGCTGGCCCTTCGCGGTCTTTTTCAGCACCGGCAGGCCGAACTTGTCGTAGAGGATCGCGCCAAGCTGACGCGGCGAACCGAGGTTGAACTCCTCGCCAGCCAGTTCGATGGCTTCGCGTTCCAGCTCGGCCATCTTGTCGCCCAGCTCCTGGCTCTGGATTTTCAGCAGCTCTGCATCCACCAGCGCACCCTGGCGCTCGATCCGCGCCAGTACCGGCACCAGCGGCATCTCGATGTCGGTCAGCACGCTGGCCAGGCTCGGGATGGCCTGCAGTTGCGGGAACAGCGCCTGGTGCAGGCGCAAGGTCACGTCGGCGTCTTCGGCGGCGTAAGGCCCGGCCTTCTCCAGCGGGATCTGGTCGAAGGTCAGTTGCTTGGCGCCTTTGCCGGCGATGCCCTGGAAGGTGATGGTGGTGTGTTCCAGGTACTTCTTCGCCAGGCTGTCCATGTCGTGACGGATGGCCGTGGAATTGAGCACGTAGGATTCGAGCATGGTGTCGAACGCCACGCCGCGCACTTCGATGCCATTGGCCTGATCACCCTCGATGGCGCAGTTGGCGAGGATGTTCATGTCGAACTTGGCGTGCTGGCCGACCTTGAGCTTGGCCGGGTCTTCCAGCAACGGCTTGAGCGCACGCAACACCTGACTGCGGTCCAGTTGCACTGGCGCGTCGGGGTAGCTGTGGGTCAGGGGGATGTACGCCGCTTCATGCGCCTTCACCGCGAACGAGACGCCGACCAGTTGCGCCTGGTGGGCGTCGATCCCGGTGGTTTCCGTATCGAAGGCGAACAGCGGGGCATCCTTGAGTTTCTGCAGCCAGACGTCGAAACGCGCCTGGTCGAGGATGGTTTCGTACTCTGGAGCGGCCGGCGCTACGACCTCGGCAGCGACCGCCGCCTCGGGCGTGGCAGCCGCCGCCGTCAGGTTCAGCGCAGCCGCTGGCGCTGGTTGCGCTGCACGGCGGACTTCCCGGTCGAGGTCGTCGATCCAACCCTTGAACTCCAGCAGGGTGTACAGCTCCCGCAGTTTCTCGCGGTCTGGCTCGCGCAGGTGCAAGTCGTCCAGGCCCACGTCCAGCTCGACGTCGCACTTGATGGTCGCCAGTTGATAGGAGAGGAAGGCCATCTCCTTGTGCTCCAGCAGCTTGGCCGGCAGGGTCTTGGCCCCGCGGATCGGCAGGGCCGGAACCTGGTCGAGATTTTCATAGAGTTCTTTCAGGCCGCCGTTCACCCCGACCAGCAGGCCGACGGCGGTCTTCTCGCCGACGCCCTTGACCCCGGGAATGTTGTCGGCGGTATCGCCCATCAGCGCCAGCAGGTCGATGATCTGCTCCGGCGCGACACCGAATTTCCCTTTTACGCCTTCGATGTCGAGCACGGTTCCGGTCATGGTGTTGACCAGCGTAATGTGCTCGTCGACCAGTTGGGCCATGTCCTTGTCACCGGTGGAAACCACCACCGGACGGGACGCCGCCGCACTGCTGCGGGCCAGGGTGCCGATCACGTCGTCAGCCTCGACGCCTTCCACGCACAGCAGCGGGAAACCCAGGGCGCGGACCGCGGCGTGGAGGGGCTCGATCTGCACGCGCATGTCGTCGGGCATGCTTGGGCGATTGGCCTTGTAGTCGGCGAACAGTTCATCGCGGAAGGTCCCGCCCTTGGCGTCGAACACCACCGCGAACGGGCTTTCGGGGTATTGCTTGCGCAGGCTCCTGAGCATGTTCAACACCCCCTTGACCGCGCCGGACGGCATGCCTTTCGAGGTGGTCAGCGGCGGCAGCGCATGGAAGGCGCGGTAGAGGTAAGAAGAACCGTCCACCAGGACGAGGGGGGTTTGGCTCATGAGCGGAATCAACCTTTTCGACGGGCCCGGCGCTAGAATGTCCGGAACATTGACGACAAAGGGACAAGGTTATCATGGGTACATTAAATCGCCTGTTGTTGCTCGGCCTGCTCGCTGCCGCTCCTGTCGCGGCCATTGCAGCAGACGACGCGCCCTCCGCCGACCCGGACGTAACCATTCGCCAGGAAGGTGACAAAACCATTCAGGAGTACCGTCAGAACGGGTTCCTGTACGCAATCAAGGTCACACCGAAAGGGGGCAAGCCCTACTTTCTGGTGCGCGCGGACGGCACCGATGCCAACTTCATCCGCTCCGACCAACCCGACATGCTGATTCCGGCCTGGAAGATCTTCGAGTGGTAACGCGGACCTTTAACATCCACCCGGTACGTCGATACGACGTGCCCGTATGAGCAGTTTTTGACCATGTCTGTCTTCACCCCCCTGACCCGGCCCGAGCTGGAAACCTTTCTGGCCCCTTACGGACTGGGTCGCCTGCGGGACTTCCAGGGCATTGCCGCCGGCACCGAGAACAGCAACTTCTTCATCAGCCTCGAACAGGGTGAGTTCGTGCTGACGCTGGTCGAACGCGGGCCGATCCAGGACCTGTCGTTCTTCATCGAACTGCTCGACGTGCTGCACGAAGCCGACCTGCCGGTGCCCTACGCGCTGCGCACCACCGATGGCGACGCCCTGCGCGAACTGGCCGGCAAGCCGGCGCTGCTACAACCCCGCCTGGCCGGCAAGCACATCAAGGTCACCAACAACCAGCATTGCATCCAGGTCGCCGCGTTCGTCGCGCATGTTCACCTGGCAACCTGCGGCAAAGTGCTGGAGCGCAAGACCGACCGCGGCCTGGACTGGATGCTGGAAACCGGCAACGAACTGATGGGCCGGCTGACGCCAGAGCAGCAGGCGCTGCTGCAGGCCAGCCTGGACGAGATCGTCGCCCACCAGCCACAGATCATGGCGCTGCCACGGGCCAACCTGCACGCCGACCTGTTCCGCGACAACGCGCTGTTCGAAGGCACACACCTGACCGGCGTGATCGACTTCTACAACGCCTGTTCCGGGCCGATGCTCTACGACCTGGCGATCGCCCTGAACGACTGGTGCTGCGACGAAGCCGGCGAAATCGACCCGGCCCGCGCTCGCGCCTTCCTCGGTGCTTACGCGGCGTTGCGGCCGTTCACCGCGGCCGAAGCCCAGCTCTGGCCGGTGATGTTGCGGGTGGCGTGCGTGCGGTTCTGGCTGTCGCGGCTGATTGCCGCCGAGTCCTTTGCGGGGATGGATGTGTTGATCCATGACCCGGCGGAGTTCGAGGTGCGCCTGAAGGCGCGGCAGGAAGTGGGGCTGGCGTTGCCGTTTGCGCTTTGAGCCTCTAAAAGCATCGCTGCGGTTCGGGGCGCCGAACCGCAGCGATTGCAGCCGCTACAGACTTTCCAGACACCCCGCCAACCCATTCCCCAGGTTATCCAGCAACTGCTCATACCCCTGAGCAGTCACCGGCAGCGTGCCGCCCAGTGCATCCAGTTCCGCCAGTTTCACCGGCAACCCCGCCGTCAGGGTCTCGGCCAGACGCGGCCGCAGCGGCGGTTCGCTGAACACGCAGGTCTTGCCTGCTTCCTGAAGGCGCTTGCGCATCGCCGCGACATGCTGGGCGCCCGGCTGGACTTCCGCCGCCACGCTGAACACGCCCGCGTGCTTCAGGCCATACGCCGACTCGAAGTAATCGAACGCCTCATGGAAGACGAAGAACGGCTTGCCCGCCACGCCCGCAACACGGTCTTTCAAGCGCTGGTCCAGCGCGTCGAGGCGCTGTTCGAAGGCATTCAGGTTGCTCTGGTAACGCGCGGCGTTGGCCGGATCCGCAGCACTCAGGTCGGCACTCATGCGCCCGGCGATCACCCGCGCATTGACCGTCGAAAGCCACAAGTGCGCATCGAGGCTACCGGGGCGGTGGTCGTGATCGTGCTCATCGGCATCGTCGCCGTGTTCTTCGTGCTCGTCATGTGACTGGCTGTCCTCGCCAAAATGGCGCAGGTGCATGCGCGGCAGGCTCTGCACCGCGACGGTCGGCTTGCTGCGGCCATTCAGCACCCGCGGCAGGAAACCTTCCATGTCCGGGCCGATCCAGTACAGCAGGTCGACCTCGGCCACCCGCCGCACATCCGACGGACGCAGCGCGTAGTGATGCGGCGACGCCCCCGGCGGCAACAGCACTTCAGGCTTGCCGACACCGTCCTGGACCGCCGCGGCGATCAGTTGCAGGGGCTGGATGCTGGTCAATACACGGACCTCGGCGTGCACCGGGAGGACGACCAGGGTTGAGACAAAAGCGACAAAAAGGGCAAAAAATCGGGACACGATGACCACTCAATGAGGCAAAGACAGGTAACATAATAACGTCTCTCCTCAAAACCGTCGCCGCCCATGCCCAATACTCCGCTGGCCAACCGCCCACACGACCATTCCCATTGCGTCCACACCGCCCTGGCCGAAGCCGATGCGCTGTGCGCGCGCCAAGGGGTGCGCCTGACCGCCCTGCGCCGTCGCGTGCTGGAGCTGGTCTGGCAAAGCCACAAGCCGCTGGGCGCCTACGACATCCTCGGCGTGCTCAGCGAGCAGGACGGCCGCCGCGCCGCGCCACCGACCGTCTATCGGGCGCTGGATTTCCTGCTGGAAAACAGCCTGGTCCACCGCATCGCCTCGCTCAACGCCTTCATCGGCTGCAACCACCCCGAGCACGCCCACCAGGGTCAGTTCCTGATCTGCCGCGAATGCCACGTGGCGATCGAGCTGGAACAGGCCGTGATCAGCGATGCGATCATCGACAGCGCCAAGGATGTCGGCTTCAGCGTGGAAGCGCAGACCGTCGAAGTGGTCGGCCTCTGCGGCAACTGCCGGAGCGCCTGATGAGCAACGCCTTGATCCGCCTGCAGCAGGTGGGCGTCTCGTTTGCCGGGCAGACCATCCTCGACAGCATCGACCTGACCGTCGAGCCCGGCCAGATCGTCACCCTGATCGGCCCCAACGGCGCCGGCAAGACCACCCTCGTGCGCGCCGTGCTCGGCCTGCTCAAGCCTGGGACCGGCAGCGTCTGGCGCAAGCCGAAGCTGCGTATCGGCTATATGCCGCAGAAACTCCAGGTGGACGCCACGCTACCGCTCTCGGTGCTGCGCTTCCTGCGCCTGGTGCCGGGTGTGGACCGCGCCGCCGCGATGAGCGCGCTGGAAGAAGTGGGCGCCGAACAGGTCATCGACAGCCCGATCCAGACCATCTCCGGCGGTGAAATGCAGCGCGTGCTGCTGGCCCGGGCGTTGCTGCGCGAACCCGAGCTGCTGGTACTCGACGAACCAGTGCAAGGCGTCGATGTCGCCGGCCAGGCCGAGCTGTACAGCCTGATCACCCGCCTGCGCGACCGCCACGGCTGCGGCGTGCTGATGGTGTCCCACGACCTGCACCTGGTGATGAGCACCACCGACCAGGTGGTCTGCCTCAACCGCCACGTCTGCTGTTCCGGGCATCCGGAACAGGTCAGCGGCGATCCGGCCTTCGTCGAGCTGTTCGGCAAGAACGCGCCCAGCCTCGCGATCTATCACCACCATCACGATCACAGCCACGACCTGCATGGCTCGGTCGTCGCACCCGCCAAGGGCGGACATGTTCACGGAGACAACTGCAAGCATGGCTGATTTCCTGCTTTACGCCCTGCTCGCGGGCCTGGCCCTGGCGCTGGTCGCCGGCCCCCTGGGATCGTTCGTGGTCTGGCGGCGCATGGCCTATTTCGGCGACACCCTATCCCACGCCGCGCTGCTCGGCGTCGCCCTCGGTTTCATGCTCGACATCAGCCCGGCCCTGGCCGTCACCGTCGGCTGCCTGCTGCTGGCGCTGCTGCTGGTGACGCTGCAACAACGCCAGCCGCTGGCCTCGGACACGCTGCTGGGGATCCTCGCGCCCAGCACGCTGTCGCTGGGCCTGGTGGTGCTGAGTTTCATGCACGACGTGCGCATCGACCTGATGGCCTACCTGTTCGGCGACCTGCTGGCGATCAGCCCCAGCGACCTGGCCTGGATCCTCGGCGGCAGCGCCGCAGTGCTGCTGTTGATGGTCGTGTTGTGGCGGCCGCTGCTGGCGGTCACCGTGCACGAGGAACTGGCCCGGGTCGAAGGCCTGCCGGTCACCGGCCTGCGCCTGGCGCTGATGCTGCTGATCGCCGTGGTGATCGCCGTGGCGATGAAGATCGTTGGCGTGTTGCTGATCACGTCGCTGCTGATCATTCCCGCCGCCGCGGCCCAGCGCCACGCCCGCTCGCCCGAGCAGATGGCCCTGGGCGCCAGCCTGCTGGGCGTGCTCGCGGTGTGCGGCGGACTGGCCATGTCGTGGTTCAAAGACACCCCGGCCGGCCCGTCGATCGTGGTCTGTGCCGCGGTGCTATTCTTGCTGAGCCTGGCCATTCCCAAGCGTTGACCGGCGTCCGGACGCCACCTGCGCGACGGGCGTCCGGCAGCACGATTTACCCGCCAGCCTTCGAAGGAATGATGTTCGACGCCATGGACTGGGTGTAGACTTGCTCGTTTTTTGCGCAAATAGAGAGTCGTAGGAATGAAGCCGTTCGCGTCCCGTTATCTGCTCCTTGCCGCGTTTTCCCTGATCCTGACCGCTTGCGCCAGCAAGCCGGTCGAAAGCACCGTCGTGCCGGCCGCGCCGGATGCCTGGCAACAACTGCAACAAAGCATCGCCAGCAACGAACTGGCCACCGCCGAGGACCAGTTGGCAACCCTGCAAACCGAATCGCCCAACGACAGCCGCGTCGAGCAATACCAGCGGCAACTGGCCGAGGCCTACCTGCAACGCAGCCAGATCGTCCTGCAGAAAGGTGATGTGAATGCCGCCGCAACCGCTTTGGCGCGCGCTCGCGCACTGATGCCCAAGGCCCCGGCGCTGACTGGCGGCGTCAACGGCGCCATCGCCCAGGCGCGCAAGGCCGAGCTGGACAAGGCCGAAGCTGCGCTCAAGGCCGCCGAGGCCAAGCCCAAGGCCAAACTGATTGATCCCACCGCGTTGAGCACGGTGATCGCCCTGGATATCCGCGAGATCGGCAAACTGCGTCGCCAGCTCGATGACATTGCCACCGACGTGGTCAATTACCAGTGCGACGTGCTTTTCCAGGTGCCGCGTACGGCCGATTACCCGTGGCTTTCGGGTTTACTGGCCAAGCGGGTGAACAAGCGCGATCCGGATTTCGAGTTGCAGGTGCGCAATGAAATCCACCGCAATCAGCCGGCGCAGGTGGTTCTGACTCCTCGTCGCAGCGAGTGATTTAAAGATCCCTCTTCGAATCTGGGGCCCTTTCGCGAGCAAGCTCGCTCCTACAGTTGGATCTGTAGAAGCGAGCTTGCCGGGCGCCGAACCGTCGCGAAGGGCTTAGGCCGGAATTGCCTTGGCCGCCGCCTCCCGCTCCCACACCCGATGCTTGCCGATCGCGGCAATGAACGCCTTGACCGTCTTGCCATCGCTGCCCGCCAGCAAACCGCTGTCGGCCTTGAGGTTGAGGCTGTCGAACCAGCCTTTCGCGGCCGCATCGCCCGCGACGGGCTTGAGGTGCTTGTAGGCTTCGAGAATGAAGTGCACCGCCACGCCGTCGCCTTTCAGCGCATCCAACACCGACTTGCCACTGGCGATCCATACCGCGTCGAAAATCACGGACGGCATGCCCTCCATCGACGCGTCCACCGCCAGCGGTTTGCCCGCGGAGGTCTTGACCGGCGCCGAGGTCGGGCCCAGCACCTTGATTTGCAGGCTTTCCGCTTCCAGCGCCTTGACCAGTTTGTCGGTCTCGGCGGCGTCGACACCGTCGGCCACCAGCAGCGCCACCTTGCGGCCTTTGATGCCTTCGCCCGGATGATTCATCTGGCTCAGCGCCGGCGAGGCCTTGAGCGATGAGTCAGGCGTATCCACGGTTCCGGCGGTCGGGGCCGGCAGGCCGAGGTTAGCGGCGACCTTCGCCGCCAGGTCCAGGTCGATATTGGCGAGGATTTCATTCACCTCGCGCACGCGGATGTGCTCGCGCTCGACCTTGCCCAACTCAAAGCTGTAGGCCGCGACGATATGCGCCTGCTCGTTCGGGCTCATGCTGTGGAAAAACAGCCGGGCCTGGGAGAAGTGATCGCCGAACGACTCGCTGCGCTGACGGATCTTGTGCGCCTCGATGCGCTCCGGGTACGACTCGAAGCCGCCGTCACGCGGGCCTGGCGGGGTTTCCTTCGGCCAGCCGCCGTCGATGGAGTTGGGCTCGTAGGACGTACGCCCCTTGTCGATGGTGACGCGGTGCAGGGCGTCGCGCTGGCCATTGTGGTTCGGCGCCAGCGGGCGGTTGATCGGGATTTCGTGGAAGTTCGGCCCGCCCAGACGGCTGATCTGGGTGTCGGTGTAGGAGAACAGCCGGCCCTGCAGCAGCGGGTCGTTACTGAAATCGATGCCCGGCACGATATGCCCAGGACAGAACGCCACCTGTTCGGTCTCGGCGAAGAAGTTGTCCGGGTTGCGGTTGAGCACCAGCCGGCCCAGCGGGGTTACCGGCACCAGCTCCTCGGGGATGATCTTGGTCGGGTCGAGCAGGTCGAATTCGAACTTGTGTTCGTCGGCCTCCGGCACGATCTGCACGCCAAACTCCCATTCCGGGTAATTGCCGGTTTCGATCGCTTCCCAGAGGTCGCGGCGATGGTAATCGGTGTCTTTGCCGGCGAGTTTCTGCGCTTCGTCCCAAAGCAGCGACAGCACGCCCTGTTTCGGCTTCCAGTGGAATTTGACGAAACTGGCCACGCCCTCGGCGTTGACCAGGCGGAAGGTGTGCACGCCGAAGCCTTCCATGGTTCGCAAGCTTTTCGGAATGGCCCGGTCAGACATGGCCCAAATCACCATGTGCGCCGACTCCGGCACCAGCGAGACGAAGTCCCAGAAGGTGTCGTGGGCCGAGCCGCCCGTGGGGATCTCGTTGTGCGGTTCGGGCTTCACGGCGTGGACGAAGTCGGGAAACTTGATCGCGTCCTGGATGAAGAACACCGGCATGTTGTTGCCAACCAGGTCGAAATTGCCCTCATCGGTGTAGAACTTCACGGCAAAACCGCGCACATCGCGCACGGTGTCGCCCGAGCCGCGAGGGCCCTGGACGGTCGAGAAGCGGACGAACACCGGGGTGATCTTTTCAGGGTCTTGAAGAAAACCGGCCTTGGTCAGCGCGGCATGGTTCTCGTAGGACTGGAAAAAGCCATGGGCGCCGACACCGCGGGCATGGACGATGCGTTCCGGGATGCGTTCGTGGTCAAAATGCGTGATTTTCTCGCGCATGATGAAGTCTTCCAGCAGCGACGGCCCGCGGTCGCCTGCCTTGAGGCTGTTCTGGTTGTCGGCGACTTTCACGCCCTGGTTGGTGCGCAAGGCCTGGCCCGTGGCGTCGCTACGCACCGTCTCGAGGCTCTGCAGCTTGGCGTTGGTGTTGGCCCGGTCGGGGGTGTCGACACCGGCGAGCTGGCTTTCCCGCGGCGGGTTCTTCTTGCTGGGCATGATCTGCTTTCCTCATCAGTCGTCAGGCGCCCTTCGCGGGCTTGTTCTGTTAGTGACTGGGGCGGCAAGCCAGGCGTTCCATCGGATGTGGCGACCACTGATCGCGTTATTCCCGCGACGTTGGTCCAATACGAAATAAATGCTAAGAACCTCTATACGAACAGGCTAAAATGCGCGGCCGGCTAACCGCTGACCCCCTTTCCATGCGCCCCACAAGGTTCGCTACGTGATCGAGTTTCAACAAGTCCACAAGACCTACCGCGTCGCCGGTAGGGACATTCCCGCGCTGCACCCCACCAGCCTGAGCATCGACAACGGCCAGGTGTTCGGCCTGATCGGCCATTCCGGTGCCGGCAAAAGTACGCTGCTGCGCCTGATCAACCGTCTGGAAGCCCCGAGCGGCGGCAAGATCATCGTCGATGGCGAGGACGTGACCGCGTTCGACGCCAACGCCCTGCGCCGTTTCCGCCAGCAGGTCGGGATGATCTTCCAGCACTTCAACCTGCTCGCCTCCAAGACCGTGGCCGACAACGTCGCCCTGCCACTGACCCTGGCCGGCGAGCTGTCGCGCAAGGACATCGACGCTCGGGTCAGCGAGCTGCTGGCGCGGGTCGGGTTGTCCGAGCATGCGAAGAAATATCCGGCACAGTTGTCGGGCGGACAGAAGCAGCGCGTCGGCATTGCCCGCGCCCTGTCGACCCAGCCGAAGATCCTGCTGTGTGACGAAGCCACCAGCGCCCTCGACCCGCAGACCACCGCCTCGGTGCTGCAACTGCTGGCCGAGATCAACCGCGAGCTGAAACTGACCATCGTGCTGATCACCCATGAAATGGACGTGATCCGCCGTGTCTGCGACCAGGTTGCAGTGATGGACGCCGGCCGGATCGTCGAGCAAGGCTCGGTGACCGAGGTGTTCCTGCACCCGAAACACCCGACCACCAAGCGCTTCGTCCAGGAAGACGAGCAGGTCGACGAAGCCGAACAGCGCGACGACTTCGCCCACGTACCGGGCCGCATCGTGCGCCTGACCTTCCAGGGCGACGCCACCTACGCGCCGCTGCTGGGCACCGTGGCCCGCGAGACGGGCGTGGACTACAGCATCCTTGCCGGGCGCATCGACCGCATCAAGGACACTCCGTATGGGCAACTGACCCTGGCCGTCACCGGCGGCGACATGGAAGCGGCGTTCGCCCGCTTCACCGCGGCTGACGTTCACATGGAGGTACTGCGCTGATGGACGCCCTGAGTTTCTTCGCCAACGTCGACTGGTCCGAGATCTGGCTGGCCACCGGCGACACCATGATCATGCTGTTCGGCTCGCTGCTGTTCACCGTGCTGCTGGGCTTGCCACTGGGCGTGCTGCTGTTCCTCTGCGGGCCGCGGCAGATGTTCGAACAGAAGGGCGTGTATGCGCTGCTGTCGCTGATCGTCAACATCCTGCGCTCGCTGCCGTTCATCATCCTGCTGATCGTGATGATTCCGGTGACGGTGTTGATCACCGGCACCTCGCTGGGCGTGGCCGGGGCCATCCCGCCGCTGGTGGTCGGTGCCACGCCATTCTTCGCGCGCCTGGTGGAAACCGCGCTGCGCGAGGTTGACCGCGGCATCATCGAGGCGACCCAGTCGATGGGCGCCACCACCCGCCAGATCATCGTCAATGCCCTGCTGCCGGAAGCGCGGCCGGGTATCTTCGCCGCCATCACCGTGACCGCCATCACCCTGGTGTCCTACACCGCGATGGCGGGTGTGGTCGGTGCCGGCGGTCTGGGTGACCTGGCCATCCGCTTTGGCTACCAGCGTTTCCAGACCGACGTGATGATCGTCACCGTGGTCCTGCTGCTGATCCTGGTTCAAGTTCTGCAGAGCGTCGGCGACAAACTGGTTGTGCATTTTTCCCGTAAGTAATGGGTCGGCGCTGCCGACACGCCGGGGGTCGTGATGGCCCCCTCAAGGAGTGATGGAATGAAGAAACTGCTTGCTGCTGTCGCCGCCTTCGCGGCCATCTCCGCCAATGCCGCGGAAACCCTGAGCGTCGCGGCGACCGCCGTGCCGCACGCCGAGATCCTCGAATTCGTGAAGCCGACCCTGGCCAAAGAAGGCGTGGACCTGAAAGTGAAGGTGTTCACTGACTACATCCAGCCGAACGTGCAGGTGGCCGAAAAGCGCCTGGACGCCAACTTCTTCCAGCACCAGCCGTACCTGGATGAGTTCAACAAGGGCAAGGGTACCAACCTGGTGAGCATTGCCGGCGTGCACCTGGAGCCACTGGGTGCCTATTCGAGCAAGTTCAAGAAACTGGACGAAATCCCGTCGGGCGCCAACGTGGTCATCCCGAACGACGCCACCAACGGCGGCCGCGCGCTGCTGCTGCTGCAGAAGGCTGGCCTGATCAAGCTGAAAGACGCGGCCAACATCCTGTCCACGCCGAAAGACATCGCCGAAAACCCGAAAGACCTGAAGATCCGCGAACTGGAAGCCGCCACCCTGCCGCGCGTGCTGACCCAGGTCGACCTGGCGCTGATCAACACCAACTACGCGCTGGAAGCCAAGCTGAACCCGGAGAAAGACGCGCTGATCATCGAAGGCAGCGACTCGCCTTACGTGAACATCCTGGTTGCCCGCCCGGACAACAAAGACTCCGACGCGCTGAAGAAACTGGTCGGTGCGCTGCACTCGCCTGAGGTGAAGCAGTTCATCCTCGAGAAGTACAAGGGCGCGGTTATTCCGGCGTTCTGATCTATCTGCATCGCGAGCGAGCTCGCTCCTACAGGTTCTCTGTAGGCGCGAGCTTGTCAGGGCACCGAACCGTCGCGATGGCCCGCCTCAATCCCGCTTCACCAACCCCGGCAATTGCGCTACCAGCTTCTGGTTGTTGAACGGCGCCCGTATAAAGCCCCGCTGCGCGCCATCCGGTCCGATCACCGCGAGGTTGCCGCTGTGATCCACGGTGTACCCCTCCTTGCTGGTATCCGCCGGAATGAACGGGATGCTCAAGGCATTCGCCAGTTTCTGCGTCGCTTCCAGCGAGCCGGTCAGGCCACGGAAATCCTTGTCGAAATAACCCAGGTATTGCTTGAGCTGCGCCGGCGTGTCGCGGTTCGGGTCGACGCTGACCAGCACCACCTGCATCCGCTCCACCGCCTCTTTCGGCAGTTCACTCTTCACCTGCCGCAATTGCGCCAGGGTCGTCGGGCAGATGTCCGGGCAGAAGGTGTAGCCGAAGAACACCAACGACCACTTGCCCTTCAACTGGTCAACGCGCACCGGCTGGCCGTTTTCGTCGCTCATTTCAAGCTCCGGCACCGCGCGGCTCTGCGGCAGCAGGATGATGCCGGCGTCGATCAGCTCGGCCGGGTTGCCCTGGCTGCGACCGCTGAGCACTTTGTTGATGGTAAGCCCGAGAATCAATGCGACCAGGGCGACGAGGATAAAGACGGTTTTCTGGGTTCGAGTCATAGATTCAGTAGTAGGTAGTGGTCTACGAGCAGCGCGATGAACAGCAGGAACAAGTACCAGACAGAGTACTTGAAGGTCTTGATCGCAGCGTGCGGCCGAACGCCACGGTACAACACCCAGGCCCACTGCAGGAAGCGCGCCCCCAGCAGCACGGCGCAGGCCAGGTAAAGCGGCCCACTCATATGGATGGCATACGGCAGCAGGCTCACCGCCAGCAATACGCAGGTGTAAAGCAGGATGTGCACCTTGGTGTAGTGCTCGCCGTGGGTCACCGGCAGCATCGGGATGTCGGCCTTGGCGTATTCGGCCTTGCGGTGGATGGCCAGGGCCCAGAAGTGCGGCGGGGTCCAGGCGAAGATGATCAGCACCAGCAGCAGCGGTTCGGCGCTCAGATGCCCGCTTACCGCTACCCAGCCCAACAGCGGCGGCGCCGCGCCGGCCAGTCCACCGATCACGATGTTCTGCGGTGTCGCGCGCTTGAGAAAGCCGGTGTAGATCACCGCATAGCCCAATAGCGAGGCCAGGGTCAGCCAGGCCGTGAGGGCGTTGGTGAAGGTCAGCAGCAGCGTCAGGCCGATCAGCGCCAGCAGCAGCGCGAACAGCATCGCCGGCAGCGGCGCCACCCGGCCTTCGGCCAGCGGTCGTTTGTGGGTGCGGGCCATCAGCGCGTCGATCCGCCGGTCCACCACGTGGTTCACCGCCGCCGCCGCGCCGGCGCAACAGCCGATGCCCAGGTTGCCGAACAGCAGCACGGTCCAGGGCACCCCGGCGCGCGTCGCGAGAAACATGCCCACCAGCGAGGTGATGAGCATCAGCACCACCACCTTGGGTTTGGTCAGTTCCAGATAGTCACGCCAGCCGGCCTGGCTCTGGCTTTCGGTCAGAAGCGCTGCCATGGATTGTCTCCCAGATAATGAAGGTCACCCGCAAGCCTGAGCGGGGTAAGCCGCCAGCCCGGGCTGACGCGGCGCGCGCGTGGCTGCATGGCCAGGCGGGTGCGGTAATTGACCAGCACCATGGTCAGCAGCAACCCGGCGCCGCCGGCGTTGTGCGCGACCGCCACGGCCAGCGGCAAGTGGAACACCACGTTGCTGATGCCCAGGGCGATTTGTATGAACAGCGCCGCCAGCACCAGCTTGGCCAGGCGCCGCAAGCCGACGCGGTGCAGTTGCCAGGCCAGCGCCAACGCCACGCAAGTGACCAGCATCGCGCCGAGGCGGTGGGTGATGTGGATGGCGGTGCGGGCCTCGCTGTCGAGCTGGCCGCCCAGGTAGTTGGGGCCGATGTGCTGGGTGAGGTGGAAGCCGTTGGCGAAGTCCGCCTCCGGCCACCATTGCCCGTGGCAGGTTGGCAGGTCGATGCAGGCCACCGCCGCGTAGTTGGCGCTGACCCAGCCCCCCAAGGCGACCTGCCCGATCACCAGCAACAACGCCGCGGCCGCCAACCGGCGCAGTCGTCGCGGCAGACCGGGCAGCGGCATATAGGCGCGGGACAGGCGCAAGCTAAGCAGGAACAGCAGGCTCAAGGTGGCAAAGCCGCCAAGCAGGTGCGCCGTCACCACCTGCGGCCAGAGTTGCAGGGTCACGGTCCACATGCCGAACGCTGCCTGCACCAGCACCACCCCGAGCACGATCAGTGGCAGGCGATAGGGCTGGCCGTCATGCCCATGGCGGCGCAGCGCCTGCACCGCGAGCATGGCGATCACCAGGGCCAGGGTGCCGGCGAAATAGCGGTGGACCATCTCGTTGCGGCCTTTGTGCGCTTCCACCGGCGAGTCGGGGAAGTTCAGCTCGGCGTGGGCCAGTTGCGCTTCGGTCTTGGGCACGCTGATGAAGCCGTAGCAGCCCGGCCAGTCCGGGCAGCCGAGGCCGGCGTGGGTGAGGCGGGTGTAGGCGCCGAGCAGCACCACCAGCAGCGCCAGCCCGGTGGCGAACACAGCGAGACGATATCCAGGTCGGGTCATGACGTGCTCCTAACCGATGTTGGACAGTTTGAGCAGGTGGCGCAGGTCGTTGAGCACGTCCTTGCCCTTGACCCGTGCGTCGTAGCGCAGCACCAGGTTGCCGTGAGGATCGACGATCCACAGTTGCGCCTCGCCGCGGTTGGGAATGGTCGCGCCATAGCGCGTCGGGTCCAGTGCGTAGCGCTGCAATTGCGGGTATTCGCGCTCGACCCGCGCCAGGTACTCGCCGCTCAGCGGTTCCGTGCTGGCCAGGGCGTGGCTGGCGCGGCCGGCGTCGCGGGCCAGGCCGATGTTGATCTGGCGGGCCAGGTAGACCAGTTGCTGGCAGTCCACCGCGCACTCCTTCGGCGTGGTGACCAGCAACTGCCAGCGCTGGTCGTCGGACTGCACGCCAAGGTCGGCCAGGCTCTGGCCATTGCCGATCATCTCGCCGTGGTAGCTGCGGCCTTCCGGCACCCAGAACTGCAGTTTGTACATGCCGGTGGCGAGCAGCATCGGCCCCACCACCACCAGCAAAATCAGGATGAGCTGCAAACGCCCCCAGGCCCGGCCGCGTGGCGCCTTGCCTTCAGACATGTCGAGTGGACCTGTGGCGACTCCCATGCTGTTGCTCCTTTTTATTGTTTTGATGCCAACCGAAATAGAGGAAGAGAACGATCAGGGCCAGCGCCAGGGCGAACCACTGCACGGCGTAACCCAGGTGTTTTTCCGGCCCGAGGGCGACCACCGGCCAGTCCACCCGGAAACTGCCGGGCCCCGGTTCCAGGCGCAGTTCATGGGCGTAGCCGTCGCGGGCCAGTTGGCTCCAGAGATGGCTGGCGTCGATGCTGTTGAGCAGCCGCGGCCAGTCGCCGTTCGGCGCATCGGCGCGCAGCAGGAAGCTGGCGCCCGGCGCGATATAGACCCAGGCGGTGAGGTTCAGGGTGTGCTGCGGCGTGTCGAAGGCCACCGGCACGCGCCGGTCGGGCCAGGGCAGCCAGCCGCGATTGACCAGCCACCAGCGCTGGCTCGGCTCATCGAAGAACGGTTGCAGCAGTTCGACGCCGGCGTGGCCATCGCGCATGCGGCTGTCCAGCAGCAGGCTGTGCTGGGCATCGAATTGACCGCGAAGGTGCACGCGGCGATAGGCGGGATCGACTTCATCGAGCAGGCGTTCGCCGGCCACCGGCTGGGCAATTTCGCGCTCGGCATAGACCTCCAGCAGCGCCCGCTTTTCCTCGGCGCGACCGAGCTGCCAGACGCCCAGGCCGATCAGCACCGGCAGCAGCATCAGCACCACCAGGGTCGGCACCACGCCAGGGCGAAAGGGCCTCATCGGGGCCCCGCTATACTCAAAGTCATCACATCCCCCCGGAGTTTTCGCCATGCTCAAAGCCGCGATCGTTGTGTTGTTGCTGGCGACTGTCGTCAGCCTGTTCAGCGGCCTGGTGTTTCTGGTCAAGGACGACGGAAACTCGACCCGTCTGCTCAAGGCCCTGACCGTACGGGTCAGTCTGGCCGCCCTCACCCTCGGCCTGATCACCTGGGGTTTCTACAGCGGCCAACTGGTTTCCCACGCCCCTTGGTAAGGCCTCCCGTCACAGCACGTAAACGAAGATAAACAACCCGACCCAGACCACATCGACGAAGTGCCAGTACCAACTGGCCGCTTCGAAACCGAAGTGTTTGTCGGCGTTGAAATGCCCTTTCAACACCCGCATCAGCATCACGAAGAGAATCAGGGTGCCCATGGTCACGTGGGCGCCGTGGAAGCCGGTGAGCATGAAGAAGGTCGCGCCGTAGATGCCCGAACCGAGGGTCAGCCCCAGCTTGGTGTAGGCCTCGTGGTACTCGTAGGCCTGCAGGATGAGGAAGGCGATACCGAGCGCGACGGTCAGCGCCAGCCAGAATTTCAGCGGGCCGCGATGGTCCTTGCGCAGGGCGTGGTGGGCGATGGTGATGGTCACGCTGGAGCTGACCAGCAGGATGGTGTTGATCAGCGGCAGGTGCCACGGGTCGATGACTTCCTTGGGCGGCGGGAACAGTTTCGGGTCCGGCGTGTGCAGCAGCGGCCAGGTGAACTCGAAGTTGGGCCAGAGCATGTGCGCCACGCCCTTGGCGCCTTCACCGCCGAGCCACGGCCCGGCCAGGTGGCGCACGTAAAACAGCGCACCGAAGAAGGCGATGAAGAACATCACCTCGGAAAAGATGAACCACGACATGCCCCAGCGGAACGAACGGTCCATCTGCGGGCTGTAGAGCCCGGCGCGACTTTCCTTGATCACCGCGCCGAACCAGCCGAACAGCATGTAGGCCAGACATAGCGCACCGACGAAGAAAATCAGCGGACCGTGAGAGTCGCGCCCCGCCTTGAGGTCGTTGAACCAGGTGCCGAGGCCGAACACCGTGATGAACATGCCAACGGTGGCGATGATCGGCCATTTGCTTTGCGCCGGTACGTAGTAATGCTCGTGAGAGGCCATGAATTGTTCTCCTTATCGGGCGCTCTGCGGGTTCTGGCTGGCCACATGGGCGACCGGCGGCTGGCGAGCGGTGATGTCGAACAGCGTGTAGGCGAGCGTCAGGTGTTTCACATCCTTGGGTAGGTCGCGGTCGACGATGAAACGCACCGGCATTTCGATGCGCTCACCCGGCTGCAGCACCTGCTGGCTGAAGCAGAAGCATTCGGTCTTGTGGAAATACGCCGCCGCCTCGGCCGGCGAAATGCTCGGGATGGCCTGGGCGGTCATGGGTTTGTCGGTCGGGTTGTGGGCAACGAAGATCATCTGGTTGACCGCCCCCGGGTTGACGTCGATCTGGTCGGCGGTGGAGTAGAAGTCCCAGACCATGTCGATGGCGTTGGTCGAGAGGAACTGCACCTTCACCGAGCGCGCCGGGTCCACCACCTGGCTGCCTTCGTACTGGCCGCCGGTCTTGCCGTTGATGCCGAACGCGCGGCACATCACGTCGTAGATCGGCACCAGGGCGAAGCCGAAGGCGAACATCAGCACCGCCAGCATCAGCAGGCGGGTGACCAGGCGCTTGATCGAGATGCCCTCGTTCATGACCGCGATGCTCCTTTCACTTCACTTCCGGTGGCGTCTGGAAGGTGTGGTACGGCGCCGGCGACGGAATCGTCCACTCCAGTCCTTCGGCGCCATCCCACGGCTTGGCCGGCGCCGGCTCACCGCCGCGGATGCATTTGATGACGATGAACAGGAAGAAGATCTGCGTGGCGCCGAAGGTGAAGGCGCCGATCGACGAGATCATGTTGAAGTCGGCGAACTGCAGGTTGTAGTCCGGGATCCGCCGCGGCATGCCGGCCAGGCCAACGAAGTGCATCGGGAAGAACGCCAGGTTCATGCCGACGAACGACAGCCAGAAATGCAACTTGCCGAGGGTTTCGTCGTACATGTGCCCGGTCCACTTCGGCAGCCAGTAGTAGGCCGAGGCGAAGATCCCGAAGATCGCCCCCGGCACCAGCACGTAGTGGAAGTGCGCCACCACGAAGTAGGTGTCGTGGTACTGGAAGTCCGCCGGGGCGATGGCCAGCATCAACCCGGAGAACCCGCCGATGGTGAACAGGATGACGAAGGCGATGGCGAACAGCATCGGCGTCTCGAAGGTCAGCGAGCCTTCCCACATGGTGCTGACCCAGTTGAACACCTTCACCCCGGTGGGCACGGCGATCAGCATGGTCGCGTACATGAAGAACAGCTCGCCCACCACCGGAATGCCCACCACGAACATGTGGTGCGCCCAGACGATGAACGACAGGAAGGCGATCGCGCCGGTGGCGTAGACCATCGAGGTGTAGCCGAACAGCGGCTTACGCGAGAACGCCGGGATGATCGAACTGACCGCGCCGAACGCCGGCAGGATCATGATGTACACCTCGGGGTGGCCGAAGAACCAGAACACATGCTGGAACAGCACCGGGTCACCACCGCCGGCGGCGCTGAAGAAGCTGGTGCCGAAATGGATGTCCATCAGCATCATGGTCACCACGCCTGCCAGCACCGGCATTACCGCGATCAGCAGGAAGGCGGTGATCAGCCAGGTCCAGACGAACAGCGGCATCTTCATCAGGGTCATGCCGGGGGCACGCAGGTTGAGGATGGTGGCGATGACGTTGATCGCGCCCATGATCGAGCTGATGCCCATGAGGTGAATGGCGAAGATAAAGAAGGTCACGCTTTCCGGCGCGTAGGTGGTCGAGAGCGGCGCGTAGAAGGTCCAGCCGAAGTTCGGCCCGCCACCGGGCATGAACAGCGTGGACACCAGCAGCAGGAACGCCGCCGGCAACAGCCAGAAGCTGAAGTTGTTCATCCGCGGCAGGGCCATGTCCGGCGCGCCGATCATCAGCGGGATCATCCAGTTGGCCAGGCCGACGAAGGCCGGCATCACCGCGCCGAAGACCATCACCAGGCCGTGCATGGTGGTCATCTGGTTGAAGAACTCCGGCTGGACGATCTGCAGGCCGGGCTGGAACAGCTCGGCGCGGATCACCATGGCGAAGGAGCCGCCCAGCAGGAAGGCGATAAAGGCGAACCACAGGTACATCGAGCCGATGTCTTTATGGTTGGTCGTCAGCACCCAGCGCATCAGGCCCTTGGCCGGGCCGTGGGCGTGGTCATGCCCGGCATGACCGTGGTCGTCGATCACTGTGCTCATGTCCTGTCTCCTGAAAACCGGCTCATTTGCTTTCCGCCTGTTTGATCGCCAGCACGTCTTTCGGCGTGACCATGTCGCCCTTGTTGTTGCCCCAGGCGTTGCGTTCGTAGGTGACGACGGCGGCCAGATCGACTTCCGAGAGTTGCTTGCCGAACGCCGCCATCGCGGTGCCGGGCTTGCCGTGGAACACCAGGTTGAGGTGGTCTTCCTTCGGTCCGGTGGCGATCTTCGAGCCTTTGAGCGCCGGGAACATCGGCGGCAGGCCCTGGCCTTCGGCCTGGTGACAGGCCACGCAGGTGGTGTGGTAGACCTTGTCGCCGCGCTCGACCAGCTCTTGCAGCGTCCATTCCTTGCTGGTCAGTTCCTTGAGCTTGGCCGCCTCGGCCTTGCGTTCGCCGAGCCAGGTGTCGTAGTCCTCTTTCGACTTGACCTCGACCACCACCGGCATGAAACCGTGGTCCTTGCCGCACAGCTCGGTGCACTGGCCGCGGTAGATGCCGGGTTTTTCGACACGGGTCCAGGCTTCGTTGACGAAGCCGGGGATGGCGTCGCGCTTGACCGCGAAGGCCGGCACCCACCAGGAGTGGATAACGTCGGCGGCGGTGACCAGGAAGCGCACTTTCGCGCCCACCGGCAACACCAGCGGCTGGTCGACTTCAAGGAGGTAGTGTTCGTCTTTCGGCGCTTTGTTGTGGATCTGGTCCGCCGGGGTCGCCAGGTTGCTGAAGAACTCGACGTCCTGGCCCAGGTATTTGTAGTGCCATTTCCACTGGTAGCCGGTGACCTGGATATCCACGTCCGATTCACTGGCGTCGTAGATGTCGATCAGGGTCTTGGTCGCCGGAATGGCCATGACCACCAGAATCAGGAAGGGCACCACGGTCCAGAGAATTTCGACCCAGGTGTGTTCGTGGAAATGCGCCGGCTGCTGGCCGGTGGAGCGGCGGTGGACGATCATCGACCAGAACATCGCGCCGAATACCACGAGGCCGATCACCACGCAGATCCAGAAGATGGTCATGTGCAGGTCGAACACGGCATTGCTGACTTCGGTCGCCCCCGGCGCCATGTTCACGGTCCAGGCGGCATGCGCTGGCGTGAGTAGCGACCACAGCAGGAGGCCCATCCAGACATGTGGATGTCGCATCATTGCGGGTTCCCCTTATCGTTCTTGTTATCCCGGAGGCGGGACCTACGGCAGGGGGCACGGCGTCAAGACTGCGGACTTTGACGACGGCCCCCCGCTGCACAACAGGCGGGCCTCATCAGCCAAATCACTTTCACAGCGGAGTATAGACAGGGGTCCCGACCGCGCAATGACGCGGCGGAAAAGCGCTGCTGACCAATCAGTCATCGCCGAAAATCCTTGTAGGACATTGGCTTACATGAATGATGGCATCTTGATATAACCCCATACTGCAAAAGGGCATGAGGGTTATGAGAAATGGATCTTAGGCGATAACAAAATAGGACTAATTTAGTGTCTTCCGTACGTCACCGCTTGTCCTTGGAGTTGTCATGAAGATTGCCGCTTTGCGCGAGCAGATCGCCCAAGCCCACCGTCACGAAGCCGAAACCGGCCAATTGAAGGAACGGCTAGAGCGCCAGTTACCCCATCTGCATCCCTTGATTCAGTTACCCGAGCAGGACGCGCAGGGTGCGTTGAACCGTTTCGTTACCGCTTACATCGATCAGGTCCCGGAGCTGCTGGAGGCCGCCAACGACGTCGCCCGCGAAGCGGGTATCGAATCGCAGATCAAACCGGTGCTGAAAATCGCCGAGGAATATTTCATCACCCCGCCGCAGATCGTGAATGGCCAGGTCGGCCTGGATTGCCTGCTGGACGAAGCGTATCTGGCGCATCGCCTGGTGGAAGAGGTCAACGACCTGTACATCAAGCATTTCCAGCAGCCGTTGATTCCGCTGGATACCACCGTGGCCAACCTGATCGCCCACCAGTTGATCGGCGAAGAATTCGCCAACCAGCTCGATGAAGTGGCGCATCACTCGCTGGACAACATGCTCAACGACGAAAGCTTCGCGCTGGAGTCAGTGGAGGCGTACCGCGAAACGCTGAGCAGCCCGGAGACGGGCGCAGCGTGGAAACGCTGGCCGTGCCTGTCGCGGCAGCTCGGGGTTGGGCTGGAGTTGGGCCAACAGCAGACGGGCTGATATTTATTGCCACTTTGATGGCCCTATCGTCGGCAAGCCAGCTCCCACAGGTCTTGTGGGAGTTGGCTTGTCGGGGCGCATCGCCGGCAAGCTGGCTTGCCAGCGATGAGGCCAGCACCAACAGCCGATTTACCAGTTGTAACTCACCGTCCCCAACACCGTCCGCTCTTCACCCCAGTAGCAACGCCCGGCGTTGTTGCAGCCCGCCACATATTCCTGGTCGAACAGGTTGCGAGCGTTGACCTCGGCCGACCAGTGCGCATTCACCTGATAGCCGATGGTGGCATCCACCAGCGTCACGTCACCCGTATCCAGCTTGCCGTACAGCGACGGGCTGGTGTACGCGAAGGTGCTGTCGAAATGACGGACACCAGCGCCAACACGCAGGCCCTTGAGCTGGCCGTCGAGGAAGCGGTAGGTGCTCCACAGCGACGCCTGGTTGCGCGGAACGCCGGTGACCTGATGGCCTTCGAGCAGCGAGCCGGCCACGTCCTTGGTGATCCGCGAGTCGGTGTAGGTGTAAGCCGCCGTCACGTTGATGTTTTCGCTGATGTCGCTGTTCAGCTCCAGTTCCACGCCCTTGGCGCGGCTGCGACCAATGTTGCGGTAGTCGCCGCTGGCGCTGTCGTACAGCGAGTCATCCTTCTTGCGCAGGTCATAGACCGACGCGCTGATCAGCGTATTCCAGCCCTTGGGCTCGTATTTCACACCGGCTTCGTATTGCTCGCTCAGCGTCGGGTCCAGCGGCCCCGAGGCGCTCGATACCTGCTGGATCGGGTTGTACGCGGTGGAATAGCTCAGGTACGGCGAGACACCGTTGTCGAACTGGTACATCAAGCCGGTCTGCCAGGTGAACTGACCATCCCAGTAGTCGAGGTCGGCCGGCGCGTTGAGGGTGCCGCGGCGATTGCGGTACTCGCTGTTGACCCGGTCATAGCGCCCGCCCAGCAACAGCACCCAGTTGTCGAGCCGGGACTGGATCTGGCTGTAGACGCCATACATGGTCTGTTCGAGCAGGGCGTCCTGGACCCGCGTCGAGGTCACCGGGTCGCCGTTGTAGACCGGGTTGAACACGTTGACGCTACCGCCGAAACCGGCGTTCCAGTCCTGATTGAACGAGGTGCGGTCGAGGCTGGCGCCGACCAGCAAGGTGTTTTCCACCTCGCCAAGGTTGAAGCGGCCTTCGACCTGGTTATCCAGCGAATAGGCGATCGACTTGTTGTAGCGGTCGTAGGCGGTGTTGGTCACCGTGGTGCCGAAGCCGCCGTTGTTCAGGTTGCCCGGCCAGATCTCCTGGCGGTCGATGCGCGACTGCATGTAGCGGGAGTTCTGCCGGTACTGCCAGTCGTCGTTGAACTGGTGATGGAATTCGTAGCCGAGGGTCCAGGTTTCCCGCTCGAAATTGTCCCAGCCGGGATTGCCCAGCAGGGCGTGCTTGCTGATCTTGCCGTTGGGATTGTTCAGCAGGGTGCCGGCCGCCGGGTAGCCCAGCTCCATCAGCGTACGGTCGCGCTGGTAGGACGCCAGCAGCGTCAGGTCATTCTGTTCGTCGAAGTTCAGCGTGAGCGACGGCGCGACATACAGGCGGTCGTCCGGCTGATGATCGACCTGAGTGCCGGACTTGCGCCCCAGCACCACCAACCGCCCGAGCACGTTGGGGTTGTCCGCCAGCGGGCCGGACACGTCGATGCCCAGTTGGCGGCGCTCATTGGAGCCATAGCTGAGCTGGATTTCGCCGCGTGGCTGGGCGGTCGGGCGCTTGCTCACCAGGTTGACCACGCCGCCGGGGGCGTTTTCGCCATACAGGATCGAGGTCGGGCCACGGAACACTTCCACCCGCTCCACGCCATAAGGCTCGCTGCTGGTGTCGTAGCGGTTGCCCTGCACCCGCAGGCCGTCGCGCAGCAGCCCGTAGCCGTAGTCGGTGGCGTTGAAACCGCGAATGAAGAACAGGTCGCCCGCCTGACCATCACCGGCCGCGAAGGGCGGGGCGAAGATGCCGGGAACGTAGCCCAGCACTTCGGTCAGGCTCTGCGATTGCTGGTCGTCCATGCGCTGGCGGGTAACCACCGAGACCGAGCGCGGGGTGTCGGCCAGCGCGGTGCTGGTCTTGCTCGCCGTCGCCGAATGGGTGGCGCGATAGCCTTTGTCTTCCTGGCCGTAGCGGCTGGCCAGGCCCTGACCGTTGATCGATGTCGCGTCCAATTGCACCGCGCCCGTCTCGGGAGCGGGTTGCAGCACATAGCCGCTGGCGCCCTGGGACACGGCGACCAGGCCGCTGCCCGCGAGCAACACCGCCAGGGCCTGTTCGACGCTGTATTCCCCGTCCAGCCCGGCGCTGCGCTTGCCGGTCGCAAGGCTGTCGCTGCCAGCCAGGTAAATGCCGGCCTGGCTGCTGAAGTCATTGAGCACCGTGCTCAGGCTACCCGCCGCAACGTGGAAGGTCTGGAGCCGGGCGCTGGCCTGCGCGGCCTGGACAGCGGCGGGCAGAAGGGCGAGCGGGGCGAAGCTGAGGATGGTCATCGGCACGAGTGCCAACACGCAGGAGCGGGGCGACGACATGGCAGTCCCTGTTGTGTTCATGCGGTAGATGGGAGGGTTCTGCTGTTGAACCGGACGACGGACGCAAAGGGGAACCGCCCGCTGAAAAAAATTTTCAGGCCGGCTCGACAGTCACCCACCAGTCGGTCATCCGCTTGATCCGCACCGGCAACGCGGCTTCGAGCAGGCGCAGGGCGTGATCCGTGTCGTCGAGGGGGAAGGTGCCCATCACCGCCAGCCGGGCGAGGTCCGGGTGCAGGCCGAGATGGCCGGGACGGTAGCGGCCCAGCGCATCGATCAGCTCTTCGAGGGGCATGGCCTCGGCGGTCAGCCGATCCTGCAGCCAGGATTCGCCCGCCCTCTGCGCCGGCGCCGGGGGCGAGACGGCGAGGGCGCTGAAATCGACGCGCTGGCCGGCCTCGATCAGCGCGCGGGTGCCAGTGCGCGTGAAGATTTCCACCTCACCCTGATAGACGTTGAGCCGGGCATTGCCCTCGGCATAGCGAAGCGCCAGGCGAATCGGCGTCGACACCATCTGCAACATGCCGGCCCCGGTTTCCAGCAGCAAAGGCCGGCGATCCCGCACCGAGGATTGCAACAGGACCTCACCGAAACGCAGGTCGAGCAGGCGCTGCCGCGCGTCGAAACGGGTATCGACGGCGGTCTGCGCGCCCAGCCACAAGGTGCTGCCATCGGCCAGCGCCACCTCGCGGTTCTCGCCGGTGCCGGTGTGCAGATCGGCGGTCCAGCCATTGCGCGATGCCGCCTGCCAGCCGCCGAGGCCCGCCATCGAACCGATCGCCAGCACCAACAGCGACTTCACCGTCTGGCGCCGCCCCAGGCGTGCCGGCCCGCGCTCGCGCAGCAGGCGGCCGGCGCGTTCGCCTTCCGCCCGCAGCGGGGCGAAGCGTTCGCCCACCCGTTCCATGTAGCGCCAGGCGGCCTGATGCTCGGCATGCTGGTCGAACCAGCATTGCCACTGCTCGCGAACGCTGCTCTGGTCGCCTTCTTCCTGCAGCCGCACGTACCACTGGGCGGCGTGTTCGAGGGTCGCGTGGCTGAGTTTTTCCTGGGTGGCCCTCATCGCGTCACTCCACCAGCAAGCCGTCGAGTTCGGCTTCGAGCACGGCGCAATGGAGGAACGCCTGCGCCATGTACTTCTTGACCATGCGCTCGCTGACCTCCAGGCGCTCGGCGATCACCGCGTAGGTCACGCCTTCGACCTGCGCCATGAGAAACGCTTCGCGCACCTTGGCCGGCAGGCGCGACAGCATCGCGTCGACCTCGAACAGGGTTTCGATCACCAACGCCGTGTGTTCAGCGGAAGGCACCGTCGCCTCGGGCTGCGCCGCCAGGGTTTCGCGCCAGGCGCGCTCGATCTGGGCGTGGCGCCAATGATCGATGCACAGGCCCTTGGCGATGGTGGCGAGGTACGAGCGTTCGCCGACCTGGCTGTCGAACTCGACAGGTCGGCGCAATACGCGCAGGAACGTGTCATGCAACAGATCGGCGGCATCCCAGCCATTGCCCAGGCGACGGCGCAGGAACAGCAGCAGCCAGGGTGAGTGTCGAACGTAGAGGGTCTGGGCAGGGGAAGGCATGGGAGATCCGCGCGCGGGTGACGCAAATGGTATTGATTCTTAATAGTATGGCAGTGACGGCACCTGCTGCAACGTGCGCTTACATTCGCAGGTGCCGGGTCTTTTCAGGGTTCGCCTACGTGCCCAGGCCCGCCGTGGTTCGTACCCGCCCTTCGACGCGCCGCTTCAACCGCCGCGACTCGATCACCAGCGTCGACCCGTTAGCGGCGTTCGCCCGCCCCCAGTCCTCCAGCAGTTCCAGGCAGGAATGGTCGATGTAACTGAGGTTGGCCAGCGGCACGTGCAAGGTGGTGCCCGGCGGAATTGCGTCCAGCGCCTGGGTCAGCGCCGGCACCTTGAGGAAGGTCGCGGCGCCGCTCAAGCGCAGTTCCATATGCCCGGGCCGCGCCAGGCTGCTGACGCTGATCTTCAGCCGCGCCGCCTTGAGCGCCAGTTTCAGCAAGGTCAGGGCGAAGCCCAGCAGCACGCCGGTCAGCAGGTCGGTGAAGACGATCGCCAGGGCGGTCGCCGCGTAGGTGAACATCGGCATCCGCCCATAACGACCGAGCCCGCGAAAGGCCTTGAGGTCCACCAGTTTCACCCCGGTGAACACCAGCACCCCGGCCAGACTCGCCACCGGGATCTGCTGCAGCACACTGCCCAGTAGCACCACGAACGCCAGCAGCCAGACGCCATGGAACACCGCCGACAGCCGCGTCCGCGCGCCCGCCTGAACATTGGCCGAACTGCGCACGATCACCCCGGTCATCGGCAGCGCACCCAGCACGCCGCAGATCATGTTGCCGACCCCTTGCGCCGAGAGTTCACGGTCGAAGTCCGAGCGCTGGCCGCTGTGCATGCGGTCCACCGCCGCCGCCGACAGCAGGGTTTCGGCGCTGGCGATAAAGGCCAGGGCGAAGGCCGCGACCAGCAGCGTCGGGTCGGCCAGCGCCAGCAGGTCGGCGGGGCGCAGCCAGTCGATCGCCTGGCTCAGGTCGTCCGGCACCTGCACGCGGTTGACCGGCAGGGCCAGGGCGATGCTCAGCAACGTCATCAAGCTCACCCCGAGCAGCGCGCCCGGCACGAAGCGCAGCGTGTTCGGTTTCCAGCGTTCCCAGGCCCACATCACCGCGATGGTGCCGAGGCCCAGGGCCGCGGCCTGCCAGCCGTTGCCCGCGTGCTCCAGCGGCAGCGCATCGCCGACGACCGCGGGAAAGCCCAGCAGGTTGTCCAGCCCGGAGGGCAGCGGCGAGCGGTCGAACATCACATGCACCTGCGACAGCACGATCAGCACGCCGATACCGGCGAGCATGCCGTAGACCACCGCCGGCGCCGTGACCCGGAACCAGCAGCCAAGACGGAAGCGCCCGGCCAGCAATTGCAGCAAGCCGGCCAGCAGCAGGATCGGCCCGAGCATGGCCATGCCGTGCTGGCGCACCAGTTCGAACACCAGCACCGCCAGCCCGGCGGCCGGGCCGCTGACCTGCAACGGCGAGCCGGCCAGCCAACCCACCAACAGCCCGCCGACGATGCCGGTAATCAGGCCCTTGGCCGGCGGCATGCCGGACGCGATGGCGATCCCCATGCACAGCGGCAGCGCCACCAGAAACACCACCACCGATGCCAAGAGGTCCCGCGGCAAGGCCGCTTTGAATTGCGTCATGTTCATCCTGTTCTCCTTTTTCAGGCCGTTCCTCTGGCCATATTCATGCGCAGCGCCAAATCACGGGCAGCCGAAGGCCGCCGGCGCTGCGGCAAGGCATCAAAGCGTTTTCAAAGACAGCCGACGCCCATCCACGGGCCGCGCGTGGCGGCCTGTGGTGGGTCAGTCAGCAGAATTGGGTGAAGCGAGAAGGCTTAGAAGCGGCCTTTTGGAGTAGCGCTTGGTATCGGCTCGCCGCGCTTGAGCGGCAGGAAGGCATCGCTGGCGGCGTCGTAGGCGGAGATCTCGCTGGTCTCGATGTCGTAGATCCAGCCGTGGATATACAACTGACCGGCCGCCAGGCGCGAAGCCACCGACGGGTGCGTGCGCAAGTGGTGCAGTTGGGCGATGACGTTTTCCTTGGTCAGCACCTGCATGTTCTCGTGCTCGGTACCGCACTGGCAGTTGTCCTCGACCACGGTGCGGGCGACTTCAGCATGGCGCAGCCAGGCTTTGACGGTCGGCATCTTTTCCAGCGACTGCGGGTTCAACACCGCGCGCATGGCGCCACAGTCGGAGTGGCCGCAAATGATGATGTGGTGGACGCCCAGCGCCAGCACCGCATATTCGATGGCGGTCGACACACCACCGTTCATCTGGCCATAAGGCGGCACGACGTTACCGACGTTACGGGTAACGAACAGGTCGCCGGGCGAGCTTTGAGTAATCAGTTCGGGAACGATCCGCGAGTCGGCGCAGGTAATGAACATCGCTCGGGGTTTTTGGGCGGTGGCGAGCTTTTTGAAGAGCTCTTCCTGTTCAGGGAACACTTCGTGATGGAATCGCAAAAAGCCATCAACGATGTGTTTCAGGGCGCCATCGGCAGTCTCGGCTTCCGGAGTAGCCGGGCCGGTCGGAGAGGGTTCCTTGTTCGACATGATTCATCCTCTTTGACAGGTTCGTAGGTAAGTCCAGTTTACCGGGTTGAGATTCAGACAGGCTTACGTCACTTGGATTACAGATGTAGTCAACAAATCACATATTCGTTTGCCTGAATTCCTACGCTACTTGTCGAAACTTAACTGAAACTGAATTCGGATGGCTCTAGAACAAGGGTTACAGGGGGTTTTGCCGGGGCCTCGATGGTATCAAAAAACCATCAGTTGCCAATGGCCATTATTGTTTTTACAACAATGACAACTGACCGCCCGGCGGACAGAAGGCCGTGCAATCCAGCGAATAGCCGCCGCGACGGTTCAGCCCGTAACGCCGGATGGCCTTGTCGAAGCGCTGCGCCAGCAGGTCGGCGAACACCCCTTCACCGCGCATGCGAGCGCCGAAACGGCTGTCGTACAGCTCACCGCCCCGGCTCTGCCGCACCAGGCTGAGGACATGGGCGGCCCGTTGCGGGTAATGGTCCTGCAACCACTGCTCGAACAACGGCGCCACCTCCAGCGGCAGGCGCAGCAGCATGTACGCGGCGCTCAACGCCCCGGCCTCGCTGGCGGCCTCCAGCAGACGCTCCAGTTCGCTGTCGTTGATCATCGGGATCATCGGCGAGCACAACACCCCCACCGGAATCCCCGCCTCGCGCATCACCCGGATCGCCCGCAGCCGGGCCTTGGGCGCGGCGGCGCGCGGTTCGAGGGTGCGCTTGAGTTCATCGTCGAGGGTTGTGAGGCTGATCATCACCGACACCAGCCGCTGCTTCGCCAGTTCGCTGAGCAGGTCGAGGTCGCGCAGGATCAGCGACCCCTTGGTGACGATGGTCACCGGATGCCGGTAGCGCAGCAGCACCTCCAGCAGGCGCCGGGTCAGTTGCTGCTCGCGCTCGATCGGCTGATACGGGTCGGTGTTGGAGCCCAGGTTGATCGGCGCACAGACATACCCCGGCTTCGACAATTGCTGCTCGAGCACGGCGGCGGCGTTGGTCTTGGCGATCAGCTTCGTTTCGAAATCCAGGCCGGGAGACAGGTCCCAGTAAGCGTGGCTGGGCCTCGCGTAGCAATAAATGCAACCGTGCTCACACCCGCGATAGGGATTGATCGAACGGTCGAAGGGCAGGTCCGGGGAGTTGTTGCGGGTGATGATGGTTTTCGCGGTTTCGATGCGGACTTCGGTGCCTTGGGTCAACGGCACTTCCTGATACCAGCCGTCGTCCTCGACCACCGAGCGGTTGGGGGCAAAGCGGTTGTGCGGATTGTGCGCGGTCCCGCGACCGCGCACCGGCGTTGGAGCAGCCATGACGCCCACCTCGATACTGTTTATTCATACAGTATAAAAGCATTTTTCTTACCGCCACACCTGATATTTCTGTCAGTTGTCGCTTGCCATGCCCCGTCACACACTCGAAGTGAGCCCATAGCGCCGTCTCTAGGGATAAAACAGTGCGGACGCTTACATCAGAGCAGGTGATCTCATGCAAAGGGCCGTCCCAGTGGGAACGATAGCCACCCGCGAATGGCAGAAATGCACCCAGGCATTCACGTTTCGGATGTAACACGCCAAACATCCGCTTTATGCCAAATGAAAAGGCCGTTCGGGGTAACCGAACGGCCTTCGTTCATTCCGACGGCTTCTTCAGCTTCGGATTGGGAAAGAACTGCACCGTCTGCACCGCAGGTTTCGGCGCTTTCGCCTCATTCTGGTTGACCCGCGTGCCCAGCTCCTTCGGCACCGACAGGCCCTGCTCGTTGAGGGTGTCGGAGAAACCACAGGCCACGCACTCGCGGTGCGGCGTGCCGTCGACGTTCCACATCATCAGCTTGTCCGGCTCGCTGCACGCCGGGCAGACCGCCCCGGCGATGAAGCGTTTCTTGGTCGTGCTCATGCCGCCAGGTCCTCGCTCAGGCCGCTGTGGCGCAGCAGCGCGTCGATGGACGGCTCGCGACCGCGGAAGTCGACGAACAGCAGCATCGGTTCCTGGGAACCGCCGCGGGCCAGGATCGCCTCACGGAAAGCACGGCCGGTCTCGGCATTGAGCACTCCGTCTTCCTCGAAGCGCGAGAAGGCATCGGCGGACAGCACTTCAGCCCACTTGTAGCTGTAGTAACCCGCGGCGTAACCGCCGGCGAAGATGTGCGCGAAGCTGTTGGGGAAGCGGTTGTAGGCCGGTGGCCGCATGACCGAGACCTCGTCGCGCACGCCTTCGAGGACTTCCAGCACGCTGCGGCCGTCGCCGTGGCTGGCGTGCAGTTCGAAGTCGAACAGCGAGAATTCCAGTTGGCGGACCATCATCAGCCCGGACTGGAAGTTCTTCGCCGCCAGCATTTTCTCCAGCAGGTCCTGTGGCAGCGGCTCGCCGCTTTCGTAATGACCGGAAATCAGCGCCAGGCCTTCCGGCTCCCAGCACCAGTTCTCCATGAATTGGCTCGGCAGTTCCACCGCGTCCCAGGCCACGCCGTTGATACCGGACACGCCGGCATGCTCGATGCGGGTCAGCAGGTGGTGCAGGCCATGGCCGAATTCGTGGAACAGGGTGGTGACTTCATCGTGGGTCAACAGCGCCGGCTTGCCCGGAGCGGCCGGGGTGAAGTTGCACACCAGGTTGGCCACCGGGCTCTGCAGCTTGCCATCAGCCGTGCGGCGACGGTCGCGGGCGCCGTCCATCCAGGCACCGCCGCGCTTGTTGGCGCGGGCGTAGAGGTCGAAGAAGAAGCGGCCGACATGCTGGCCGTTCTCCTTGATTTCGAACAGGCGCACGTCCGGGTGCCAGGTGTCGAAGCCCTTGAGCTCGGCAATCTCGATGCCGTACAGGCGCTGGACGATGGCGAACAGGCCGGTCAGCACCTTGTCGATCGGGAAGTAGGCGCGCAGGGTTTCCTGGGAAACGCTGTAGCGCTGCTCGCGCAACTTCTCGCCGTAGAAACCGCTGTCCCAACTGCTGAGGTCCGGGCAGCCCTGTTCGGCGGCGTAGGCCTTGAGCTGGGCCAGGTCCTGGGCGGCGAACGGCTTGCTGCGCTTGGCCAGGTCCCGCAGGAAACCCAGCACCTGGTCGCTGGACTCGGCCATCTTGGTCGCCAGGCTCAGCTCGGCAAAGTTGGCGAAGCCCAGCAGCTCGGCCAGTTCCTGGCGCAGGTCGAGGATCTCGCGCATCACCGGGCCGTTGTCGAACTGGCCGGCATTCGGGCCCTGGTCGGAGGCGCGGGTGCAGTAGGCGGCGTAGATTTCTTCGCGCAGGGCACGGTCGGTGGCGTAGGTCATCACCGCGTAGTAGCTGGGGAATTCCAGGCTGATCAGCCAGCCGTCGAGGCCCTTGGCCTGGGCGGCGGCGGCCATCTGCGCCTTGGCCGAATCGGTCAGGCCGGCGAGGGCGGCTTCGTCGGTGACGTGCTTGGTCCAGGCCTGGGTGGCGTCGAGCAACTGGTTGGAGAAGCGGCTGCCCAGCTCGGACAGCTTGCTCTGCACTTCGGCATAACGCTGCTGCTGGTCGGCGGGCAGGTCGATGCCCGACAGGCGGAAGTCGCGCAGGGCGTGTTCGATGATGGTTTTTTGCGCCACGTCGAAGCCGGCGGCTTCGGGGCTGGCGGCCAGCGCTTCCCAGGCCTGGAACAGTTCGCGGTTCTGGCCCAGCTCGGTGGCGTAGGCGCTCAGGGCGGGCAGGCAGGCCTCGTAGGCTTCGCGCAGTTCGGCGCTGTTGCACACGGCGTTGAGGTGGCTGACGGGACTCCAGGCCGCGCCGAGGCGGTCGTTGAGTTCGTCCATGGCCAGGACCAGTCCGGCCCAGCTCGGGTTCTGGCCCTGGGTCTTGAGAAGGGCGGCAATGGCGTTGCGGTTGTCGGCCAGGATCTGTTCAATCGCCGGCAGCACGTGCTCGGCGCGGATCGCCGAGAAGGGCGGCAGGTCGTAGGACTGCAGAAGCGGGTTGGTCGCACTCACGGTTGGACACCTTGGCAGAAGAAACACCGGCCCATCTTAATTACAATCGGCGCCGACCGCAGCTAATAAGCCTCAGAGAGAGACGCTATTCATGGCCATTCGCACCTTCCAGCAGCACACGCCCCGCCTGGGCGAACGCGCCTTCGTCGACCGCAGCGCGGTGGTTATCGGCGACGTCGAGATCGGCGATGACAGCTCGGTCTGGCCGCTGACGGTGATCCGCGGCGACATGCACCGCATCCGCATCGGTGCGCGCACCAGCGTGCAGGACGCCAGCGTGTTGCACATCACTCACGCCGGGCCCTTCAACCCCGACGGCTTCCCGCTGCTGATCGGCGACGACGTGACCATCGGCCACAAGGTCATGCTCCACGGCTGCACCCTCGGCAACCGCATCCTGGTGGGCATGGGCAGCACGATCATGGACGGCGCCATCGTCGAGGACGAAGTGATCATCGGCGCCGGTAGCCTGGTGCCGCCAGGCAAACGCCTGGAAAGCGGTTTCCTCTATGTCGGCAGCCCGGTGAAGCAGGCCCGCCCGCTAACCGACAAGGAGCGCGCGTTCTTCCCCTACAGCGCCGCCAACTACGTCCGACTCAAGGACCAGCACCTTGCTGAAGGCTACGACCAGCCCGAGTGAACGTATCCACACCCCTTTTTCCGAGATTGCCATGCACCAGCAGAACATCCTCTTCGACCTCGACGGCACCCTGACCGACCCGCGCGAAGGCATCACCCGCTCTATCCAGTACGCCCTGGCCAAGCTCGGCATCGACGAACCGGACCTGACCCGCCTGGAACACTTCATCGGCCCGCCGCTGTTGCAGGCGTTCATGCAGTTCTATGACTTCGACGAGGCCAAGGCGTGGGAGGCGGTGAATTTCTACCGTGAACGCTTCAAGGTCACCGGGCTGTACGAGAACCGCGTGTTCGACGGCGTCGGCGAATTGCTCAGCGAGCTGCAAGGGCAGGGGCGCACGCTGTATGTTGCGACGTCCAAGCCGTGGGTATTCGCCCGCGAGATTGCCCGACACTTCGATTTTGCCCGGCATTTCAAAGTGATCTACGGCAGTGAGCTGGACGGCACGCGGACCAACAAGGTCGAGCTGATCGGTCACCTGTTGGCCGAGGAAGGCCTGGACCCGGCGCAGACCCTGATGATCGGCGACCGCAAGCACGACCTGATTGGTGCGCGCAGCAACGGGCTGGAAGCGGTGGCGGTGGGGTATGGGTTTGGGAGTCATGAGGAGCTGGCGGCGGAAGCACCGGCGTATCACTTTGCGACGTTGGCAGAGATGCATCGGGCGTTCATGAAACCCTGAGTTGATGGGTTACTGAGGGCCTCATCGCCGGCAAGGCCGGCTCCCACAGGATTTCCAGTCGGTCACAAAACCAATGCCCGACAAACTACTTGTGGGAGCCGGCCTTGCCGGCGATGAGGCCCTTAAAGCCCCTTCAAAACCAACTGCCGCTCCCCAACCGGCAACCGCCCAATCTCTTCCACCCGCCCATAAAACCGCTGCCAATCCCCGCCCACCTGGGCAAACACCGCCGCAAACGCCGGCACCCACTGGTCATACAGCCCGAACGGCAACAGCTTGGCGTTGTTCATCGGTGCATTGATCCAGGCATCGAAACGTCCGACCCCGCCCCACTCGCTGTCTCGCAACTGCCGGTACTCCCGGCGTAGCCGCTCGAACTCCGCCTGCTTGGCCGCACGCATCGCATCCGGCGCCAGCGGCTGGGTGTACAGCGCCTTGAGCCGTTCCCGGCTCGCCAGCACCAATCCGACAAACTGGTCACGCTGCTTGCCACCCTCCTGCACCTGCACCGCCAATCCCCGCGCCGCACGCCATTGCCGCGTGCCTTCCTGCTCGACAAAGGTGGCGAAGGACTCATTGAAGGCGGTGTCGTCCTTCACGTACACCCGCTGGTGCGCCAGCTCGTGGAAGATCACCGTCGCCAGGCGCTCGTCGCCCCAGCCGAGCATGGAGTTGAGGATCGGATCGTCAAACCAGCCCAGCGTCGAATAGGCCTCGACCCCGCCGATATACACATCCAGCCCTTGCAGCTTCTGCACCGCCGCGGCCCCGCGCGCACCGCCCTGGCTGTAGTAGCCGCGGTAGGCGACGCAGCCGGCGATGGGGAAGCAGTGGGTCTGCGGCTCCAGCGAAAACTCCGGGGTGGCGAACACGTTCCACACCACGAACGGCCGGCCGATATCGGCGTAGACCCGGTAGCTGCGGTTGTCCGGCAGTTTCAGGTGCCGGCTGGCGAAAGCGCGGGCGCGTTGGGACTGTTCCAGGTGCTGGCGCAGTTTCGGTTCGGTGGCGGGATCGGCCAGCAATTGCGGCACCGGGGTGCGGGCGCGCAGCAGTTGCCACTGGCCGTTGGCGAGCTGGCCGTAGTAACCCACGCTCGCGCAACCGTTCAGCAGGCTGATCAGTAACAGGGGAACAAACAGGCGAAAAACGCGGTCGAGTGCCCCGGGGCTTGAGCGCAACAACAGAAGAATTCGAATCATGCGTGGGGTGGTCCCGCTCAAGTCCAGATCGATCCAAGACTATCCTGCCCGCCCGGAGTTTTGCCATGCGAACGATGCTCGCTGCCAGCGCCCTTCTGGCGCTCACCGGTTGCGCCGGCCTGCCCGCGCCGGACCCGACTCAGGCCTGGGTCGATCTCGCCCCCGGCCATGACGACACCTTGCACGCCGTCGAAGTGGACGAGCGAGCGTGGGACGACACCCGCTATTTCCAGGTCAGCCCCGGCAATCACCAGCTCACCGTGCGCTATCTGTTCGCCGTGGACCCGAGCAATATCGGCCCCACCAGCGAACCACTGTGGCGCGATTGCCAGCTCAATCTCAAGTTCAAGGACTTCAACGCCGGTCAAAAATACCGCCTGCAAGCGGGCAGCATCGGTTTCCGGCCCTGGGCAAAACTCTATGACGAACAGCAAAAAGTGGTGGGAAGCGGCGTGCCGGCTGGCTGCCAGCGCACCTGAGGGCCGCTGATGGCGCTATGCTTACGTTCTGTTACCTTTCTGGAGAGCTGAACATGCGCCAACCCGCGATGTTCCTCGCTTTCACCACGCTGGGCGCCTGCACCAGTCCGATGCCTCCGGTCGATCAGAAGCAGGCCTGGGTCGATCTCTACACCATCACCCCCGGCAAAGTGCTGATGGCCGAGCGTCTCGACGGCAAACGCCTCAACGACGGCCGTTACTTCCAGGTGTCGCCGGGCAAGCACGAGTTGGTGGTGCGCTTCGACTATGAGATCAGCACCGGCCTCTTCACCACCGACCCGACCGAGCGCACCTGCTACCTGACGCTGGAATACGACGGTTTCGAAGCCGGCCAGCGTTACCGGCTGGAAGCCCGGGCCATCGCCCTGCAACCCAACGCCTGGCTGTACGACGCCGAGCGCAAGGTGGTGGCGCAGGAACGGCTGACCCACTGCATCCCTTGAGGCTTACTGGCCGTTGCGCTGGTAGATGATCTTCTTGGTGCCGCCGTCGCAACTGCCCACGACCATGTTCTGGTCGTGGACTTCGCTGTTGGGCACGATTTCCAGGGTGTAGGACGTTACGCCTCGGGCCTGGATCTTGGCTTCGATCTCGGCCTTCAATTCCTCGCACGACTTGATCGCGGCGGAAGCATTGAAGGCCAACAGCGAAGCCAGCACGGCGATTGCGATACGGATCATGAGCAGTTCCTCGTGGCAAAAGACCTTGAGCCAACATCAGGTTGGACCGAAGGAGCATGCCATGGTTCTGCTACCAGGCAAGCTCACTGCAACAGCGTGGCGTCCAGGCTGATCTTCGCGTTCAACACTTTCGAGACCGGGCAGCCGGCCTTGGCCTTGTTAGCCAGTTCCAGGAACTGCTCCTCACTGGCGCCGGGCACCTTGGCCTTGAGGATCAGGTGAACGGCGGTGATGGCGAAGCCGTCGGGCTGTTTGTCGAGGGTGACTTCGGCAGTGGTGTCGATACGTTCTGCGGTCAGGCCCGCTTCACCGAGGATCATCGACAGCGCCATGGAGAAACACCCGGAGTGGGCGGCGCCGATCAGTTCTTCCGGGTTGGTGCCCGGCGTCCCTTCGAAACGGGTGTTGAAACCGTAGGGAACCTGTTTCAGCGCGCCGCTTTCCGTGGATATCTGGCCCTTGCCATCCTTCAGGCCGCCTTGCCAAACGGCCGATGCAGTCTTTTTCATGGTGCCTCCTCGGGTTGCCGACGCGGGTTGCGCCGTTACCTGAATTCAGAGGCCCCGCTCGCGGGCAAGTTCAGCCCGTTTGCCACATCCGGTATTGATTCCTCGGGCAACCGCCCCCACAGAGCAACAAAGGCTGCCATTTTTCGGCGGCTTCCGTTTGCTCAGGAGACCCCATGACGCAACTCGCGGACATCAAGATTTCCACCCTCGACCTCGTGCCCGTGCGCCAGGACAGTGGCCCGGCGCAATCGCTGCGTAATTCGCTGGACCTGGCGCAGCACGTCGAGCGCTTCGGTTACCACCGCTTCTGGGTGGCCGAGCACCACAACATGGACGGCATCGCCAGCTCGGCCACGTCGGTGCTGCTGGCGTACCTGGCCGGCGGCACCTCGACCATCCGCGTCGGTTCCGGCGGGGTGATGCTGCCCAACCATGCGCCGCTGGTGATTGCCGAACAGTTCGGCACCCTGGCCAGCCTCTATCCCGGCCGCATCGACCTCGGCCTCGGCCGCGCTCCCGGCTCCGACCAGATGACCGCCCGCGCCCTGCGCCGCGAACGCTCCGGCAGCGCCGACGACTTCCCCGAAGACGTGGCCGAACTGGTGCGCTACCTCGGCCCGCGCACACCTGATCAAAAAGTGATCGCCGTGCCCGGCTACGGCACCGAAGTGCCAATCTGGCTGCTCGGCTCCAGCCTGTTCAGCGCGCAACTGGCGGGCCAGCGCGGTCTGCCGTACGCCTTCGCCTCGCACTTCGCGCCGCGCTTCATGCACGAGGCGATTCGCGTGTACCGCAATCATTTCCAGCCATCGGCGGTGCTCGACAAGCCGTATGTGATGCTGGGCGTGCCGATGGTGGTGGCCGATACCGACGAACACGCCGAGTACCTGGCGACCTCGGTGTACCAGCGCATCCTCGCGCTGATGCGCGGCCAGAGCCTGGTGCAAAAGCCGCCGGTGGAAAGCATGAACGGGCTGTGGTTGCCTCATGAACGCGAGGCGGTGGGGGATTTCCTCGGCCTGGCGATGGTCGGCAGCCCACAGAAGGTCAAGGCCAAGCTGGAAGTGTTGCTGGAGCAGACCCAGGCGGATGAGCTGATCTTCACCTGTGATCTGTATGAGCATGCGGACCGCGTGCGGTCGTATGAACTGATGGCGCAGACGGTGCTCGGCAACTGAGGTTGTGATCGCGAGCAAGCTCGCTCCTACAGAGGAGCGAGCGTGCTCGCAATTGGCCACTCACCCACGCTTGTAGACAATCTCCTTGGTCCCGCCCTCGCAGGTCCCGACCACCTTCCCGCTCGCGGCTGCCCCCTTGCCTACAACCTCCAGCGAATAATGCTGAACGCCCTTGGCATCCAGCTTCGCCGCAATCTCGCTCTTCAATTCTTCACACGGCTTGCCCGCCGCCAGCGCGGTGCCGGCCAGGCCCATCAGTGCTACTGCCAGAATCAGTTGCTTCATTGATCGCTCTCCTTGGTGGATCAAAAACGAGAAAGGCCCCGGTGTCATTCCGGAGCCCTGGGTATCTAACCGGGTAATCGTTTCAACTGTTGGCGATGCGGAACCCGACTTTCAGGGTGACCTGAAAATGCGCCGCCTTGTTGTCGCGGATATGCCCGCGGGTATCCACCACTTCAAACCATTCCAGATGCTTGATGCTCTTGCCGGCCTCGGCCAGGGCACTGTTGATCGCGTCCTCGATGCTGGTGGGGGACGAGCCGACAAGCTCGATCTTCTTGTAGGTGTGATGATCGGACATCGCTGTTCTCCTTGAAGGTGTGCCGGTTGAGCCTAGCAGCGCCAGGGCGTTTTTCCTCTGAGGGGCATTTGGACCGAAACGTTCGATCGCACTTTCCAGACACGTCGTAGTCGGAACCTACAACACCTCACTCAACGCTGAAGGAGAGTCACCATGGCAACAAGTTCGCTACGCAAAGCCGCGCTGCAAAGCATGGAAGCGGAAATCGAAAGCCTGCTGAAATCGCTGGAAAGCCTGAAAGACGATGCCTCGGACGAATCGCGCAAAACCGTGAAGGCGCTGAGAAGCAACGCCGAGAACGCCCTGCGCCACTCGCGCAACCTGCTTGGTGATGCCTATGAAGAGGTGAAAACCAAGACCCGCGAAACCGGCCTCGCCACGCGCGACTACGCACAGCAACACCCCTGGACCACCGCCGGCGTTGCCGTTGGCGCGCTGGGTCTGCTGGCGGCTTACCTGCTGTGCAGCAAACGCGACTAAACCTGGCGCGCCAGTTCCGCGCGCAACCATCCCGCCAGTTGCTCGGCGCGCCCATCCGCGGCGCGTCGAGGGACCCACAGTGCCAGTGACGCCTCGGTCTGGCTGAAGCCCCACGGCGCGGCCAGGCGTCCGGCGCGCAAATCGTCGGCCACCAGCGGTTGTGGCGCGATCGCCACACCAAGCCCGGCCACCGCCGCCTCCAGCAAGTAATACAGATGCTCGAAATCCTGTCCGTAGCGCAGCGCTCGCGGGTCGATGCCCTGTTGCCGCGCCCAGTCCGGCCAGGCCTGAGGCCGGGAGTTGGTCTGCAATACGGCTTCGTCGAGCAGCGCGCTGGCCGGTGCCTGGCGCAGGCGCTCGAAACCGGCGAAATGCGGGCTGAGCACCGGACCGATGCATTCCCGGGCCAGCACATGAACCTGCATGTCCGCCGGCCACGGCGGCTCGGCGAAGACCAGCAGGGCATCCAGGCCGGGCCGGCGCGGATCGAGATCGCCTTCGCCGGCCGAGAGGTGCAGGCGCAGGTCCGGCAGGTCGGCCTTGAGCCGCCCCAGTCGCGGAATGAACCAGCGCGCCAGCAGGCTGCCCGAGCAGCCAAGGACGAACGGCGCATCGGCGCCGCTCTGGCTCACCTCGGCGCAGACCGAACGCAACCGCTCGAACGCCTCGCCGCTGACCTCGCGCAGGCGCAGCCCGGCATCTGTGAGTTTGATGCCGCGCCCATCCTTGACGAACAGGCTCACGCCGAGATGGCTTTCCAGCGTCTTCAACTGCCGGCTGACCGCGCCGTGGGTCACGTGCAGTTGCTCGGCGGCCTGGCTGACGCTGCCCAGACGAGCGGTAACTTCGAAGGCCCGAAGGGCATTGAGCGGCGGCAGTTCCCTGGACATGACGTGTGAGTTTTCCTGACAGGTTGCGGCGATCTTATCGGTTTTCAGCGAGGCGTGTCGTGGTTAGAGTAGGCCCATTGTCAGCCCACCCTTCTTCCTGGAGCGACCCCATGACCCAGAGCAACCTTCGCAGCGGCCCCGACGCCAACGGCCTGTTCGGCGCCTTTGGCGGCCGCTACGTCGCTGAAACCCTGATGCCGCTGGTGCTCGACCTGGCCCGCGAATACGAAGCGGCCAAGGCCGACCCGGAATTCCTCGAACAACTGGCGTACTTCCAGCGCGACTACATCGGCCGTCCGAACCCGCTGTACTTCGCCGAGCGCCTGACCGAACACTGCGGCGGCGCGAAGATCTTCTTCAAGCGTGAAGAGCTCAACCACACCGGCGCGCACAAGGTGAACAACTGCATCGGCCAGGTGCTGCTGGCCAAGCGCATGGGCAAGAAACGCCTGATCGCCGAAACCGGCGCCGGCATGCACGGCGTGGCCACCGCCACCGTCGCCGCGCGCTTCGGCCTGCCTTGCGTGATCTACATGGGCGCCACCGACATCGAGCGCCAGCAAGCCAACGTGTTCCGCATGAAGCTGCTGGGCGCCGAAATCGTCCCGGTCACTGCCGGCACCGGCACCCTGAAAGACGCCATGAACGAGGCGCTGCGTGACTGGGTCACCAACGTCGACGACACCTTCTACCTGATCGGCACCGTGGCCGGCCCGCACCCGTACCCGGCGATGGTCCGCGACTTCCAGTCGATCATCGGCAAGGAGACCCGCGCCCAGTTGCAAGAGAAGGAAGGTCGCCTGCCCGACAGCCTGGTCGCCTGCGTCGGCGGCGGCTCCAACGCCATGGGCCTGTTCCACGACTTCCTCGATGACAGCAGCGTGCAGATCATCGGCGTCGAAGCCGGCGGTCACGGCGTCGACACCGACAAGCACGCCGCCAGCCTCAACGGTGGCGTTCCAGGCGTCCTGCACGGCAACCGCACCTACCTGCTGCAGGACGAAGACGGCCAGATCACCGACGCCCACTCGATTTCCGCCGGCCTCGACTACCCCGGCATCGGCCCGGAACACGCCTGGTTGCATGAGATCAAGCGCGTCGAATACGTCAGCATCACCGACGACGAAGCCCTGGCCGCGTTCCACACCACCTGCCGCCTGGAAGGCATCATCCCGGCGCTGGAAACCTCCCACGCGCTGGCCGAAGCCATCAAGCGCGCGCCGACCCTGCCCAAGGATCACCTGATGGTGGTGTGCCTGTCCGGGCGCGGCGACAAAGACATGCAAACCGTAATGAGCCATATGGCCGCGACCCAAGCGCAGGAGAAGCAGGCATGAGCCGTCTTGAACAACGTTTTTCCGAGCTGAAGCAAGAAGGCCGCGCCGCCCTGGTGACCTTCGTCACCGCTGGCGACCCGGGTTACGACGCTTCGCTGGCGATCCTCAAGGGCCTGCCGGCGGCGGGTGCGGACGTGATCGAACTGGGCATGCCGTTCACCGACCCAATGGCCGACGGTGTCGCCATCCAGCTGGCGACCCTGCGCGCCCTGGACGCTGGCCAGACCCTGGCCAAGACCCTGCAAATGGTTCGTGAATTCCGCGTTGACGACCAGACCACCCCGATCGTGCTGATGGGTTACTACAACCCGATCCACCGCTTTGGCGTCGAGGCGTTCGTCGCCCAGGCCAACGAAGCGGGCGTCGACGGCCTGATCATCGTCGACCTGCCGCCTGAGCACGACGCCGAACTGGCGGCCCCGGCCCAGGCCGCGGGCATCGACTTCATCCGCCTGACCACCCCGACCACCGACGACGCGCGCCTGCCGCGCGTGCTGGAGCGCAGCTCGGGCTTCGTCTACTACGTCTCGGTGGCTGGTGTGACCGGTGCGGGCTCGGCGACTACTGAACACGTCACCGAAGCCATTGCCCGCCTGCGTCGGCATACCCCGTTGCCGATCAGCGTTGGCTTTGGTATCCGCACGCCGGAGCAGGCCGCGGCGATTGCGCGGCTGGCAGACGGTGTGGTCGTGGGTTCGGCGCTTGTGGATAAAATCGCCACCGCCGCCAGCCCGGAGCAGGCTGTGGATAACGTGCTGGCGCTGTGCTCGGCACTGGCCGAAGGTGTGCGGGCCGCGCGCAAGGCGTGATCCGCAATGGGGACGGTTCAGCGTCCCGACACGCTCGCTCCTACAGTCCAGCGTAGGAGCGAGCTTGCTCGCGATAGGCCGCGTTGCGGCCCCAGACATCACTCAAAAATCGAAAGATCCAGCGGCCTGACCGCCCCCATCCAGATCGCATGATCCCGGTGGTCCGCCAGCTCATCCCCGGTCAGCGGATGCAGAAACACCACCAGCCCCTGGCGATACAGCGCCAGCCACGGCAACACCACCCCGACCACCTCCGGCCCGAAGGCCAACTGGCAGCTCCAATCCGGATGCGGCCCCACCAATTTGCGGTGCATGCGCCCCATGGTCACCGGAAACAGCGCCGACGCCTCTTCGCATAACAAACGCGCCTGCTCGAACGTGCTGGCGTCGTAATACACGTGGGCGTGATACCCCTTGATCCTTTGCACACTGACTCCTTGGAAAACTGGTCTGCCCGGCACTATACCGGCTGCCGGGATTGCTCTTCACCCAACCATTCGACGAATCGTTCCGCCCGCGTACCGAGCGGGTTACACCAAGGACGTACTACGTACCATTCAAAAGCAGAACGAATTGATCCTTCAAGCGGCCGGCAAAGCAGGCCCGGCTCAAGAACGGCGGCCACCAAAACCGCGAAACAACGGCCACACCATCGTCCAGCACCGAAACCTCACGTGTACCTGCTCGTACAGCAGTACACAGGCCTCGGTCAGCGCCGGCATCGCCCGCTTGCACCTGCGCGCCGGACACCGCACCCTGAACGGCCTTCACCGGTATAGAGCGACCCCATGGCCTGGCCCGATCGCCACAGACTCCTGCCCTTTCTGCGCTGGCTGCCGCAGCAGAACCGCGCCAGCGTACGCCGCGACCTGCTGGTGGGCCTGAGTGGGGCGATTCTGGCGCTGCCGCAGTCCATCGCCTACGCCCTGATCGCCGGCCTTCCCGCCGAATACGGACTCTATGCCGCCATCGTGCCGGTGCTGATCGCCTGCCTCTGGGGCTCGTCGTGGCACCTGATCTGCGGGCCGACCGCCGCCATCTCCATCGTCCTCTACGCCAGCGTCAGCCCCATGGCGGTGGCCGGCAGCGCGGACTACATCACCCTGATCCTGTTGCTGACCTTCCTCGCCGGCGTGTTCCAGTGGCTTATGGGCATGCTGCGCTTCGGCGCGCTGGTGAACTTCGTTTCCCATTCGGTGGTGATCGGCTTCACCCTCGGCGCCGCCGTGGTCATCGCCCTCGGCCAGTTGCCGAGCCTGATGGGGCTCGACCTGGACAGCCAGACCACCGCGCTGAAAACCCTGCAAAGCCTGCTGGAGCACGTCGGCGAGATCGACGTGCCGTCGCTGCTGCTGGGATTGGGCACGTTGCTGATCGGCATGCTGATCAAACTGACCCGGCCGCGCTGGCCCAGCCTGTTGATAAGTCTAGTCGGGGCGAGCCTGCTGGCGGTGCTGTGGCCGGCGATGTTCGGGCATGTCGTTCGGGTGCCGGCGTTTATCGGCCAACTGCCGCCGCTGAGCCCGCTGCCGTTGCTCGACCTCGAACTGATCCTGCGCTTGCTGCCCGGCGCAGTGGCGGTGGGCATGCTTGGCCTGGTCACCAGCCTGTCCATCGCCCGCTCGCTGTCGATCCGCTCGGAGCAGTTGATCGACGCCAACCAGGAAATCCGCGCCCAGGGCCTGTCCAACATGATCGGCGCGTGGTGCTCGGGCTACCTCTCGTCCGGCTCGTTCACCCGCTCCGGGCTGAACTACGATGCCGGTGCCCGCTCGCCGCTGGCCGGGATATTTTCCGCGCTGTGGGTGGGATTATTCGCCGTGGCCGGTGCGCAACTGATCGCGCATATCCCGATTCCGGCGATGGCCGGGAGCATCCTGCTGATCTGCTGGGGGCTGGTGGATCACCGCGCGATCCGCGCGCTGTACCGGGTCAGCCGGCCGGAGTTTCTGGTGATGATCCTGACCTTCGTCGCCACCTTGCTGCTGGAATTGCAGACGGCGATCTACGCCGGGGTGCTGGCGTCGCTGTTCTTCTACCTCAAGCGCACCTCGCAGCCGCGGGTGCAGCAGAGCCGGGAAGGCGAGGCGGATGTGTTGCGGGTGGGTGGTTCGATCTTCTTTGGCGCCAGCCATTACCTGCAGGTGCGGCTGCAGCGCTGCCAGGCGGCCGAGGTGGTGATCGATGCGCGGCAGATCAACTTCATCGACTATTCCGGGGTCGAGATGCTGCATCAGGAAGCGCGGCGCTTGCGGCGACAGGACCGCAGCCTGACCTTGCGTCGGGCGCGGCCACAGGTGGTTGAAGAGTTGCAGAAGCTGGAAGGGGTGGAGCGGTGTCCGATTCGGTTTGAAGACTGAAGCCTGCTCGGGTGGCTGCCATGTGCATGTCGATGGTTCTCAGTGCCCTTCGCATCGCGAGCAAGCTCGCTCCTACAATGGCTTGCCCAAACCTCTGTAGGAGCGCGCTTGCTCGCGATGGGGCTGTGAAAACGGTTCCTGTTGGTGTCGCATATAGCTACGAACTTCACCAATCTCCGACTTTCTTGTAGGCAACTTCCCAAGCATACTGCCGCGCCTCATTAGCTGTTGCGCCCTGGTTAATCGCTGCCTAGTCTTCGGCGGTCGTTGAACATCGACGATCGGCTTTGACAGGCCGCCCTTCAGGTCGCCACCGCTGTTATGGCAGCTGTGCGCGTGGGCACCTCATGGTGCGCCGGGTTTCCTGGACCGGTCTGTCAACCCGCGTACAGCTGCCACCATCTGTTTGACAGCAGGCAATGGCAGCTCCTTTCACCCAGGAGATTCGCCATGAAAAAGCTCGTTCCCGATCCACCCCCTATCCTCAGTATCAAACCCGGCCTCACGCACGCCGATGCAATCAGCAAGGCCGCCGAGTACCTGGACCACGCGCTCGAAGCCGTCAGCCAGTTGCCCGAGCAAGCCAAGCCCCGACAGCAAGAAGCGCTGAGCAGTACGCAGGTCCACCTCAGGGTCACCAAGGCATTCCTGAATGTCGCGATGGCGAAATCGACGGTGAACATGCCGATATAACCCCGCCCCAAGCGCCATAAAAAAACCGGCCGTTGAATTCACTCAACGGCCGGTTTTTTCGATCTTCGCCCCGGGACTATCCCCGCGCCAACTGCCGACGCAGCTCCGCCAGCACCGGCGCACTATCCGGCCGTACACCCCGCCAGATGAAGAACGCCTCCGCCGCCTGCTCGGCCAGCATGCCCAGACCGTCCAGCACCTTGGCCGCGCCGTGTTCGGTGGCCCATTGGCAGAACGGGGTCGGCTCTTTGCCGTACATCATGTCGTAGCACACGGTCAGGCCCGGCTGGATCAGGCTCGGGTCGATCGGCGGCATTTCGCCGGCGAGGCTCGCCGAGGTGGCGTTGATGATGAGATCCACCGGCTCCTTGAGCCAGCTGAAGCCGCTGGCCGCCACCGGACCGAGGTCGGCGAATTCGCGGGCCAGTTGCTCGGCCTTTTCCACGGTGCGGTTGGCGATCACCAACGACGCCGGGTTGTGCGCCAGCAGCGGCTCCAACACCCCGCGCACCGCGCCGCCGGCACCGAGCAGAAGGATGCGCTTGCCGGCCAGTTCCACGCCCGCGTTGACGGTGAGGTCGCGGACCAGTCCGGCGCCGTCGGTGTTGTCGCCCAACAGGGTGCCGTCTTCCAGCTTGCTCAGGGTGTTCACCGCCCCGGCGCGCTGGGCGCGGGGGGTGAGGCGGTCGACCAGGCGGAAGGCTTCTTCCTTGAACGGCACGGTGACGTTGGCGCCAAGGCCCTGTTTGAAGAAGCCCAGCGCGCACGCGGTGAAATCATCCAGCGGCGCCAGCAGGGTGTCGTATTCCAACGCCTGGCCAGTCTGGTCGGCAAACAGCCGGTGGATCAACGGCGACTTGCTGTGGCCGATCGGATTGCCGAATACAACGTACTGGTCCATTCACGCGCTTCCTCAGTCAGGCCCGACGACCGGGCAACGGTTGTGCACAATGGGCTCAGTGCCCGGCCTTGTCCAGATTCAGCCAGTCGCGATCCTGCAGGAAGTACTCGGTCAGGCGAGCTTCGGCGCTGCCCGGCTCGGGCTTCCAGTCGTAGCCCCAACGCACTTGCGGCGGCAGCGACATGAGGATCGACTCGGTACGCCCGCCCGACTGCAGGCCGAACAGGGTGCCGCGGTCGTAGACCAGGTTGAACTCGACGTAGCGGCCACGGCGGAATTCCTGGAATTCGCGCTGTTCGGCGGTGTACGGCTCGGCCTTGCGGCGCTGGATGATCGGCAGGTACGCCTCGACGTAGGCATCGCCGATGGCGCGCATGAAGGCGAAGCTGGTGTCGAAGTCCCATTCGTTCAGGTCGTCGAAGAACAGGCCGCCGATGCCACGCGGCTCGCCACGGTGCTTGAGGTGGAAGTAGCGGTCGCACCAGGCTTTGTAGCGCGGGTAGACGTCAGCCCCGAACGGCGCGCAGGCCTGCTCGGCCACGCGGTGCCAGTGAATGCAGTCTTCTTCGTTGCCGTAGTACGGGGTCAGGTCGAAACCGCCGCCGAACCACCAGACCGCTTCTTCACCTTCTTTCTCGGCGATGAAGAAGCGCACGTTGGCGTGGGAGGTCGGCACATGCGGGTTGTGCGGGTGGATCACCAGCGACACGCCGAGGGCTTCGAAGCCACGGCCGGCCAGTTCCGGGCGGTGGGCGCTGGCCGACGGCGGCAGGCCGCTGCCGAAGACGTGGGAGAAGTTGACGCCGCCTTTCTCGATGACCTTGCCGTCGCCGATCACCCGGGTGCGTCCGCCACCGCCGGCCTCACGGGTCCAGGCATCCTCGACGAAGCGGGCGCCGCCGTCTTCGGTTTCCAGAGCGGCGCAAATCCGGTCTTGCAGGTCCAGCAGGTAGGCTTTCACGGCCTCGGTGCGGCTAGTCATCGGGTCACCTTGAAGCGGGCATGGGCCGGCCCAGGCGGCACCGGCGGAAAAATTCGGCGCACAGCATACCACCGTGCATGTGCCCTCCGTAGTTGACGGCGATCAAGCAAAAGCGTCCGATAGGCCCTTTCCCCGATGTCTCAGGAGAGTGCAGATGGCCAAGCGTATTCAGTTCAGCCAGCATGGCGGCCCCGAGGTACTGACCCTGGTCGATTTCGAACCCGCGGCACCCGCGCCGGGCAATGTGCTCGTGCGCAACCACGCCATCGGTCTGAATTTCATCGACACCTATTTCCGTAGCGGCCTCTACGCGCCGCCCGCCCTGCCGTCCGGCCTCGGGACCGAGGGCGCCGGCGTGGTCGAGGCGGTGGGCGATGGCGTGAGCCGCTTCAAGATTGGCGACCGCGTGGCCTACGGTGGCGGGCCGCTGGGCGCCTACAGCGAACTGCATGAACTGCCGGCGAACAACCTGGTGGAGATTCCGCAAAGCATCAGCTTCGAAGACGCCGCTGCGGTGATGCTCAAGGGCCTGACCGTGCAGTACCTGCTGCGCCAGACCTTCGACGTGCAGCCGGGCCAGATCATTCTGTTCCATGCGGCGGCGGGCGGGGTTGGATCGCTGGCCTGCCAATGGGCCAAGGCGTTGGGCGCGAAGCTGATCGGCACCGTCAGCTCGGCGGAAAAAGCCGAGCGCGCCAAAGCCCTGGGCGCCTGGGCGACCATCGATTACAGCCGTGAGGATGTGGCGCAGCGGGTGCTGGAACTGACCGACGGCAAGAAATGCCCGGTGGTGTATGACGGCGTGGGCCAGGACACCTGGCTGACGTCGCTGGACTGCCTGGCGCCGCGTGGTTTGATGGTGAGTTTCGGTAATGCGTCGGGCGCGGTGAGCGGAGTCAACCTCGGCATCCTGGCGCAGAAGGGCTCGCTGTACGTCACCCGCCCGACCCTGGCGAGCTACGCCAACAGCGCGGAAAACACCCAGGCCATGGCCAACGAACTGTTCGCGATGATCGCCAGCGGCAAGCTGAAGGTGGATATCCAGCAGCGCTATTCGCTGGCTGAGGCGGCGAAAGCGCAGGAGGCGTTGTCGGCGCGGCGGACGGTGGGGTCGACTGTCCTGATTCCCTGATTTTCCGGACTGCGCGTGTTCCCCCCCTGTAGGAGCGAGCTTGCTCGCGATAGCCCCGCAAGATGGCTTCATCGCGAGCAAGCTCGCTCCTACAGGGGGGCGAGTGAGCCGTTAGTCAGCCCGCCCGAACCACCTCACCACTGGCCAGATCCCGAATCACACTCGGATTCTTCCGCCCACCCAACGCCCCACCCAGCACCAGATCAAGCTGGTTGTGGAAATACTGCTCCACCCGCAACCGCGACTTGGCGGCCGGGCGTCCGGCCGGGTTGGCCGAGGTCGATACCAGCGGGCCAACCAGCGAACACAGATCCCGCACCAGCGGATGATCACTGACCCGCAACGCCACGGTGTCATGCACGCCGGTGATCCACTCCGGCAGCATGCCCTGGTGCGGCACCAGCCAGGTGTTCGGGCCGGGCCAGGTGCTGGCCATGCGGTCGAGCCAGAGTTCGGGGAAGTCTTCGAAGAGGAAGTCGAACTGGCGGATGTTGTCGGCGATCAGGATCAGGCCCTTGTTCACCGAGCGCGACTTGAGCGCCAGCAGCCGGTCCACCGCTTCTTCATTCCATGGGTCACAGCCCAGGCCCCAGACCGCTTCGGTCGGATAGGCGATCACCGCTCCGGCCCGGATTTCCCGCGCGGCTTGTTGCGCACGCCAACTGTTGACCATTTCTGTTACTCCGCTTGAAGGCTGGTGGGCAGTTTACTTAGCCAGGGCGGGCAAACCAACGCCCGGCTTCATTGCACACGCGGCCATCCAGTTCCAGGTCGGTCAACGCCGCCAGCACGCGGTTCAGCGGCAGGCCGCTGGCGTGGGCCAGGCCTTCGCTGGTCAGTGGCGCGGCCAGCAGCAGGGCAACCAACGGATGAGCCGGTTTATCCACAGGCGCCGGCGAAAGGTTCTGCCAGCCGCGCAGGCTTTCAAGGATCTGCTCGATGCTTTCCACCAGCAGCGCGCCGTCGCGGATCAACTGGTGGCAGCCCTTGGCGCCGGGGTGGTGGATCGAACCGGGAATGGCGAACACCTCGCGACCCTGTTCCGCCGCCAGCCGCGCGGTGATCAACGAGCCACTGGCGAGGCTCGCCTCCACCACCAGCACGCCCAGGGAAAGCCCGCTGATGATGCGGTTGCGCCGTGGGAAGTTGGCGGGCAGCGGCCCGGCATCCAGGGGAAACTCGGAAACCAGCGCACTGCCTTGTTCCAGCATGTGACGTGCCAGGTTGCGGTGGCGCTGTGGATAAAGTTTTTGCAAGCCGGTGCCGAGCACACCGATCGACGCCCCGCCCACCTCGATCGCGGCCTGGTGCGCGGCACCGTCGATGCCCAGGGCCAGGCCGCTGGTCACGACAAAACCGGCCCGGGCCAGGCTGCGGGAAAACGCTGCCGCAGTGCCCAACGCCGGCGGCGAAGCACGGCGGCTGCCGACGATGGCCAACTGCGGTTTATCCACAAGCGCAGGGTCGCCGGCGACAAATAGCAGCGGTGGCGGATTGGGGATTTCCGCGAGCAGCGCAGGGTAGGCGGGGTCGTCCCACATCAGCAAATGCTGGCCCGAACGCTCTAGCCAGGCCATTGCCGCCGCCGCGCCATCGCGCACTTCGGCGCTGCGTCGGGCCTCGCTCGCCGCTGGTGGCAGACCCAGCGTCCGCCAGGCGGAAGCCGGTGCGCTGAGCGCCGCCGAGGCACTACCAAACGCGTGGATCAGTTTCATAAAGCGTTGCGGGCCGACCTCGGGCAGACGCTGCAGACGCAAACGCGCCTCCAGTTCGGCAGGCGGGCAAGCGGGAAAATCGGGGCAGGGCATAAGACCGTCCTTGATCTTTTCGGGATTACCCACATCTCACAACCTGTGGATAACTCTGTTGATAATGCTTTGACAACTGCCCGACGAACGCGGTCCGACAGCCGGCTTTTCAACCCTAGACGACCTTTTCGCAGGTGCCGAACGCGCAGAATCCCTTTATTATGTGCGCTCATGTTTGTCACACATCGCACAGTGCAGCTCATACGCTTATGGCCATTCTGAACATCCTCGAATTCCCGGACCCGCGCCTTCGCACCATCGCCAAACCGGTGACGGAAGTCGACGACGCCATCCGCCAGTTGGTGGATGACATGTTCGAAACCATGTACGAAGCCCCAGGCATCGGCCTGGCCGCGACCCAGGTCAACGTGCACAAGCGCGTCGTGGTCATGGACCTGAGCGAAGATCGCAGCGAGCCGCGGGTGTTCATCAACCCCGAGCTGGAAGAACTGACCGACGACATGGGCCAGTACCAGGAAGGCTGCCTGTCGGTGCCGGGGTTCTACGAGAACGTCGACCGTCCGCTGAAAGTCCGGGTCAAGGCCCTGGACCGCGACGGCAAACCCTACGATCTGATCGCCGAAGGCCTGCTGGCCGTGTGCATCCAGCACGAATGCGACCACCTCAACGGCAAGCTGTTCGTCGATTACCTGTCGACGCTCAAACGCGACCGCATCAAGAAGAAGCTGGAAAAGCAGCACCGCCAGCAAGCTTGATCCTCCTCACTCCAGAAGGCTTGCTCCGGCAAGCCTTTTTCTTTTAAGCGAGAACTCCATGCGCATCGTCTTCGCGGGCACCCCCGAGTTTGCCGCCGAACACCTCAAGGCCCTGCTGGCCAGCCACCACGAAATCATCGCCGTCTACACCCAGCCGGACCGGCCGGCCGGCCGTGGGCAGAAGCTGATGCCCAGCCCGGTGAAGCAACTGGCTGTGGATAACAACATTCCGGTGCTGCAACCGCCGACCTTGCGCAACCCCGACGCCCAGGCCGAACTGGCCGCGCTCGCGCCAGACCTGATGGTGGTGGTGGCCTACGGCCTGATCCTGCCGCAAGTGGTGCTGGATATTCCCAAGCTCGGCTGCATCAACAGCCACGCCTCGCTGCTGCCGCGCTGGCGCGGTGCCGCGCCGATCCAGCGCGCCGTGGAAGCCGGCGATGCCGACAGCGGCGTGACCGTGATGCGCATGGAGGCCGGCCTGGACACGGGCCCGATGCTGCTGAAAGTCAGCACGCCGATCAGCGCCACGGACACCGGCGGCACCCTGCATGACCGCCTGGCCGAACTCGGCCCGCCCGCCGTGCTGGAAGCCATCGCCGGCCTCGACGCTGGCACCCTGCAAGGCGAAGTGCAGGACGATGCCCTGGCCACGTATGCACACAAGCTGAACAAGGACGAAGCACGCCTGGACTGGAGCCGCCCGGCCGTCGAGCTGGAGCGTCTGGTGCGCGCCTTCAACCCGTGGCCGATCTGCCACAGCACCCTGGCGGGCGAAGCGCTGAAAGTGCTGGCCGCCAACCTGGCCGAAGGCCAGGGCGCGCCGGGTGAAATCCTTTCGGCGAGCAAGGACGGCCTGGTCGTCGCCTGCGGCGAGCAGGCGCTGAGCCTGACCCGCCTGCAACTGCCCGGCGGCAAGGCGCTGAACTTCAGCGACCTGTTCAACAGCCGCCGCGAGAAATTCACCCCCGGCACGGTACTCGGCCAATGAACCCGCGTCTGGCCGCCGCCCGTGCCCTGGCCGCCGTGCTCAGCGGCAAGGCCTCGCTGAACAGTTCGCTGCCGGCGCAACTGGACAAGGTCGAGGCCCGCGACCGCGGCCTGACCCAAGACCTCGCCTTCGGCACCGCGCGCTGGCAGCCACGGCTCTCGGCGCTGGCCGAGCGCCTGCTGCAAAAACCTTTCAAGAGCGCCGACGCCGATGTGCAGGCGCTGCTGCTGGTGGGCCTGTACCAGTTGTTCTACACCCGCGTCCCGGAGCACGCCGCAATCGGCGAAACCGTGGGCTGCGCCGACAAGCTGAAAAAGCCGTGGGCCAAGGGCCTGCTCAACGCAGTGCTGCGCCGTGCCCAACGTGAAGGCAACGACATCCTCGCCGAGCTGGAGCGCGATCCGGTGGTGCGCACCGCCCACCCGCGCTGGCTGCAAAAGTCGCTGAAGGCGTTCTGGCCGGAGCAGTGGGAAGCCATCTGCGCCGCCAACAACGCCCATCCGCCGATGATCCTGCGGGTCAACCGCCGCCATCACAGCCGCGACGCCTACCTTGAACTGCTGCGCCAGGCCGGCATCGACGCCGCGCCGTGCCAGTACAGCGCCGACGGTATCCTCCTCGCCGCCGCCAGCGATGTGCGTGACCTGCCCGGCTTCGCCGAAGGCTGGATCAGCGTCCAGGACGAAGCCGCGCAACTGGCCGCCGACCTGCTGGAGCTGGCGCCGGGGCAACGGGTGCTGGACGCCTGCTGCGCCCCCGGCGGCAAGACCTGCCACCTGCTCGAAGCCGAACCGAAGCTGGCCGGCGTGGTCGCCATCGACCTGGAAGCCAAGCGCCTGGTGCGGGTCCGCGAGAACCTCGACCGCCTCGGCCTCGACGCCCAACTGATCGCCTGCGATGCCCGCGACACCGGCGAGTGGTGGGACGGCCAGGGCTTCCAGCGCATCCTGCTGGACGCACCGTGCTCGGCCACCGGCGTGATCCGTCGCCACCCGGACATCAAGCTGACCCGCCAGCCCGACGACATCGCCGCGCTGGCCGTCCTGCAAGGCGAACTGCTCGACGCGCTCTGGCCGACCCTCGAGGTCGGCGGCATGCTGCTCTACGCCACCTGCTCCACCTTGCCCACGGAAAACACCGAGGTGATCGAGGCGTTCCTCGCCCGCACCCCCGGCGCCCGTGAGCTGGACCTGGCCACCGACGCCGGCATTCGCCAGCCGCACGGTCGCCAACTGCTCGCCCAGGAAGGCGGGCACGACGGTTTCTACTACGCCAAGCTGATAAAAATCGCCGCCGCGCGCGGCCTATAACAACAAAGGAAGGGACAGCGGATGAAGATCATCATCCTTGGCGCGGGGCAGGTCGGCGGGACGCTGGCCGAACACCTGGCCAGCGAAGCCAACGACATCACCGTGGTCGACACCGATGGCGAACGCCTGCGCGATCTCGGCGATCGCCTCGATATCCGCACCGTCCAGGGTCGCGGCTCGCTGCCGACCATCCTGCGCCAGGCCGGCGCCGACGACGCCGACATGCTGGTGGCGGTGACCAACAGCGACGAGACCAACATGGTCGCCTGCCAGGTCGCCTACACGCTGTTCCACACCCCGACCAAGATCGCCCGGGTCCGCGAGTCCGCCTACCTGACCCGCAACGAGCTGTTCGACAACGAAGCCATTCCGGTGGACGTGCTCATCAGCCCGGAACAGGTGGTGACCCACTGCATCAAGCGCCTGATCGAACACCCCGGCGCGCTACAGGTGATCGACTTCGCCGAAGGCAAGGCGCAACTGGTGGCGGTGAAGGCTTACTACGGCGGGCCGCTGGTGGGCCAGCAACTGCGCCAGATCCGCGCGCACATGCCGAATGTCGACACCCGCGTGGCGGCTATCTTCCGTCGCGACCGGCCGATCCTGCCGCAAGGCGACACGGTGATCGAAGCCGACGACGAGGTGTTCTTCATTGCCGCCAAGGCGCACATCCGCGCGGTGATGGGCGAGCTGCGCCGCCTCGATGAAACCAACAAGCGCGTAGTGATCGCCGGTGGCGGGCAGATCGGCGAACGCCTGGCCGAGGCCATCGAAAGCCGCTATCAGGTGAAAATCATCGAGATGAACGCGGCCCGCTGCCGCTACCTCTCCGACAACCTCGACAGCACCGTGGTGCTCCAGGGCAGTGCCTCGGACCGCGACCTGCTGCTGGAAGAGAACATCGCCGACGCCGACATCTTCCTGGCCCTGACCAACGACGACGAGGCCAACATCATGTCCTCGCTGCTGGCCAAGCGCCTCGGCGCGCGCAAAGTGATGACCATCATCAACAACCCGGCCTACGTCGACCTGGTGCAGGGCGGCGAAATCGATATCGCCATCAGCCCGCAACTGGCGACCATCGGCACCTTGCTGGCTCACGTGCGCCGCGGCGATATCGTCAGCGTGCACTCCCTGCGCCGTGGCGCGGCGGAAGCCATCGAAGCGATCGCCCATGGCGACTCGAAGTCGAGCAAGGTGGTGGGCAAGGCCATCGAAGACATCAACCTGCCGCCGGGCACCACCATCGGCGCGATCATCCGCGACGACGAAGTGCTGATCGCCCACGACGACACGGTGATCAAGAGCGGCGACCACGTGATCCTGTTCGTTGTGGATAAAAAGTACATTCGCGATGTGGAGAAGCTGTTCCACGTCGGTCTGACGTTCTTCTGACCGTTACCGAAGGAAGGGAAGGCAATGCGCGAATCGCTGGAAAAGATGCTCGCCAAGGGTGTGGATAACCCGCTGTTGCGCTTTGGGCTGGGCAAGTCCTGGCTGGACGAAGGCAATGGCGCCGAAGCGGCGGTGCACCTGGCGCGGTGTGTGGAGCTGGATCCGAAGTATTCGGCGGCGTGGAAGTTGCTCGGCAAGGCGTGGGTGGCGGCTGGGGATAACGCTGCGGCGCGGGCGGCCTGGCAGCAGGGGATTGCGGCGGCGCAGGCTCATGGGGACAAGCAGGCCGAGAAGGAAATGGCGGTGTTCTTGAAGAAGCTGGATAAAGCGGGGAATTGAGTCGTCTGGTTTCGAGGGCTTCGCGAGCAAGCTCGCTCCTACAGGGGATTGCGTCATCCCTGTAGGAGCGAGCTCGTCGGGGCGCCGAACCGTCGCGATGAGGCCCTCAATACCAACGAGCTTCCCCAGCCGGCCGCTTCTTGAACCGTTTCATGCTCCACATGTACTGACTCGGATAGGCCCGCACATACTTTTCCACCACCTGGCTCATCGCCGCCGCCGAGGTCTCGGTGTCGGTGCTGTACATCGCCTCCGGCGCCGCTTCGAGGATCACCTTGAAGCCTGAACCGTCCGGCAGCCGCAAGGCATGCAGGAACACCCCGACCGCCTTGCCGCCCGCCAGCATGTTCGGCACGAACTTGCTGGTCAGCGCTTTGGTCCCCAGGAACGGCACGAAGATCCCCGCCGATTCGGCCGGCTCCGGGTCCGCCGGAATGCCGACCTGACCGCCTTTGCGCACTTCCTTGATGATGCTCAGGATGCCTTCCTTGGTCGAAGGCGCAACGCGGTTGCCCAGTTGCACACGCTGTTCGCGCAGCAGGTCATCGACCGCCTTGAGCTTGGGCGGGCGGTAGAAAATGATCGGTTTGCACTGGCTGCAATAGAAGTGGTTGAGCACTTCCCAGTTGCCGAGGTGGCTGGTGATGCCAACCACGCCTTTGCCCGAGGCCAGCGCGTCTTTCAACACCTCCAGGCCTTCGACTTCACGCACCAGGTCGATGGAACGCTGCGCCGGCCAGATCCAGGCGCAGGCGCTTTCGGTGAAAGACTTGCCGATGTCCATCAGCGAGCGTCCCACCAACTTCTCGCGCTCGACCGGGTCCATCTCGGGGAAGCATTTGGCGAGGTTGATCCGCACCACTTCACGGGAGCTGTTCGGCACCTTCCACATGATCCAGCCGATGGCCGCGCCGACCCGTTGCACCGCGCCCCAAGGCAGCTTGGCAAACAACCGCAACGCCCCGACCATCAAGGCGCCCTTGAACTTTTCCACAGGCAGGTTCCTCCGTAAGCAAGCCGGGCATTGTAACCGTCAGCGCCGCAGGGCGGCGTATCGATCGCAATCGGTGGTGTGATCCATGACCATGCCGGTGGCCTGCATGAAGGCATAACAGATGGTCGGCCCGACGAAAGTGAAGCCGGCCTTTTGCAGCGCCTTGCTCATGGCCTTGGCCTCGTCGGTCACCGCCGGCACGTCGCTGCGCTCGACAAAATGATTGATCTTCGGCTGGCCGCCAACGAAGGACCACAGCCACTGCGCCGGGTCTTGCAGTTCCAGCCACGCCCGCGCATTGCGCCGGGCGGCGTTGAGCTTCAGGCGGTTGCGGATGATGCCGGGGTCGAGCATGCGCTCTTCGATTTCTTCATCGGTCATCTGCGCCAGCCGGTGGGGATCGAAACCGAACAGCACTTGCCGATAACGCTCGCGCTTTTTCAGCACGGTGATCCACGACAGACCGGCCTGGAATCCTTCCAGAAGCAGCATTTCGAAGAGTTGCCGGGCATCGCGCTGCGGCGTGCCCCATTCCTGATCGTGATAAGTCTGGTACAGCGGATCGTCGGTACACCAAAAGCAACGTGGCATAAAGCACCATGGGTAGAGGCCGGGGCGAATCGGGTTATACTCCCGCTCTTTATATTCGCAGCCCTAGAAACAGGTGAATTTCGTGAGCCAGCCTACGCCAGCCGTGCGTACCTTCCAAGACTTGATCCTCGCGCTCCAGCAGTACTGGGCCGAGCAAGGTTGTGTGGTGCTTCAGCCCTACGATATGGAAGTGGGCGCCGGCACCTTTCATACCGCCACGTTTCTGCGCGCCGTAGGCCCGGAAACCTGGAACGCTGCCTACGTGCAGCCGAGCCGTCGCCCGGCCGATGGCCGCTACGGCGAAAACCCTAACCGCCTGCAGCACTACTATCAGTTCCAGGTAGTGCTCAAGCCGAACCCGGCCAACTTCCAGGAGCTGTACCTCGGCTCGCTGAAAGCCATCGGCCTGGATCCGCTGGTTCACGACATCCGTTTCGTCGAAGACAACTGGGAATCGCCGACCCTCGGCGCCTGGGGTCTGGGTTGGGAAATCTGGCTCAACGGCATGGAAGTCACCCAGTTCACCTACTTCCAGCAAGTTGGCGGCATCGAATGCCTGCCGGTCACCGGTGAAATTACCTATGGCCTGGAACGTCTGGCCATGTACCTGCAGGGCGTCGACTCGGTCTACGACCTGGTCTGGACCGACGGTCCGTTCGGCAAGGTGACCTACGGCGACGTGTTCCACCAGAACGAAGTGGAGCAGTCGACCTACAACTTCGAACACGCCAACGTCGAGAAACTGTTCGAGCTGTTCGACTTCTACGAAAGCGAAGCCAACCGCCTGATCGAGCTGGAACTGCCGCTGCCGACCTACGAAATGGTCCTCAAGGCGTCCCACACCTTCAACCTGCTGGATGCCCGCCGCGCCATCTCGGTCACCGAGCGCCAGCGTTACATCCTGCGCGTGCGCACCCTGGCCCGCGCCGTGGCGCAGAGCTACCTGAACGCCCGCGCCAAGCTGGGCTTCCCGATGGCGACCCCTGAATTGCGTGATGAAGTGTTGGCCAAGCTGGAGGCTGCAGAATGAGTGCTCAAGATTTCCTGGTTGAACTGGGCACCGAAGAGCTGCCACCCAAGGCCCTGGCCAGCCTCGGCGATGCGTTTCTCGCCGGCATCGAAAAAGGCCTACAGGCCGCCGGCCTGAACTACACCGGCAAACAGGTGTACGCCGCACCGCGTCGCCTGGCCGTGCTGATCCGTGAACTCGACACCCAGCAGCCAGACCGCAGCATCAACGTCGACGGCCCGCCCCGCCAGGCCGCATTCGACGCTGAAGGCAACCCGACCCAGGCCGCCCTCGGCTTCGCCAAGAAGTGTGGCGTGGAGCTGTCGGAAATCGACCAGAGCGGCGCCAAGCTGCGTTTCTCCCAGCACATCCCGGGCAAGGCGACCGCCAGCCTGCTGCCGACCATCGTCGAAGATTCGCTGAACGACCTGCCGATTCCCAAGCGCATGCGCTGGGGTGCTCGCCGCGAAGAGTTCGTGCGCCCGACCCAATGGCTGGTAATGCTGCTGGGTGACGAGGTGGTCGATTGCACCATCCTCGCCCAGACTGCCGGTCGCGAATCCCGTGGCCACCGCTTCCACCATCCGGAAAACGTACGCATCAGCGCTCCGGCCAACTACCAGGAAGACCTGCGCAAGGCCTACGTCCTGGCCGACTTCGCCGAGCGTCGCGAGCTGATCAGCAAGCGCACCGCTGAACTGGCGATGCAGCAGGAAGGCACCGCGATCGTGCCGCCAGCCCTGCTGGACGAAGTGACCGCGCTGGTCGAGTGGCCGGTGCCGCTGGTCTGCTCGTTCGAGGAACGTTTCCTCGAAGTGCCGCAAGAAGCCCTGATCACCACCATGCAGGACAACCAGAAGTACTTCTGCCTGCTGGACGTCGACGGCAAACTGCTGCCGCGCTTCATCACCGTGGCCAACGTCGAGAGCCGCGATCCGAAGCAGATCGTCGAAGGCAACGAGAAGGTCGTGCGCCCGCGCCTGACCGACGCCGAGTTCTTCTTCAAGCAGGACAAGAAGCAGCCACTGGCGAGCTTCAACGACCGCCTGCAGAACGTGGTCTTCCAGGCCCAGTTGGGCAGCGTCTTCGACAAGGCCGAGCGCGTTTCGAATCTGGCCGCGTTCATCGCCGGCAAGATCGGCGGCGACGCCCAGCGTGCTGCCCGCGCGGGTCTGCTGTCCAAGTGCGACCTGGCCTCCGAGATGGTCGGCGAATTCCCTGAAATGCAGGGCGTTGCCGGTTACTACTACGCGCTCAACGACGGCGAGCCGGAAGATGTCGCCCTGGCCCTGAACGAGCAGTACATGCCGCGCGGTGCTGGCGCTGAACTGCCATCGACCCTGACCGGCGCGGCCGTGGCCATCGCCGACAAGCTCGACACCCTGGTCGGCATCTTCGGTATCGGCATGCTGCCAACCGGCAGCAAAGACCCGTATGCACTGCGTCGTGCGGCCCTGGGCGTACTGCGCATCCTGATCGAGAAGCAACTGGACCTGGACCTGACCGAAGCAGTCGACTTCGCGGTCAAGCAGTTCGGTGCCAAGGTCAAGCCGGCCGGCCTGGCCGAGCTGGTGCTGGAGTTCATCTTCGACCGCCTGCGTGCGCGCTACGAAGATGAAGGCATCGATGTTGCCACCTACCTGTCGGTACGTGCCCTGAAGCCGGGTTCGGCGCTGGACTTCGACCAGCGCGTGCAGGCCGTACAGGCCTTCCGCCAACTGCCGGAAGCCGCCGCCCTGGCCGCGGTGAACAAGCGCGTGTCGAACCTGCTGAGCAAAGCCGAAGGCACCGTGGCCACCACCGTCGAGCCGAAGTACTTCGACAACGCCAACGAGTTCTCGCTGTACTCGGCGATCCAGCAGGCCGACCACGCCGTGCAACCGCTGGCAGCAGCGCGTCAGTACCGCGAGTCGCTGGCGCGTCTGGCTGCCCTGCGTGAGCCGGTGGATGCGTTCTTCGAAGCGGTGATGGTCAATGCCGAGGACGCCAACGTGCGGGCCAACCGTTATGCCCTGCTCAGCCGCCTGCGCGGTCTGTTCCTGGGCGTGGCCGACATCTCGCTGCTGGGGTAAGCCTTGAAACTGCTGATTCTCGATCGTGACGGGGTGATCAACCAGGACTCCGACGCCTACATCAAGTCGCTGGAGGAATGGATTCCGATCCCCGGCTCGATCGAGGCCATCGCGCAGTTGAGCCAGGCCGGCTGGACGGTGGCCGTCGCCACCAACCAGTCCGGCATCGCTCGCGGCTACTACCCGCTGTCGACCCTCGACGCCATGCACGCCCGCCTGCGTGAGCTGGTGGCCGCGCTGGGTGGCGAAGTCGGGCTGATCGTCCACTGCCCGCACGGGCCGGACGATGGCTGCGATTGCCGCAAGCCAAAGCCCGGAATGCTGCGGCAGATTGCCCAACACTATGACGCCAGCCTCGCTGGCGTGTGGTTCGTCGGCGACAGCAGCGGTGACCTGGAAGCTGCGGCAACCGTCGATGCTCAACCGGTTCTGGTACGCACCGGCAAGGGTGAGAAGACCCTGGCCAAGGGCGTTGCGCCGGATACACTGATTTTCGATGACCTGGCTGCCGTCGCCAGAGCACTTATCCACAAATAGCGCGCCTGCCCCTTGCGGGCGCACTCTTACTAGGCGGGCCCTCCCGCAACGGTACAAGCCGCTATGTCGATCCTGCAGGCGATCAGAATCGTTCCCTTTTATCTGTTGTTGGGCGCCAGCGCGCTGATCTGGTGTTCACTCAGCTTCTTTATCGCGCCATTCCTGCCGTTCCGTTATCGCTATCGCTGGATCAACGTCTACTGGTGCCGCTTCGCGCTGGTGCTGGTGCGGGTGTTCCTGAATATCCGGGTCAAGGTGACCGGCGCCGAAAACATCCCCGAGCGCCCCTGCGTGATCCTCTCCAATCACCAGAGCACCTGGGAAACCTTCTTCCTCTCCGCGTACTTCCAGCCTCTGAGCCAAGTGCTCAAGCGCGAGTTGCTGTACGTGCCGTTCTTCGGATGGGCCATGGCCATGCTGCGGCCGATCGCCATCGACCGCGATAACCCCAAAGCCGCCCTGAAACAGGTTGCCGCTAAAGGCGACAAGCTGCTCAAGGAACGTGTCTGGGTGCTGATCTTCCCGGAAGGCACCCGCGTGCCATTCGGCCAGATCGGCAAGTTCTCGCGCAGTGGCGCCGCCCTGGCGGTGAACGCCGACCTGCCAGTACTGCCCATTGCCCACAACGCTGGCAAGTACTGGCCCAAGGAAGGCTGGGGCAAGCGCGCCGGCACCATCGAAGTGGTTATCGGCGAGCCGATGTGGGCCGAAGGTAGTGGTCCGCGAGCAATCGCCGAACTGAACGACCGCGCTGCGGCCTGGAACGAAAAGACCCAGCGCGAACTGGGTTCGCTGCCGCCTCTGCAGGCAGTCAGCGAAACCCAGTCGGTCGCTTGACCCGTTCTGTGGATAACTTGTTGACAATATTTGGATTGCTTACGAAAAAACGCGCTAACTCATTAATCTACTTACATATTTCTATGTATGACTGTTTCGTGTAAATCGTGCATAAGTTTTTTCGCGGAATAAAAAAACCGGCTTTTACGCCGGTTTTTTTGTGCCTGTTATTCACACCTTGTCGATGTCTACGTCTCGGGTCTCTTTCAGGCAGAACAGCCCCACCACCAGGCTGACTCCGGTGATCAGAACCGGGTACCAAAGCCCGTAGAAAATATCGCCGGTGTACACCACCAGGGCGAACGATACGGTGGGCAGGAAACCGCCGAACCAGCCGTTGCCGATGTGGTAGGGCAGGGACATCGAGGTGTAGCGGATGCGGGTCGGGAACAGCTCGACCATCACCGCAGCCAACGGTCCGTAGGTCATGGTGGCGATCAGGATCATCACCACGATCAGCAGCACCACCATCGGCTGGTTGACGCTGCTGGCGTCCGCTTTAGACGGGTAGCCAGCCTTCTCGATGGCGGCGCGCATCGCGGCCTCGTCGAAGCCCTCGATGCGCAGCTCACCCACCATCACTGCCACGCTGCTGCCGGCAGGCACCGATTGCGAGCTGTACGGCAGGCCCTGCTTGACCAGGAACGTCTTGACCTTGTCGCACGGGCTGTCGAAACGCGCCTTGCCCACCGGGTCGAACTGGAAGGTGCAGCCGGCGGGATCCGCCATCACCACGATCGGCGACTGACGGCTGGCGGTGTCGATCTGCGGGTTGGCGTAGTGGCTCAGCGCTTTGAATAGCGGGAAGTAGAGCAGGGTGGCGAGCAGCAGGCCAAGCATCAGAATCGGCTTGCGCCCGATCCGGTCCGACAGCCAGCCGAAGAAAACGAAGAACGGCGCGCCGATCACCACGCTGATGATCAGCAGGGTGTTGGCTTGGGCCGGGTCCATCTTGAGCATCTGGGTCATGAAGAACAGCACGTAGAACTGCGCGGTGTAGAAGGTTACCGCCTGACCGGCGTTGATGCTGAACAGCGCCGTCAGAACGACCTTGAGGTTCGGCCAGGAGGTGAAGGACTCGCGGATCGGCGACTTGCTGATCTTGCCTTGGGCCTTCATTTTCACGAAGGCCGGCGACTCATGCATGCTCATGCGGATCCAGGTGGAGATCGCCAGCAGCACGATGGACAGCAGGAACGGCAGGCGCCAGCCCCAGGTTTCGAACTGGTCGCCACTGATGTAGCGGCTGCCCAGCACCACCAGCAGCGACAGCAGCAGGCCGAGGGTCGCGGTGGACTGGATAAAGCCTGTGTGGAAACCACGTTTGCCGTGCGGGGCGTGTTCGGCAACGTAGGTCGCCGCGCCGCCGTACTCACCGCCCAGCGCCAGGCCCTGGAGCATGCGCAGCACTACCAGGATGATCGGTGCGGCGATACCGATGCTGGCGTAGGTCGGCAGCAAGCCCACGGCGAAGGTCGACAGGCCCATCAGCACGATGGTCACCAGGAAGGTGTACTTGCGGCCGATCATGTCTCCCAGCCGCCCGAACACCAGGGCACCGAAAGGCCTGACCAGGAACCCGGCGGCAAATGCCATCAGCGCAAAGATGAACGCCGTGGTGTCGTTGACCCCGGCGAAGAACTGCTTGCTGATGACCGCGGCCAACGCCCCGTAGAGAAAAAAGTCATACCACTCGAAAACCGTCCCGAGGGATGACGCGAAAATGATCTTGCGCTCTTCGCGGCGGCTGCTGGCCGTCGTGGTTGCGCTCTGTTGCTGAAGGGTGTCCGACATCGTGCTGTCCTCGGCCCACGTTGGGGCACAGTGATTATTGTTGTTGTCCACTGTCGACACCGGTCGACTGCTGCCGGTGTCACTGTTGCCACGCCGCCCCGCGCAAGGCTCAGGGCGTCGCTATCTTCGTGCGGTCACTGCGGGTGCTGACGGCCTCATGGCCCTGGCGGATCAGTTGCGCGGCCTTTTCCGCGATCATCAAGGTGGGTGAGCAGGTATTGCCGGAAACGATGTTCGGCATGATCGACGCATCGGCAACCCGCAGGCCATTGATGCCGTGAACTCGCAATTGCGCATCGACCACATCCAGTGGACCGCTGCCCATGCGGCAGGTGCCCACCGGGTGGAAGATGGTGGTGCCGATCTGGCCGGCAGCGGCGTACAGGTCTTCGTCACTCTGCAACGTCGGTCCCGGCAGGTACTCGCGCGGCGAGAAGGGCGCGAGGGCAGGGGACTGGACGATGTTGCGGGTCAGGCGGATGGCCTGGGCGGCGACCTGCAGGTCTTCCGGCGCGCTGAGGTAATTGGGGTCGATCAATGGCGCGTCGGCAGGGTCCGCCGAGCGGATATCCACACGTCCGCGGCTGAGCGGGCGCAAGTTACACACCGACGCCGTGAAGGCGGCGAAGCGGTGCAACGGCTCGCCAAAGCGGTCCAGCGACAGCGGCTGAACGTGGTACTGGAGATTCGGCGAAGCCTGCTCCGGACCTGAACGCACGAACGCGCCCAGTTGACTCGGCGCCATGGCCAGCGGGCCACTGCGGTCATAGAGATAACGCAGGCCCATGCCCATCTTGCCGAAGAGCGTGTTGGCCACCTGATTGAGGGTGCGGACATTGTCGACCTGGTAGATCAGCCGCAGTTGCAGATGGTCCTGCAGGTTGCCGCCGACGCCCGGCAGCTCGTGGTTCACGCCAATGCCCAAGCGCTCCAGCAGTGGCCGCGGACCGATGCCGGAACGCTGGAGGATTCCCGGCGAACCGACGGAGCCGGCGCACAGGATCACTTCACGGCGCGCGTCGAAGTTCTGCCATTGCCCCTGCCACCGTGCGCGCACCGCAGAGGCACGACCGTTCTCCAGCAGCACACGGTCCACGTCGACACCCGTCAGTACGCTCAGGTTGGTGCGGTGGGCAATCGGCCGGAGAAACGCCTTGGAGGCATTCCAGCGCACGCCGGCTTTCTGGTTGACCTGAAAATATCCACAGCCTTGGTTATCGCCGCCGTTGAAGTCATCGACGCTGGCGATCCCCTGTTGCGCGGCCGCCTCGCGAAACGCGTCGAGGATCGCCCAGGAATAACGCTGCTGCTCGACCCGCCATTCACCCTCAGCACCGTGCGCCTCGCTGGCGCCGGCGTAGTGACGCTCGCTCGCCTTGAACAGCGGCAGCACATCCTTCCACGCCCAGCCGGGATTGCCCTCGTCGGCCCAGCGGTCATAGTCGCCGGACTGCCCGCGCATGTAGATCATGCCGTTGATCGAGGAACAACCGCCGAGCACCTTGCCCCGTGGATAACCCAGGCTGCGTCCGTTGAGGCCGGCTTGGGATTCGGTCTTGAAGCACCAGTCGGTGCGGGGATTGCCAATGCAGTAGAGATAACCGACCGGGATATGAATCCAGGGGTAGTTGTCGCGGCCACCGGCTTCGAGCAGGGCAACGCGGCAGGAGGGATCGGCGGACAACCGGTTCGCCAGCAGGCAACCCGCGGGACCGGCACCGACGATGACGTAGTCGTAGGAATGATCGGCTGATGGCATGAAGACCTCGCGCCTGATTTTTATTCTTGTCTTCCTTCAGTGTTATTGATTATTTTCGAGATGAAAACGTTCGTTTTCACTCAACCGCTGTGCGTTTAAACACAACGCCGGCAAGCCTGCGGTTAACAGGGACAGCCAATGTTCGACTGGAATGATCTGCGGTTTTTTCTCGAATTACAGCGCAGCGGCCGCCTGCTTACCGCCGCCAAACGCCTCAACACCACCCACAGTACCGTGGCCCGGCATATCGAAAATATCGAGCAGAGCCTGGGCACCGCGCTGTTCGTCCAGCATGCCCAGGGCTATGAACTGACGCCGTCCGGCCAGGCCCTGCTCAAGCATGCCGAGGCGATGGAGAACGTCGCGCTGCTGGCCCAGGAAGAAATCACCCAGGCCATCACCCCGCTGGGCAAGATCCGCCTGGGGGTCACCGAAGGCATCGGCATCATGTTTTTCACGCCGCGCATGGGCAGCCTGTTCGACCGGTATCCGGGACTGGAAGTGGAGCTGGTGGCGGTGCCGCGCTTTGTCAGCATCATCAACCGCGAGGCGGAAATCAGCATCCACCTGGAGCGACCCAACGCCGACCTGTTGATCACCCGCAAGCTCACCGACTACCGCCTGGCGCTCTACGCCAGCCCCGACTACCTCGCCCGCGCTCCCGCGCTGAACAGCCGCGAAGACCTGGCTCGGCACACCTGGATCGGCTACGTCGACGACCTGTTGTTCAGCCAGGAGCTGCTGTTTCTGCACAGCTTCTGCCGGGCGCCGAACGTTGTGTTCCGCAGCACCAGCGTGATCGCCCAGCAGCATGCGGCGCGCGCCGGGCTGGGCATCGCCGTGCTGCCCAACTACATGGCCCGGCACGACACAGGGCTGGTGCGTATCCTGCCCAGCGAAACCATCCAGCGCAGCTACTGGATCAGCACACGCCGCGAGTTGCACAAGTCGGTGCGCCTGCGGGTAGTCTGGGACTACCTGCTGGCGCTGTGCGCGCAAGAGCAGGGCGAACTGTTGGCCGACTAGCTCAGTGCAGCAAGGTGTTGAACGCCAGCAACACCGCAGCCCCGATCCCGACCAGCGCGAACCCCTGTTGCAGGCGCGGCCCGGCCAGGTGGTGGGCGATCTGGCGTCCAGCGAGCAGACCGGCCAGCGCGCCCACGGCAAACGGCGCGCCGACCGCCCAAGGCATCACACCACTGAAGCTGGCCGTCAGCACGCTGCCGCTGGAGACCAGGGCGATCACCGCCAGCGAGGTGGCCACCATGCTTTTCATGTCGAGGTTGGTGTAGCGACCCAAGGCGGGAATGATGACGAATCCGCCGCCCACGCCTGACAACCCGGACAGCAATCCAGCGAGCAATCCGGTAAAGGCGAGTGCCCGGGCGCAGGGCAGGGTCCAGCGCAACCGCCCCTGCTGCGGGTTGAGGACGCAAGGTTGTATCTGTCGATTAGCGCAGGGCGACTCGCCACGTAGCTCGCGTCGGGCCCTTAGAAGCATCCGTCCACAGGCATACACCAGCACCGCCGAGAATCCCAACGCCAGCGGCGCGTTGGGCAGTTGATGCGCCAGCCAGAAACCGAAGGGCGCTGCCAACCAGCCGAGCCCGGCGATAAAGAACGCCGCCCGGTAACGCACCAACCCTTGGCGCCAGCCCAGTATCGCGCCCACGCCAGCGGCCAGTCCCACGGCGAGCAAGCCCACCGGTGCTGCTTCGACCATCGACAGACCAAGTCCGAAGACCAGTAGCGGCACGGCAAGGATTCCTCCACCGGCACCCGTCAGCGCCAGGATCAAGCCAATGACCGCGCCCAGTCCGGCACCGAGCAACTCATGTTCCATCATGACTACGGCTCACCGGCCAGGGGAATCTTCAGGTAGCTCACGCCGTTGTCCTCAGGCTCGGGGAACTGGCCGCTGCGCATGTTGATCTGCACAGACGGCAGCATCAGCACCGGCATCTCCAGGGTTGCGTCACGGGCCTGGCGCATGGCGACGAATTCGTCCTCGCTGATGCCTTGGTGAATATGGATGTTGCTGGCACGCTGCTCCGCAACCGTTGTCATGTAGCGCAACTCGCGACCACCGGGTAAGTAGTCGTGGCACATGAACAGTCGGGTGTCGTCGGGCAGGGCGAGGATGCGCATGATCGAGCGGTACAGCACGCGTGCGTCGGCGCCGGGAAAGTCGCAGCGGGCGGTGCCATAGTCAGGCATGAACAGGGTGTCGCCAACGAAGGCCACGGTCTCGCCGGCGGCTTCCACCAGGAAGGTCATACAGGCCGGCGTATGCCCCGGGGTGTGCAAGGCACGGGCCTGCAAACCGCCAATGGCAAAAGTGGCCTCGTCGTCGAACAGCACATCGAACTGGCTGCCATCGCGAGCAAAGCCGGGCCCGGCGTTGAACAGCGCGCCGAAGGTCTTCTGCACCTGGGTGATCCGGCTGCCGATTGCCAGTTGTCCGCCGAGGACCTTTTTCAGGTACGCCGCCGCGGAAAGATGATCGGCGTGGACGTGAGTTTCCAGAATCCACTGCACGCTAGCGCCCAGCGCTTTTATGCGGTCAATCAGACGATCAGCGTTGTGAGTGTCGGTGCGCCCGGACTTCGGGTCGTAGTCGAGCACGCTGTCGATCAATGCGCAGTGTCTGGTTTCGGTGTCCATGACCAGATAGCTGATGGTCCAGGTCGTGCTGTCGAACAGCGCTTCCACATACAGATTGCCGGCGATGAGCATTATCCATTCTCCAGAAAGGTCACTACGGCCGACCATCGATGAACAGGGTGAGTGAACGCATCTTACCTCGACGTTTGCGCGAACTTTGGCTTTGAATTGATAAACCCCAGAAACAAGAAACCCGGCTTTCGCCGGGCTTTTTGTTTCACGTGGAACAATCAGAAGTCGAGGTTGGACACCGACAACGCGTTGCTCTCGATGAACTCACGGCGTGGCTCGACCGCATCACCCATCAGGGTGTTGAAGATCTGGTCAGCCGCGATTGCGTCTTCGATGGTCACCTTGAGCATGCGACGCACGCTTGGGTCCATGGTGGTTTCCCACAACTGATCCGGGTTCATCTCACCCAGACCTTTGTAGCGCTGGATGGTGTGACGCTTGGTGCTTTCGTTCATCAGCCATTCAAGTGCTTCCTTGAACTCGCTGATGGCTTTCTTGCGCTCACCGCGTTGAACGTAGGCGCCATCGTCCAGCAGCGTGCTGAGCTGTGCACCCAGTGCGGTGACGGTGCGGTAGTCGTTGCTGCCGAAGAAGTCACGGTTGAAGGTGACGTAGCTCGCCAGGCCGTGGGAGGTGATTTCCACTTCCGGCAGCCACACGTTGCGCTCGCGGTCTTCACGCAGACTGGCCTTGTACAGCAGGCCCGACTTCTCGCTGGTGCTCAGGCGCTCTTTGAACTTGTCCAGCCACCCGGTCATCTTCGCGTGGTCAGAAAGATCTTCCAGCGAAACGGCCGGCAGGTACAGGAAGTGCTCGGTCAGTTCCAGCGGGTACAGACGCGACAGACGCTTGAGCGTCTTCATTACCGAGCGGAACTCGTTAACCAGGCTTTCCAGCGCAGGGCCGGAGATCGCCGGAGCAGACTCGTTCAGGTACAGGGCTGCGTCTTCCAGGGCCGACTGGGTCATGTACTCTTCCATGGCCTCGTCGTCCTTGATGTACTGCTCCTGCTTGCCTTTCTTCACCTTGTACAGCGGCGGCTGGGCGATGTAGATGTAGCCGCGCTCGACCAGCTCCGGCAACTGACGGAAGAAGAAGGTCAGCAGCAGGGTACGGATGTGCGAACCGTCGACGTCAGCATCGGTCATGATGATGATGTTGTGATAGCGCAGCTTGTCGATGTTGTACTCATCGCGGCCGATACCACAGCCCAATGCGGTGATCAGGGTGCCCACTTCCTGGGACGAGATCATCTTGTCGAAACGTGCTTTCTCGACGTTGAGGATCTTACCCTTCAGTGGCAGGATCGCCTGGGTCTTGCGGTTACGACCTTGCTTGGCCGAGCCACCCGCGGAGTCACCCTCCACCAGGTACAGTTCGGAAAGGGCAGGGTCTTTCTCCTGGCAGTCCGCCAATTTGCCCGGCAGACCGGCGATATCCAACGCGCCTTTACGGCGAGTCATTTCCCGCGCTTTACGGGCAGCTTCACGAGCGCGCGCAGCGTCGATCATCTTGCCGACCACAGCCTTGGCTTCGTTCGGGTTTTCCAAGAGGAAGTCAGAGAAGTACTTGCCCATCTCCTGCTCGACAGCCGTCTTCACTTCGGAGGAGACCAGCTTGTCTTTGGTCTGCGAGCTGAACTTCGGATCCGGCACCTTGACCGAAATGATCGCGGTCAGACCTTCACGGGCATCGTCACCGGTGGTCGAGACCTTGTTCTTCTTGGCCAGACCTTCCTGCTCGATGTAGTTGTTCAGGTTACGCGTCAGCGCAGAACGGAAGCCCACCAGGTGAGTACCGCCATCGCGCTGAGGAATGTTGTTGGTGAAGCAAAGCAGGTTTTCGTTGAAGCTGTCGTTCCACTGCAGGGCGATCTCGACGCCCACGCCATCTTCACGCTGGACGTTGAAGTGGAACACCTGGTTCACCGGAGTCTTGTTGGTGTTCAGGTACTCAACGAATGCACGCAGGCCGCCTTCGTATTTGAAGGCCTCTTCTTTACCCGAGCGCTCGTCTTTCAGCAGGATGCCAACGCCAGAGTTCAGGAACGACAGTTCACGAATCCGCTTGGCCAGGATGTCCCAGCTGAAATGAATGTTCTTGAAAGTTTCAGCCGAAGGCTTGAAGTGAATCTGGGTGCCGGTGGTTTCACTGTCGCCAACGATTTTCATCGGAGCTTGTGGAACACCGTGGACGTAGATCTGCTCCCAGATTTTGCCGCTACGACGAACAGTCAGGGTCAGCACTTCGGACAGGGCGTTTACTACCGAAACACCTACACCGTGCAGACCACCGGAAACTTTATAGGAGTTGTCGTCGAACTTACCGCCGGCGTGCAGTACGGTCATGATGACCTCTGCGGCGGAAACACCTTCTTCTTTATGCACATCAACCGGAATGCCGCGACCGTTGTCGCGTACGGTGATGGATTCATCCGTGTGGATGATTACAGTAATGTCGTCACAGTGGCCGGCGAGGGCTTCGTCGATCGAGTTGTCGACCACCTCGAACACCATGTGGTGCAGGCCGCTGCCGTCATCAGTGTCGCCAATGTACATACCGGGGCGCTTGCGCACGGCATCCAGCCCTTTCAGCACTTTAATGCTGGAGGAATCGTACGTTTGATTTTCGCTCATGCCTTCACTCCCGATGGTCGTGGGTCTGGGTGATACGGCCCTGTTCCACGTGGAACAAAGCAACCGGCGTATCCATCTGCCAGCCTTCCCTCAGTAATTCGTGATCTACACAGGTGATAAAAACCTGGCAGCGTAAGTCTTCCAACAAGCGGCAAAGTGCACGACGGTGCTGCTCGTCCAGTTCGGACGGCAGGTCATCCACCAGGTAAATACATTGGCCGCGACGTGCCTGGCTGACCAGGTGTCCCTGGGCGATACGCAATGCGCAGACCACCAGCTTTTGCTGGCCGCGCGACAAAATATCCGCGGCATTGTTGGCGCCCAATCTGAGGCGCAAATCTGCACGTTGTGGACCCGCCTGGGTATGTCCCATCTGCTGATCGCGCTGGACGGAGGCCGCGAGAACGTCACTCAGCTCTCGGTCTTTATCCCATCCGCGGTAGTAACTCAGGGTAAGCCCTTCGAGTTCCAAAAGTTCGCTGAGGATTTGCTCGAAAACAGGCTTCAACGCTTTGATGTAATTACGGCGATATTCGTCGATTTCCGCACTGGCCAGGCACAATTCCCGGTCCCAAGCCGCTTGGGAAATAGCGTCAAGTGTACCATGCCGCAACCACGAGTTTCGCTGCCGAAGTGCCTTCTGCAAGCGCTGCCAAGTCCCCATAAAACGAGGTTCCACGTGGAACACTCCCCAATCGAGGAACTGCCGGCGGATTTTCGGCGCACCTTCAAGCAGGCGAAAACTGTCTGGATTGATCAATTGCAACGGCAGGATTTCCGCCAACTGGGCGGTACCGCGAGCGTTCTGCCCGTCGATACGGATGGTGAAGTCACCCTGCCGCTCCCGCGAAACACCCAGATTGCTTGAGGCGCCATTCTCCAACGCCACTTGGCCGAAGACCGTACACGTGGGCTGTTCATACTGAATGACGGGATTCAGACGAGTGCTACGGAATGAACGAGCGAGCCCCAGCAGATAAATGGCTTCCAGCACGCTGGTTTTGCCGCTGCCGTTATCGCCGTACAGAATGTTGATTCGCGGGGAGGGTGAGAAGGTCACCGGGTGCAGGTTGCGCACCGCGGTGACAGAGACACGACTGAGGGACATCTAGACAGGTCTGGGCAATTACAGGCGCATCGGCATAACGACATAAGAAGAGTCGTCGTTGCCCGCTTCCTGCAGCAGCGCACTGCTGTTGGAGTCGGAAAGGATCAGACGAACCTGCTCGGTCGTCATGACGCCCAGTACGTCCAGCAGATAGCTGACGTTGAAACCGATCTCGAGCGAGCCGCCGTTGTAGTCGACGCTGATTTCTTCCTCAGCCTCTTCCTGCTCCGGGTTGTTCGCCTGGATCTTCAATTGGCCAGCGGCCAGTTGCAGACGGATCCCGCGGTACTTCTCGTTGGAAAGAATCGCGGTGCGGCTGAACGCTTCGCGCAGCGCCTGACGATCACCCAGCACCAGCTTGTCACCGCCTTTTGGCAGAACGCGCTCGTAGTCCGGGAACTTGCCGTCGACCAGCTTCGAGGTGAAGGTGAATTCGCCAGTAGTTGCGCGGATATGGTGCTGGCCCAGCACGATGCTGACAGTGCCGTCTGGTTCGGTCAGCAGGCGCGCCAGCTCGAGGATACCTTTGCGAGGCACGATGACCTGATGGCGATCAGCCTGACCGATGTCAGCGCTCATCGAGCACATGGCCAGACGGTGACCGTCGGTGGCTACGGCGCGCAGGGTGCCTGTGGATACTTCCAGCAGCATACCGTTGAGGTAGTAACGGACGTCCTGCTGCGCCATGGCAAAGCTGGTGCGTTCGATCAGTCGACGCAGACGGCTCTGTTCCAGGGTGCAGGTCAACGAGCCTGGGCCTTCTTCCACAGTTGGGAAATCATTGGCCGGCAAGGTCGACAGGGTGAAGCGGCTACGGCCGGCCTTCACCAGGAGTTTCTGCTCGTCGACCTTGATGTCGATCAGAGCGTCGTTGGGCAAGCTCTTGCAGATATCCATCAGCTTGCGCGCAGGAACCGTGATCTCGCCCGGCTCGGCAGGTTCTTCCAGTTGGACGCGGCCAACCAGTTCCACTTCCAGGTCGGTACCGGTCAGCGACAACTGTTGACCCTGGACCACCAGCAGTACGTTGGACAGTACTGGCAAGGTCTGGCGGCGCTCTACGACACCTGCGACCAGTTGCAGGGGTTTCAACAGGGCTTCGCGTTGAATGGTGAAATGCATGGTCTAGTCCCTTGCCTTGAAAAGCTGCGCCGACATCAGGTTGTCAGAGTCCGCAGCAGGTTCTTGTAGTCCTCGCGGATATCCGCGTCGGATTCCTTGAGTTCGTTGATCTTGCGGCAGGCGTGCAACACCGTGGTGTGATCGCGTCCGCCAAAAACGTCGCCGATTTCCGGCAGGCTGTGGTTGGTCAGTTCCTTCGACAGGGCCATTGCCACTTGTCGAGGCCTGGCCACCGAACGCGAGCGTCGCTTGGAGAGCAGATCGGAAATCTTGATCTTGTAGTACTCGGCGACGGTGCGTTGAATGTTATCCACACTCACCAGCTTGTCCTGCAGCGCCAGCAGGTCCTTGAGCGATTCGCGAATCAGCTCGATGGTGATATCGCGCCCCATGAAGTGCGAGTGAGCGATGACACGCTTGAGCGCACCTTCGAGTTCCCGGACGTTGGAGCGGATGCGCTGGGCAATGAAGAATGCCGCGTCGTGCGGGAGGTCGACCTTTGCCTGGTCAGCCTTCTTCATCAAGATCGCTACACGGGTTTCCAACTCTGGAGGTTCGACCGCTACGGTCAGGCCCCAGCCGAAGCGCGATTTCAGACGCTCTTCCAGGCCTTCGATTTCCTTCGGATAACGGTCGCTGGTGAGAATCACCTGCTGACCGCCTTCGAGCAGGGCGTTGAAGGTGTGGAAAAACTCTTCCTGCGAACGCTCCTTGCGAGCGAAGAACTGAATGTCATCGATCAGCAGCGCGTCCACGGAGCGGTAGAACCGCTTGAACTCGTTGATCGCGTTGAGCTGCAGCGCCTTGACCATGTCAGCGACGAAGCGCTCGGAGTGCAGGTACACAACTTTGGCGTTGGGATTCTTCTTGAGCAGGTGGTTACCCACAGCGTGCATCAAGTGAGTCTTACCCAGGCCAACGCCCCCATAAAGGAAGAGCGGGTTGTAACCGTGTTTGGGATTGTCCGCTACCTGCCACGCGGCAGCGCGCGCCAGCTGGTTGGACTTGCCCTCGACGAAGTTCTCGAACGTGAACGTACGGTTGAGGTAGCTGGTGTGCTTCAGCGCACCCTCGACTTGCACCGTGCGCTGTTCAGAACGTCCGTTGCCGGCAGCCGGTGCGCTGACGGGCACCTCGACCATTGCATCGAAACTATCCCGCGAAGGACTGTCCTCAACAGCAGGCGCGACAGGAGCAGCGGCTGGAGCGCTGTTCACTGGCTCGCTGGCCACTGCTGGCCGGGCCTGGGCCGCAGCTTGCGCCTGTGACGCGGCGACTGACGCAGCCAAGGGCGCGTTGGGCGCCGCACGCGGAGCAGAGCTGCGACGGCTGCCTATTAATAAGGAGAGCGAAGGAGCGGCGCCGTTGCCGTGCTCACCCAGCAGCTCGAGCAGGCGGCTCAGGTACTTCTCATTGACCCAGTCGAGTACGAAACGGTTAGGCGCGTAAACGCGCAACTCGTCGCCTTCGGCTTCGACTTGTAGTGGACGGATCCAAGTGTTGAATTGCTGGGTAGGCAGTTCGTCGCGCAGAAGCTCCACGCACTGCTGCCAAAGTTCCACTGACACGGATATCCCCTGAATTTGAAAGCCGGTGAGGGCCAGTGAGGCAAAAACAAGCGGCCATTGTACCGGGCGACCGCACACTTATCCACACGGGACTGGCCCAAGAGAGGCGATAAATCAGTCATTTACTGACCAAAATCCAATCTACCCGGTGTGAATAAGCTCTGTGGATAACCGCACCTGAGGACTATGCACAAGTCGGGGCTGAACCCTGTTGATAACTCGCCTGTTGATAACTTGCTATTTTATCCACCGCTTTTCCGAGGGTCCGGCACAGCCAGAGCACCGTTTCCCGACAGGGTTTCAGATCTCTGTACAGTACGTGAATAAAGGCCTGTAGAGCTTTATCCACAGAAATGCTCTGTATAAGATTTATAAGTTCTACAGAAAAGCTTTAAATACCTCTTCTCTTTTTTTCTATGTTTAATCGCGATGTCCCTGAGTGAGGTGATCTCACGGGAAAGGAACGCGCCGTTTTTTTACCTATAAGGAAACGCTGGTTGGAAATTGACCTACGAGCTTGCTTTCTCTAGAATCGCCGGTCTCTTAAAACGGGGGCCATTCCGGCCCGTTGTCACGAACCAGGTAACACGCCATGAAACGTACTTTCCAACCAAGCACCATCAAGCGCGCTCGCACTCACGGTTTCCGTGCTCGTATGGCCACCAAGAACGGCCGTGCCGTACTGTCCCGCCGTCGTGCCAAAGGCCGTAAGCGCCTGGCAGTTTGATTTTTCGGCATCGGTGGTGAGTCAGGACTTCAGTCGGGAAAAGCGTCTGCTGACCCCTCGACACTTCAAAGCGGTCTTTGACTCTCCATCAGGCAAGGTGCCAGGCAAGAGTCTCTTGCTCCTTGCCCGCGAGAACGGCCTTGATCACCCCCGCCTGGGTTTGGTGATCGGCAAGAAGAGCGTCAAGCTTTCCGTTCAACGCAACCGCTTGAAGCGTTTGATGCGCGATTCGTTTCGCCTTCACCAGGAGATCCTGGTCGGCTGGGACATTGTCATCGTCGCGCGCAAAGGCCTTGGCGATATAGAAAACCCGGAATTGCACCAGCATTTTGGCAAGCTCTGGAAGCGACTCGCTCGTAGTCGGCCCTCTCCAGTGGTCAAGACCGAATCTGTAGGGGTGGACCGTCCAGATGCGTAAACTGGCACTCGTTCCGATCCAGTTTTACCGTTACGCCATCAGCCCATTGATGGCCAGTCATTGCCGTTTCTACCCAAGTTGCTCCTGCTATGCGTACGAAGCCATCGAAAAACATGGTCTCTTGCGTGGCGGGTGGCTGACCGTTCGTCGGCTGGGTCGCTGCCATCCCTGGAATGCCGGCGGCTTTGACCCGGTTCCGCCAGTTCCTTCTTCCCGTACTTCTTCGATAGCCGAGTAATCATGGATATTAAACGCACGATCCTGATCGCCGCCCTGGCAATCGTGTCCTATGTCATGGTCCTCAAGTGGAACCAGGACTACGGCCAGGCTGCCCTGCCGACTCAGAATGTTGCTGCCAACACTGTCGCGCCGTCTCTGTCGGACACCCCGAATGCTGGCAACAGCGCAAGTGCTGATGTTCCAAGCGCCAGCGGCGAATCCAGCCCAGCCGAACTGGCTCCGGTGGTCGTCAGCAAGGACCTGATCCGGGTCAAAACCGATGTTCTCGATCTGGCTATCGACCCAAGCGGTGGTGACATCGCGCAACTGATGTTGCCGAAATACCCGCGCCGTCAGGACCACCCTGAAATTCCGTTCCAGTTGTTCGACAACGGCAACGAGCGTGTTTACCTGGCTCAAAGTGGCCTGACCGGCGTCAATGGCCCGGATGCACGTTCGACTGGTCGTCCGCTGTACGCCACTGAACAGAAAAGTTATCAACTGGCTGATGGCCAGGACCAACTGGTCGTCGACCTGAAATTCAGCGACGCCGGCGTCAACTACATCAAGCGCTTCTCCTTCAAGCGCGGTGAGTACGACCTGACCGTCACTTACCTTATCGATAACCAGAGTGGTCAGCCATGGACCGGTAACCTGTTCGCGCAATTGAAGCGTGATGCAAGTTCCGATCCGTCGTCGTCGACCGCTACCGGCACTGCCACCTACTTGGGCGCTGCCCTGTGGACAAGTTCCGAGCCCTACAAAAAGGTGTCCATGAAGGACATCGACAAGGGCAATTTGAAAGAAAATGTGACTGGTGGCTGGGTAGCCTGGCTGCAGCACTACTTCGTGACCGCATGGATTCCGAAGTCCGGTGAGAACAACATTGTTCAAACCCGCAAAGACAGCCAAGGCAACTACATCATCGGTTTCACTGGCCCAGCGCTGAACGTGGCCACGGGTGCCCAGGCTGAAACCAGCACCATGCTGTACGCCGGTCCGAAGATTCAGGACAAGCTGAAAGCGTTGTCCCCAGGTCTGGAACTGACTGTCGACTACGGCATTCTGTGGTTCATCGCCCAGCCTATCTTCTGGCTGCTGCAACATATCCACAGCCTGCTCGGCAACTGGGGCTGGTCGATCATCGCCCTGACCATGCTGATCAAGCTGCTGTTCTTCCCGCTCTCGGCCGCCAGCTACAAGTCGATGGCGCGCATGCGTGCCGTGGCCCCTAAACTGGCTGCCCTGAAAGAACAGCATGGCGACGACCGGCAGAAAATGTCGCAAGCCATGATGGAGCTGTACAAGAAAGAGAAGATCAACCCGCTGGGCGGCTGCTTGCCGATCCTGGTGCAGATGCCGGTCTTCCTCTCGCTGTACTGGGTACTGCTGGAAAGTGTCGAGATGCGTCAGGCACCGTGGATGTTCTGGATCACCGACCTGTCGATCAAGGATCCGTTCTTCATCCTGCCGATCATCATGGGCGCAACCATGTTCATCCAGCAGCAGCTGAACCCGACTCCGCCGGATCCGATGCAGGCCAAGGTGATGAAGCTGATGCCAATCATCTTCACCTTCTTCTTCCTGTGGTTCCCAGCTGGTCTGGTGCTGTACTGGGTTGTGAACAACTGCCTGTCGATCGCACAGCAGTGGTACATCACCCGCAAAATCGAGGCAGCCACCAAGAAGGCCGCTGCCTGACAGGTTAGCCAGCTAATCTGTGGATAAACGCCCCACTCGTGGGGCGTTTTGCTATCTGACGTTTTTGTTTCGAGGCCACCGACCATGAATTCCCGTCGTGAAACCATCACCGCCATCGCTACTGCCCAAGGCCGCGGCGGGGTGGGCATTGTGCGTATTTCCGGGCCTTTGGCCAGCCAGGCCGGCCAAGCGATCACTGGTCGTCAACTGAACCCGCGGCATGCTCATTACGGCCCGTTTCGCAGTGAAGACGGTCTGGTTCTCGACGAAGGCATCGCCTTGTTCTTCCCCGGGCCGAACTCGTTCACCGGCGAGGACGTGCTGGAGCTCCAGGGCCATGGCGGTCCGGTGGTACTGGATATGCTTCTGCAGCGCTGTGTACAACTGGGTTGCCGGCTGGCGCGCCCCGGAGAATTCAGTGAGCGCGCCTTTCTCAACGACAAGCTCGACCTGGCGCAGGCGGAAGCCATCGCCGACCTGATCGAGGCGAGTTCTGCACAGGCTGCTCGCAATGCATTGCGTTCGTTGCAGGGGGAATTCTCGCGCCGTGTGGATAACCTCACCGAGCGCCTGATCAGCCTGCGAATCTATGTGGAAGCCGCCATCGATTTTCCCGAGGAAGAAATCGACTTTCTCGCCGATGGCCATGTCCTCGGCATGCTCGATCAGGTCCGCGAAGATCTGGCCTTGGTAATGCGTGAAGCCGGGCAGGGCGCTTTGTTGCGCGATGGTATGACGGTTGTGATTGCCGGCCGGCCCAACGCGGGCAAGTCCAGTCTGCTGAACATGCTTGCCGGTCGCGAGGCGGCAATCGTTACCGAGATCGCCGGTACAACCCGGGATATCCTGCGCGAACATATCCACATCGACGGCATGCCGCTGCACGTTGTGGATACTGCAGGCCTGCGTGACACCGAGGACCATGTGGAAAAAATCGGTGTGGAGCGTGCGCTGAAGGCCATTGGAGAGGCCGATCGGGTGCTGTTGGTCGTGGACGCCACTGCTCCCGAGGCCTGCGACCCGTTTGCGTTATGGCCGGAGTTCCTCGATCAGCGGCCGCAGCCTGACAAAGTTACCCTGATTCGCAACAAGGCCGACCTCACGGGCGAGTCGATTGGCATCGAACAGTGTGCGGATGGCCACGCCACGATCACTCTCAGCGCCAAAGCGCCCGATATGGGCCTGGATCTGCTGCGCGAACACCTCAAAGCCTGCATGGGTTATGAACAGACCGCCGAAAGTGGCTTCAGCGCCCGCCGGCGTCATCTGGAGGCGTTGCGTCAGGCCAGCGCGAGTCTCGAACACGGTCGCGCGCAATTGACCCTGGCAGGCGCCGGGGAGCTGCTGGCGGAAGATTTGCGTCAGGCCCAGCAGTCTTTGGGTGAAATTACCGGGGCATTCAGCTCCGACGACCTCCTGGGTCGAATCTTCTCCAGCTTCTGCATCGGCAAATAAGTCTTCTTATCCACAGACCGGGTCGCATCTGACGGCCCGGCTGTAGCGTCTTTCTGCACCTTTCACTTATCCACTGACGAAGACTCCGGGCTTGCCTGGGGCTTTCGCCTGCCCGCTTGTCCACAAAATGCCGGAATAAGCCCTGTGGAAAACCCGCCTTCAGCTCCGTTGATAACTAGGCCTCAAGGCTGGAGATAAATTCGCCTGTGGGTAAATAGCAGTTTAATCCACAGGCTTAAGGCGCTTATCCATAGCCCCCAGGGGTGGTGATGAACAGGGTTTTGAAACGCTGTACATATTGATCTATATGGGCTGTAGAACGTTATCCACAGATATGTGCTGCACTAAGAATAAACATAAAAACAAAGCTTTTATAAAGTTTTCTTCGTTATTTCTATTGCCGGCCATTCATCCACAGGCTGGTTAAATTTTGTGCAAAAGGTTCCTTTAGGAGGGGGTAAGTCCCTATACTTGCCAGCTATCCCTTTTTTATTCCCGAAACAGGCACGAGGTGCGTGGTGGATTTCCCTTCCCGTTTTGAAGTGATCGTCATCGGCGGCGGCCATGCCGGTACCGAGGCTGCGCTTGCGTCAGCACGTATGGGTGTCAAAACCCTGCTGCTGACCCACAACGTGGAAACCCTCGGGCACATGAGCTGCAACCCGGCTATCGGTGGTATTGGCAAGAGCCACCTGGTCAAGGAAATCGATGCGCTCGGTGGTGCCATGGCACTGGCCACAGACAAGAGCGGCATCCAGTTCCGCGTTCTGAACAACCGCAAGGGCCCGGCCGTACGGGCAACCCGTGCGCAAGCCGACCGCGCGATCTACAAGGCGGTGGTCCGGGAGATTCTCGAGAACCAGCCCAACCTGTGGATATTCCAGCAGTCCTGCGATGACCTCATCGTCGAGCAGGATCAGGTGCGCGGCGTTGTGACCCAGATGGGTCTGCGGTTCTTCGCCGACTCCGTGGTATTGACCACCGGCACCTTCCTCGCGGGACTTATCCACATCGGTCTGCAGAACTATTCCGGTGGTCGGGCCGGTGATCCGCCAGCGATCGCCCTGGCCCATCGCTTACGTGAATTACCGTTACGCGTGGGTCGCCTGAAAACCGGTACTCCACCGCGCATCGATGGACGTTCTGTGGATTTCTCGGTGATGACCGAACAGGCAGGTGATACCCCGATCCCGGTGATGTCGTTCATGGGCTCGAAGGAAATGCACCCGCGGCAGGTCAGTTGCTGGATTACCCACACCAATGAGCGGACCCACGAAATCATCGCGTCCAACCTCGACCGCTCGCCGATGTATTCCGGCGTCATCGAGGGCATTGGTCCGCGCTACTGCCCATCGATCGAAGACAAGATCCATCGGTTCGCTGACAAGCAGAGCCATCAGGTCTTCATCGAACCCGAAGGCCTCAACACCCACGAGCTGTATCCGAACGGGATATCCACATCCCTGCCGTTCGATGTGCAGTTGCAGATCGTGCGTTCGATCCGCGGTATGGAGAACGCGCACATCGTTCGCCCGGGCTACGCCATCGAGTACGACTACTTCGATCCGCGCGACCTGAAATACAGCCTGGAAACCAAAGTGATCGGCGGGCTGTTCTTTGCCGGGCAGATCAATGGCACCACGGGCTACGAAGAGGCCGGAGCCCAAGGATTGCTGGCCGGCGCCAACGCGGCGTTGCGTGCGAAAGGCCTGGAAAGCTGGTGCCCGCGCCGCGACGAAGCCTACATCGGCGTATTGGTCGACGACCTGATTACCCTGGGTACCCAGGAGCCGTACCGCATGTTCACCTCTCGCGCCGAGTACCGCCTGATCCTGCGCGAAGACAACGCGGATCTGCGCCTTACCGAAAAAGGCCGCGAACTTGGGCTCGTGGATGACGCACGCTGGGCGGCGTTCACTGCCAAGCGCGAAGGCATCGAGCGTGAAGAACAGCGTCTGAAATCCACCTGGATACGCCCGGGTACCGAGCAGGGCACCGCCGTTGCCGAACGATTCGGCACCCCGCTGAGCCACGAGTACAACCTGCTCAACCTGTTGAGCCGCCCGGAAATCGACTATGCCGGCCTCGTGGAAGTGACCGGTGGCAGCGATGTGGATGACCAGGTTGCTGAGCAAATCGAGATCAAAACCAAATACGCCGGTTACATCGACCGGCAACAGGAAGAAATCGCTCGCCTGCGTGCCAGCGAAGACACCCGCCTGCCGGAAGATATCGACTACAGTGGTATTTCCGGGCTATCCAAGGAGATCCAGGGCAAGCTCGGCCAGTCGCGGCCGGAAACCCTGGGCCAGGCTTCGCGTATCCCGGGCGTGACCCCCGCGGCGATTTCCCTGTTGTTGATCCATCTGAAGAAACGCGGCGCTGGCCGCGGTCTGGAGCAAAGCGCTTGAGTTCTATGGTCACCGCAAAACACGCCGATGAGTTGTCCACAGGGGCCCGCCAACTCGGGCTCGAGCTGAGCGAGGCGCAGCAGGAGCAACTGCTGGCCTATCTGGCTTTGTTGATCAAATGGAACAAGGCTTACAACCTCACCGCAGTACGCGATCCGGATGAGATGGTGTCTCGCCATCTGCTCGACAGCCTCAGCGTGATGTCGTTTATCCACAGCGACCGCTGGCTGGACGTTGGCAGTGGTGGGGGAATGCCGGGGATTCCGTTGGCTATCCTGCATCCGGAGAAGCAGGTCACGGTGCTGGACAGCAATGGCAAGAAAACCCGCTTCCTCACCCAGGTGAAACTGGAGCTGAAGCTGGACAACCTGACAGTTATCCACAAGCGGGCCGAAGAGTTCCAACCTGAGCAGCCATTCACCGGGATCATCTCGCGTGCTTTCAGCAGCATGGAAAATTTCACTAACTGGACGCGGCACCTGGGGGATTCCCAGACACAGTGGCTGGCAATGAAAGGACTGCATCCAGCCGATGAGCTGGTAGCATTGCCGGCAGATTTCGAAGTGGAGAGCGAGCAGGCCTTGACCGTTCCAGGTTGCCAAGGCCAACGCCATCTGCTGATACTGCGCCGCACGGCATGACTGGGAACACAAGCAAGAATGGCTAAGGTATTCGCGATTGCGAACCAAAAAGGGGGCGTGGGTAAAACCACCACCTGTATCAATCTCGCGGCCTCGCTGGTAGCAACCAAGCGTCGCGTGCTGCTGATTGACCTCGATCCACAAGGCAACGCCACCATGGGTAGCGGTGTGGATAAACATGTCCTGGAACATTCGGTCTACGATCTGCTGATCGGCGAGTGCGACCTGGCCCAGGCCATGCACATCTCCGAGCACGGTGGTTATCAACTGCTGCCGGCCAACCGTGACCTGACCGCCGCCGAGGTGGTGCTGCTGGAAATGCAGATGAAGGAAAGCCGTTTGCGCAATGCGCTGGCGCCTATCCGGGAAAGCTACGACTACATCCTCATCGACTGTCCGCCATCGCTGTCGATGCTGACCCTGAATGCCTTGGTCGCCGCCGATGGCGTGATCATTCCGATGCAGTGTGAATACTATGCACTGGAAGGTCTCAGCGACCTTGTGGATAACATCAAGCGCATCGCTGCCCGCCTCAATCCCGAGCTCAAGATCGAAGGCCTGCTGCGGACGATGTACGACCCGCGCCTGAGCCTGAACAACGATGTTTCGGTGCAGCTCAAGGAGCATTTCGGCGAGCAGCTCTACGACACGGTCATTCCTCGCAACATTCGCCTGGCGGAGGCTCCGAGCTTTGGCATGCCGGCGTTGGCCTACGACAAGCAATCCCGAGGCGCCCTGGCTTACCTGGCCCTGGCGGGCGAACTCGTTCGTCGCCAGCGTCGTCAAACTCGCACTGCACAGACAACTTAAGGAATCCGCATGGCCGTTAAGAAACGAGGTCTCGGACGTGGGTTGGATGCACTGTTGAGTGGTCCGACCGTCAGCGCGCTTGAAGAGCAAGCTGTAAAGGTCGACAAGAGAGAACTGCAACACCTACCGCTGGACCTTATCCAGCGGGGCAAGTACCAGCCGCGCCGGGACATGGACCCGCAGGCGCTTGAAGAACTGGCCCAGTCGATCAGAGGCCAGGGCGTCATGCAGCCGATCGTGGTCCGCCCTATCGAGGGTGATCGCTACGAAATCATCGCCGGTGAGCGGCGCTGGCGTGCCAGCCAGCAGGCCGGGCTCGACACTATCCCGGCGATGGTGCGCGATGTGCCGGATGAAGCTGCCATTGCGATGGCGCTGATCGAGAACATCCAGCGTGAAGATCTCAACCCGGTTGAGGAAGCGAATGCGCTGCAACGTCTGCAGACCGAATTCCAGCTGACTCAGCAACAGGTTGCCGATGCCGTGGGCAAGTCGCGGGTCACCGTGGCCAACCTGCTGCGTCTGATCTCCTTGCCGGAAGTCATCAAGACCATGTTGTCCCATGGCGATCTGGAAATGGGGCACGCACGTGCACTGCTCGGATTACCGGAAGAACAGCAGGTTGAAGGGGCGCGACACGTTGTCGCACGCGGGCTGACGGTACGTCAGACCGAAGCGCTGGTTCGCCAGTGGCTCAGTGGCAAACCTGAGCCTGTGGAACCAGCCAAGGCCGATCCGGATATAACCCGTCTGGAACAACGGCTGGCCGAGCGTTTAGGGTCTTCTGTACAGATACGTCATGGCAATAAAGGCAAGGGCCAATTAGTTATTAAGTACAACTCCCTGGATGAGTTGCAGGGCGTCCTTGCTCACATCCGCTGAAACAATTCCCTTTGTAGCGCGTAGTCGGAAATCACTACCCGGCAGTTGAATAGGGGTTAAACCGCCCCTATACTCTGCGCGCATTTTGTCGGCACAAATTATGCCAAGTCATAGTTGACTGGTTGGCCGACTTCAGGGGAGCAGTTTTGATGGAAACCCGCACGCCAAACCGCTTGCCTTTCCATCGCTGGGCGGTTTTCCCGGTACTGCTGGCCCAATGTGTCGTGTTTCTGTTGGCAGCTTTGGCTTTGTGGCAGTGGCGCGGGACAGTCAGCGGATATTCAGGCCTCTGTGGAGGTCTGATCGCCTGGCTACCGAATGTGTATTTCGCCTATAAGGCTTTCCGGTTTATCGGGGCCCGGGCAGCGCAAGCCATCGTCAAGTCGTTTTACGCAGGCGAGGCAGGCAAATTGATTTTGACGGCGGTGCTGTTCGCACTGACGTTCGCAGGAGTGAAGCCATTGGCGCCATTAGCAGTATTCGGCGTCTTCTTGCTGACCCAACTGGTCAGCTGGTTCGCGCCCCTGCTGATGAAAACAAGACTTTCGAGACCTTAGGGCGTTTGAGGCAAACATGGCAGCAGAAACCGCTTCGGGCTATATCCAGCACCACTTGCAGAACCTGACCTTCGGTCAACTACCAGATGGCGGTTGGGGCTTTGCCCATTCCGCAGCAGAAGCCAAGGCAATGGGCTTCTGGGCGTTCCATGCGGACACCCTGGGTTGGTCGTTCGGTCTGGGCCTGATCTTCATTCTTCTTTTCCGCGCCGCGGCGAAAAAAGCAACCTCCGGCCTGCCCGGCGGCCTGCAGAACTTCGTTGAAGTGCTGGTCGAGTTCGTCAACGGCAGCGTGAAGGACTCCTTCCACGGCCGCAGCCCGGTCATCGCACCGCTGGCACTGACCATCTTCGTCTGGGTCTTCATGATGAACGCCGTCGACCTGATTCCGGTCGACTGGATTCCTCAGCTGGCGATCATGATCTCGGGTGATCCGCACATTCCGTTCCGTGCCGTATCCACCACCGACCCGAACGCCACGCTGGCCATGGCAATCTGTGTGTTCGCGCTGATCATTTTCTACAGCATCAAGGTCAAGGGCCTGGGCGGCTTCCTCGGTGAACTGACCCTGCACCCGTTCGGTAGCAAGAACATCTTCGTGCAGATCCTGCTGATTCCGGTCAACTTCCTGCTCGAGTTCGTGACCCTGATCGCCAAGCCGATCTCGCTGGCTCTGCGTCTGTTCGGCAACATGTACGCCGGCGAGCTGGTGTTCATCCTGATTGCCGTGATGTTCGGCTCCGGCCTGCTGTGGCTGAGCGGTCTGGGTATCGTGCTGCAATGGGCGTGGGCTGTGTTCCACATCCTGATCATCACGCTGCAAGCATTCATCTTCATGATGCTCACCATCGTCTACCTTTCGATGGCGCACGAAGATAACCATTAAGACCGCCTGGCGTGTCTGATGATCCTCCCGTCGGTACGAGGGAGGGTCGAAAAAGTCCGCAAGGGCACCGTTGTACCAAACGATTTTGTTTTACCGCTTCAAACTAAAAAACCTAACCAATACGACGTAAAAGTCGGGAGGAAAGATGGAAACTGTAGTTGGTCTTACCGCTATCGCTGTTGCTCTGCTGATCGGCCTGGGTGCTCTGGGTACCGCCATTGGTTTCGGCCTGCTGGGCGGCAAGTTCCTGGAAGGCGCTGCTCGCCAGCCAGAGATGGTTCCAATGCTCCAAGTTAAAATGTTCATCGTTGCCGGTCTGCTCGACGCCGTAACCATGATCGGTGTTGGTATCGCACTGTTCTTCACCTTCGCGAACCCCTTCGTTGGTCAAATCGCAGGCTAATCACTCGATCATTCGAGTGGATTGGTGTGATAGACGAAGAACGAGCGAGGTGTTGGCGTGAATATTAATGCAACCCTGATTGGTCAGTCCCTTGCGTTCTTGATTTTCGTGGTGTTCTGCATGAAGTTTGTATGGCCTCCGGTCATTGCAGCTCTGCAAGAACGTCAAAAGAAGATCGCGGACGGACTGGACGCTGCCAACCGAGCAGCTCGCGACCTGGAGCTGGCCCAAGATAAAGCGGGTCAGCAACTGCGCGAAGCTAAAGCTCAGGCAGCCGAAATCATTGAGCAAGCCAAGAAGCGCGGTGCTCAGATCGTCGAGGAAGCCCGTGATCAGGCCCGCGTCGAAGCTGACCGTGTGAAGGCTCAGGCTCAGGCCGAGATCGAACAGGAAATTAACAGCGTCAAAGACGCGCTGCGCGCCCAAGTGGGTAGCCTGGCCGTTAACGGTGCTGAAAAGATCCTTGGCGCCACAATCGATCAAAACGCGCATGCGGAGCTGGTTAACAAACTGGCCGCTGAAATTTAAGCGAGGGCGATCATGGCAGAACTGACCACGTTGGCCCGACCTTACGCTAAGGCTGCCTTTGAGCACGCCCAGGCCCATCAGCAACTGGCCAATTGGTCAGCCATGCTCGGCCTGGCTGCTGCAGTGTCGGAAGACGGCACAATGCAGCGCCTGCTCAAGGCCCCGCGACTGACGAGCGCAGAAAAGGCCGCCGCATTCATTAATGTCTGCGGTGACAAGTTTGATGCACAGGCACAGAATTTCATTCATGTTGCCGCGGAAAACGATCGTCTCCTGCTGTTGCCGGAGATTTCGTCGTTGTTCGAGCTGTACAAGGCCGAACAAGAGAAATCCGTGGACGTGGAAGTCACCAGTGCTTTTGCGTTGAACCAAGAACAGCAAGACAAACTCGCCAAGGTTCTCAGTGCACGGCTCAGCCGGGAAGTGCGCCTGCATGCGACGGAGGATGCCTCCCTTATCGGTGGTGTCGTGATCCGCGCAGGTGACCTGGTAATCGATGGCTCGGTTCGCGGCAAAATCGCGAAACTGGCCGAAGCATTGAAATCTTGAGTTTGAAGGGGCAGCAGAGCAATGCAGCAACTCAATCCTTCCGAAATTAGTGAAATCATCAAGGGCCGCATCGAGAATCTCGATGTAGCCTCCCAAGCCCGCAACGAAGGTACTGTCGTCAGCGTTTCTGACGGCATCGTGCGGATTCACGGTCTGGCCGACGTTATGTACGGCGAAATGATCGAGTTTCCAGGCGGCGTCTACGGTATGGCCCTCAACCTGGAGCAAGACTCCGTTGGTGCGGTAGTACTGGGCGCTTACGACACCCTCGCTGAAGGCATGAGCGCCAAGTGCACCGGCCGCATCCTGGAAGTTCCTGTTGGTAAGGAACTGCTGGGTCGCGTCGTTGACGCACTGGGCAACCCAATTGACGGCAAAGGCCCGCTGGGCAACACCGAGACCGACGCGGTCGAGAAAGTTGCTCCGGGCGTTATCTGGCGTAAGTCGGTAGACCAGCCTGTACAGACTGGCTACAAATCCGTCGACGCCATGATTCCTGTCGGCCGTGGCCAGCGCGAGCTGATCATCGGTGACCGTCAGATCGGTAAGACCGCCATGGCGATCGACGCCATCATCAACCAGAAAGACTCCGGTATTTTCTGCGTTTATGTTGCCGTTGGCCAAAAGCGTTCCACCGTTGCCAACATCGTTCGCAAGCTGGAAGAAAACGGCGCCCTGGCCAACACCATCGTGGTGGTTGCCAGTGCTTCGGAATCCGCCGCACTGCAATTCCTGGCGCCATACGCCGGTTGCACCATGGGCGAGTTCTTCCGCGACCGCGGTGAAGACGCACTGATCGTTTACGACGACCTGTCCAAGCAAGCCGTTGCCTACCGTCAGATCTCCCTGCTGCTGCGCCGTCCACCAGGACGTGAAGCGTACCCAGGTGACGTGTTCTATCTCCACTCCCGTCTGCTGGAGCGTGCTTCGCGCGTTTCCGAAGAGTACGTCGAGAAGTTCACCAACGGCGCTGTAACTGGCAAGACCGGTTCCCTGACCGCACTGCCGATCATCGAAACCCAGGCTGGCGACGTTTCCGCGTTCGTTCCGACCAACGTGATTTCCATCACCGACGGTCAGATCTTCCTGGAATCGGCCATGTTCAACTCGGGCATCCGCCCTGCAGTTAACGCCGGTGTTTCGGTATCCCGTGTGGGTGGTGCCGCTCAGACCAAGATCATCAAGAAGCTGTCCGGTGGCATCCGTACCGCTCTGGCTCAGTACCGTGAACTGGCGGCATTCGCCCAGTTCGCCTCTGACCTGGACGAAGCTACCCGTAAGCAACTCGAGCACGGTCAACGTGTTACCGAGCTGATGAAGCAGAAGCAATACGCTCCTATGTCCATTGCTGACATGGCGCTGTCGCTGTATGCCGCTGAGCGTGGGTTCCTGACCGACGTTGAAATCGCCAAGATCGGTAGCTTCGAACAAGCCCTGATCGCTTACTTCAACCGTGATCACGCCGAACTGATGGCGAAGATCAACGTGAAGGGTGACTTCAACGACGAAATCGACGCTGGCATCAAAGCCGGTATCGAGAAGTTCAAGGCCACCCAAACCTGGTAAGCCGCAGCGGGGGCTTTGCAGCCCCCGCTTGCTAACCTGATAGGTGTTACATGGCAGGCGCAAAAGAGATTCGCAGTAAGATTGCGAGCATCAAAAGCACGCAAAAAATTACCAGCGCCATGGAAAAAGTGGCGGTCAGCAAAATGCGCAAGGCTCAAATGCGCATGGCTGCTAGCCGTCCTTACGCGGAGCGCATCCGCCAGGTGATTGGTCATCTGGCCAACGCCAACCCGGAATACCGCCACCCGTTCATGATCGATCGCCCTGTAAAGCGCGCCGGTTATGTCGTAGTGAGCAGTGACCGTGGTCTGTGCGGCGGCTTGAACACCAACCTGTTCAAGGCCCTGGTCAAGGACATGGCGGTAAACCGCGAACAAGGCGTCGAGATCGATCTGTGCGTGGTCGGCAGCAAGGGTGCAGCATTCTTCCGTAGCTTCGGCGGTAACGTTGTTGCTGCGATCAGCCACCTGGGCGAAGAGCCGTCGATCAACGATCTGATCGGTAGCGTCAAAGTCATGCTGGACGCTTACCTGGACGGCCGTATCGATCGTCTGTCCGTGGTATCGAACAAGTTCATCAATACCATGACGCAACAGCCAACGGTCGAGCAGTTGATTCCGTTGGTGGCAACCCCGGATCAAGAACTCAAGCACCACTGGGACTACCTCTACGAACCTGACGCCAAAGAGCTGCTGGACGGCTTGATGGTGCGTTACGTGGAGTCGCAGGTCTACCAGGCGGTGGTCGAGAACAACGCGGCTGAACAAGCTGCCCGGATGATCGCGATGAAGAACGCCACCGACAACGCCGGTGACCTGATCAGCGAATTGCAGCTGATCTACAACAAGGCGCGTCAGGCTGCGATCACCCAAGAGATCTCGGAAATCGTCGGCGGCGCTGCCGCGGTTTAACGGTTCAAATATTCAGAGGATCCAGCTATGAGTAGCGGACGTATCGTTCAAATCATCGGCGCCGTCATCGACGTGGAATTCCCACGTGACAGCGTTCCGAGTGTGTATAACGCACTGAAAGTACAAGGCGCAGAAACCACCCTGGAAGTTCAGCAGCAGCTGGGCGACGGCGTGGTTCGTACCATTGCGATGGGTTCGACCGAAGGCTTGAAGCGCGGTCTGGACGTTATCGACACCAAGGCAGCCATCTCCGTACCGGTCGGTAAAGCGACCCTGGGCCGGATCATGGACGTCCTGGGCAACCCGATCGACGAAGCTGGTCCGATCGGCGAAGAAGAGCGTTGGGGCATTCACCGTCCTGCGCCTTCCTTCGCTGACCAGGCAGGCGGCAACGACCTGCTGGAAACTGGCATCAAGGTTATCGACCTGGTTTGCCCGTTCGCCAAGGGTGGTAAGGTTGGTCTGTTCGGTGGTGCCGGTGTAGGCAAAACCGTAAACATGATGGAACTGATCCGTAACATCGCCATCGAGCACAGCGGATATTCCGTGTTCGCCGGTGTGGGTGAGCGTACTCGTGAGGGTAACGACTTCTACCACGAGATGAAGGACTCCAACGTTCTCGACAAAGTAGCCTTGGTCTACGGTCAGATGAACGAGCCACCAGGAAACCGTCTGCGCGTAGCGCTGACCGGCCTGACCATGGCTGAGAAGTTCCGTGACGAAGGTAACGACGTTCTGCTGTTCGTCGACAACATCTATCGTTACACCCTGGCCGGTACTGAAGTATCCGCACTGCTGGGCCGTATGCCTTCCGCAGTAGGTTACCAGCCGACCCTGGCTGAAGAGATGGGCGTTCTGCAAGAACGTATCACTTCGACCAAGGAAGGTTCGATCACCTCGATCCAAGCGGTATACGTACCTGCGGACGACTTGACCGACCCGTCGCCAGCGACCACCTTCGCCCACTTGGACGCCACCGTCGTACTGTCCCGTGACATCGCTTCCCTGGGTATCTACCCAGCGGTCGATCCACTGGACTCGACTTCGCGCCAACTGGACCCGAACGTCATCGGCAACGAGCACTACGACACCGCCCGCGGCGTCCAGTACGTGCTGCAGCGCTACAAAGAGCTGAAAGACATCATCGCGATCCTGGGTATGGACGAACTGTCCGAAACCGACAAGCAGCTGGTATCCCGTGCTCGTAAGATCCAGCGCTTCCTGTCCCAGCCGTTCTTCGTGGCAGAAGTCTTCACTGGTTCCCCAGGTAAATACGTTTCCCTGAAAGACACCATTGCTGGCTTCAGCGGCATCCTCAAAGGTGACTACGACCACCTGCCAGAACAAGCGTTCTACATGGTCGGCAGCATCGAAGAAGCGGTCGAGAAAGCCAAGAAACTGTAATCCCGGCGCCCCGAAAGGGGCGCTAATCAGGTCGAGGCAAGCAAATGGCTATGACAGTCCATTGCGATATCGTCAGCGCGGAAGGAGAAATCTTCTCCGGTCTGGTCGAGATGGTGGTTGCGCACGGTAACCTGGGTGATCTTGGTATCGCTCCAGGCCACGCGCCGCTGATCACCAATCTCAAGCCGGGTCCGATCACGCTGACCAAGCAGGGCGGCTCCCAGGAAGTGTTCTACATCTCTGGTGGCTTCCTTGAGGTCCAGCCGAACATGGTCAAGGTTCTCGCCGACACCGTGCAACGCGCTGCAGACCTGGATGAAGCTCAGGCGCAGGAAGCCCTCAAGGCTGCCGAAAATGCCCTGAACAGCAAAGGCGCGGATTTCGATTACAGCGCCGCTGCTGCACGTCTGGCCGAGGCCGCAGCCCAGCTGCGTACCGTCCAGCAAATGCGCAAGAAGTAATACGGCGCTTGCCGATCACTTCTGACGCAATTGAGTTAAAGGGTAGCCTCGGCTACCCTTTTTCTTTTTCCGAATTCTTCCCCCCGGTCACATCGCTGATCACCCAGGATTGGTAGCCAGTCAATGTCTCTCGATATCGTTATTCTCGCCGCAGGCCAAGGGACTCGCATGCGTTCCGCATTGCCGAAGGTGCTGCACCCGGTCGCCGGCAACTCCATGCTTGGCCACGTTATCCACAGCGCGCGCCAGTTGCAGCCGCAGGGCATCCACGTCGTCATCGGTCATGGTGCAGAGCTGGTCCGTGAGCGCCTCGCCGCGGAGGATCTGAATTTCGTTCTCCAGGATAAACAACTGGGCACTGGCCATGCGGTCGCTCAGGCACTGCCGGCGTTGAGTGCCGACACCGTGTTGATTCTGTACGGTGACGTGCCGCTGATCGAAGTGGAAACCCTCAATCGCCTGCTGGCGAAGGTCAACGAGCAGCAACTCGGCTTGCTGACCGTCACCCTGCAGGACCCGACCGGCTATGGTCGCATCGTGCGCGACGCCGAAGGGAAGGTCGCGGCGATTGTCGAGCACAAGGATGCCAGCGAGGCGCAGAAAGCCATTCGCGAAGGCAACACCGGTATTCTCGCCGTCCCGGGCGCTCGCCTGACCGAGTGGCTGGGCCGCCTGTCCAACGACAATGCCCAGGGCGAGTACTACCTGACCGATGTGATCGCCATGGCCGTAGCCGATGGCCTGGTGGTCGCTACCGAGCAGCCGCTGGACCCGATGGAAGTGCAGGGCGCCAATGATCGTCGGCAACTGGCCGAGCTGGAGCGTCATTACCAGTTCCGCGAAGCTCGCCGCCTGATGGCCCTTGGCGTGACCCTGCGTGACCCGGCGCGTTTCGATGTGCGCGGTGAAGTCAGTGTCGGCCGCGATGTACTCATCGATATCAACGTGGTTCTGGAAGGCCGCGTGGTAATCGAAGATGACGTCCAGATCGGACCGAATTGCGTGATCAAGAACAGCACCCTGCGCAAGGGCGTCGTCATCAAGGCGAACAGCCATATAGAAGGCGCCGTGCTGGGTGAGGGCAGCGATGCCGGCCCGTTCGCACGTCTGCGTCCCGGCACCGTGCTGGAAGCCCGTGCCCATGTGGGTAACTTTGTCGAACTGAAGAACGCTCATATGGGCGAGGGCGCCAAGGCTGGTCACCTGACTTACCTGGGTGACGCGGAAATCGGTGCCCGTACCAACATCGGCGCCGGCACCATCACCTGCAACTATGATGGTGCCAACAAGTTCAAGACCGTGCTGGGCGAGGATGTGTTCATCGGTTCGAACAACTCGCTGGTTGCCCCTGTGGATATCAAGGACGGCGCGACTACCGCTGCCGGTTCGACCATCACCCAGAACGTAGAGCCTTCGCAGCTGGCGGTGGGCCGGGCTCGTCAGAAAAATATCGATGGCTGGAAGCGGCCGGAGAAGCTCAAGAAGAGCTGAGTTATTCACAGCTGAATAGAAGGCCGACGTGCATTGTGCATAAGTCGGCCTTTTTCATTTCAGGCGCACCCTGTGGATAATCGGCCCTGCCAATAATGTTATCCACATCACTTTTTTCAACATCTGCCTTGACCAAAACAGTGCATTAGGTTTTGATTGGCACCGCTATCTTTCGAAACGAAACTTACCAGCCAATGTCGAAACGAAATACGCCCCAACGCCGACACAACATCCTCGCTTTGCTCAATGAAAAGGGCGAGGTGAGTGTGGATGAGCTGGCCAAGCGTTTCGAAACTTCCGAAGTCACCATTCGCAAGGATCTGGCGGCGCTCGAAACCAACGGTCTGCTGCTGCGTCGCTATGGCGGCGCGGTGACCATGCCGCAAGAGCTGATTGCCGATCAGACCCAACCCGTCTCCCTGTATAAGCAGGCCATCGCCCGTGCTGCGGTGGCGCGAATTCGTGAGCATGCGCGGATCATCATCGACAGTGGCAGCACCACCGCGGCGATGATTCCTGAACTGGGTCTCCAGCCCGGTCTGGTGGTGATGACCAATTCCCTGAATGTGGCCCGCGCACTGAGCGAGCTTGAGCATGAGCCGGTGCTGTTGATGACCGGCGGCACCTGGGATCCGCACTCCGAGTCGTTCCAGGGCCAGGTTGCCGAGCAGGTACTACGTTCCTACGACTTCGACCAGTTGTTTATCGGCGCCGATGGCATCGATCTTGTCCGTGGCACCACCACGTTCAATGAGTTGCTGGGGCTGAGCCGGGTCATGGCCGAGGTCGCCCGGGAAGTGATTGTGATGGTCGAGTCGGACAAGGTCGGGCGCAAGATTCCCAACCTTGAGCTGCCGTGGAGCAGCGTGAACACCCTTATTACAGATGAACGCCTGCCCGATGAGGCTCGCGAACATATTGAAGCCCGTGGCATAAACGTGATTTGTGCCGCTATCAGCCAGGAGCATTAATTTATGTGTGGAATTGTTGGCGCCGTCGCCGAACGCAATATCACCGCCATTCTGATTGAAGGCCTGAAACGTCTCGAGTACCGCGGCTATGACAGCGCAGGTCTTGCCGTCTTCACCCAGCAAGGAACCCTCGAACGTCGCCGCCGTATCGGCAAGGTCAGCGAACTGCAGGCTGCCGTCGCCGCCGAGCCGCTGGTTGGCCAGCTGGGCATTGCCCACACCCGTTGGGCCACCCATGGCGCACCGACCGAACACAATGCCCACCCGCATTTCTCCGGGCATGAGCTGGCGGTGGTGCACAACGGCATCATCGAGAACCACGAAGCCCTGCGCGAGCAGCTCAAAGCACTCGGTTACGTGTTCAGTTCCGAAACCGATACCGAAGTGATCGTGCACCTGCTGCACCACACCCTGAAAACCATCCCGGACCTGACCGATGCGCTCAAGGCCACGGTCAAGCAGTTGCACGGTGCTTATGGCCTGGCGGTGATCAGCGCCAAACAGCCTGACCGTCTGCTGGCCGCCCGCAGTGGCAGCCCGCTGGTGATTGGCCTGGGCCTTGGCGAAAACTTCCTGGCGTCTGACCAACTGGCGCTGCGTCAGGTAACCGATCGTTTCATGTACCTGGAAGAAGGCGATATCGCCGAGATCCGTCGTGAGCAGGTGAGCATCTGGGACGCCAGCGGCGCGCCAGTGCAACGTGAAACCGTGCAATACCACGAAGGTGCGGAAGCCGCGGACAAGGGCGAATACCGCCACTTCATGCTCAAGGAAATCCATGAGCAGCCTGCCGTCGTCCAGCGCACCCTGGAAGGCCGTCTGGGTAGCGACCACGTGCTGGTTCAGGCGTTTGGTCCGAAAGCTGCCGAGCTGTTCGCCAAAGTGCGCAACGTACAAATCGTCGCCTGCGGCACCAGCTACCACGCCGGTATGGTCGCCCGATACTGGCTGGAAGAGCTGGCCGGCATCCCGTGTCAGGTCGAAGTGGCCAGCGAGTTCCGCTACCGCAAGGTGGTGGTGCAGCCTGACACCCTGTTCGTATCGATTTCCCAGTCTGGCGAAACTGCCGACACCCTGGCTGCCCTGCGCAACGCCAAGGAGCTGGGCTTCCTCGGCAGCCTGGCCATCTGCAACGTCGGCATCAGCTCCCTGGTGCGCGAATCGGACCTGACCCTGCTGACCCTGGCCGGCCCGGAAATCGGCGTGGCCTCCACCAAGGCCTTCACCACCCAACTGGTTTCGCTGATGCTGCTGACCCTGTCCCTGGGCCAGGTGCGTGGCACCTTGGCGGCGGGTGTAGAGGCTGAGCTGGTCGAGCAACTGCGTCGCCTGCCGGTTCGCCTTGGCGAGGCGCTGGCGATGGACGCCACTGTAGAGAAAATCTCCGAGCTGTTCGCCGACAAGCACCACACCCTGTTCCTCGGTCGTGGCGCGCAATTCCCGGTGGCGATGGAAGGAGCGCTCAAGCTCAAGGAGATTTCCTACATCCACGCCGAAGCCTATCCGGCCGGTGAGCTCAAGCACGGTCCGTTGGCCCTTGTGGATAACGACATGCCAGTCGTTACCGTGGCGCCTAACAACGAACTGTTGGAGAAGCTCAAGTCCAACCTGCAGGAAGTGCGCGCTCGTGGTGGTCAGTTGGTCGTGTTCGCTGACGAGCAGGCCGGCATGAGCAATGGCGAAGGCACCCACGTCATCGCCATGCCGCACATCGCCGATGCGCTGGCGCCGATCCTCTACACCATCCCGCTGCAGTTGCTGTCGTACTACGTCGCCGTGCTCAAGGGCACCGACGTCGACCAGCCGCGCAACCTGGCCAAGTCGGTTACGGTTGAGTAAGCGAAAGCACGTGTAATATCAGGCAAGGGAGCGTCTTTCGTACGCTCCCTTCGCTTTTTTCCTCGCTGTAAATTCCCCGCCTCAGCCATTGTCAACGCCCGTGGTATCAAAAGGCGCTCGCCAACCCTGGCAAGGTTTCCCGCGCCGGCGCGTAGCTGTGGGGTAATGAAGCGTTGATTTGCACTGTACGCACGATTCACGGCCCGTCCGGTGAAGTGATCGGGGTGATGGGAACCGACGTGTCGCTGGCGCAACTGGCCGGGTTCATTGGCAAATCCAAGCTCGGCGAAAGCGGCTACCTGTTGCTGATCGAGGACACGGGCGCTGCGTTCGCCAACCTGATCGTCAACCCGATCAAGGGCGTGGCCGGCAGCCTTGAGGACATCGCTCAGGGTGAGGGCGATCTGACGCGCTCGCTGCAGGTGAAGGGCAACGACGAAACCGCCGCGCTGGCTGGCTGGTTCAACCAGTTTGTCGAGCGTATCCGCGTGCTGGTGCAGCGCATCGGCAATGCGTCCGCCGATCTGCAAAGCGCCTCGGAAACCAACAGCCGCGTCGCTTCGAACATGGGCGATGCCACTGGGCGCCAGCGTCAGGCGGTCGAACTGGTGTCGACCGCGTTCAACGAGATGGTGGCCACGGCCAACGAAGTGGCGAGGTCGTGCAGCAATGCCGCGTCGTCCGCCGATGCCGGTCAGCGTCAGGTAAACGCCGGCCAGCAGCAGATCGAGCAGGCGACCAGCAGCGTTGCCCGCCTGAGCGAAAACCTGCAGCAGTCCACCGAGGCGATGCAGGAACTCGAACGCGAGAGCCAGGACATCAACACCCTCCTCGGCACCATTCGCTCTATCGCCGAACAGACCAACCTGCTGGCGCTCAACGCAGCCATCGAGGCAGCCCGGGCGGGCGTTTGGTGTCGCGGTTCAGGACCTGAGGTCTCATCGCTGGCAAGTCGGGTGCTCCTGCTTGCCAGCGATGAGCGTGTTCAGATCTGCATTGCCATGCCGTCAACGTTCATTGCCGCTTGGCGCAGGGCTTCCGAACGCGTCGGATGCGGATGACAAATCAGTGCGATGTCTTCCGCCGAGGCGGCGAACTCCATGGCCACGCAGTACTCGCCGATCATCTCGCTGACGCACGGACCCACCAGGTGCACGCCCAGGACCTGATCGGTCTCGGCGTCGGCGATGACTTTGGCGAAGCCTTCGGTCTCGTGGTTGATCTTCGCCCGGCTGTTGGCCATGAACGGGAATTTTCCGACCTTGTAGGCACGACCTTCCGCCTTTAGCTGCTCTTCGGTCTTACCGACAGTGGCCAGCTCCGGCTTGGTGTAGATCACGCCCGGGATCAGGCCGTAGTTCACTTCGTGCGGCTTGCCGTGGATGCGCTCGATGCAGGCGATGGCTTCGTCTTCGGCCTTGTGCGCCAGCATCGGCCCGGAGGTGACGTCGCCGATGACCCAGACGCCCGGCACGCTGGTGCGATGGCCCTGGTTCTCCAGCATGCCGCGTTTGTCGGTCTGCAGGCCGACGCTGTCTAGGCCCAGGCCCTCGGTGTACGGACGACGACCGATGGCCACCAGCACGTAATCGGCTTGCAGCGTCTGGGCTTCGCCGCCGGCAGCGGGCTCCAGGGTCAGGCTGACGCCGTCGGCCGACGGGGTGGCCTGGGTGACTTTGCTACCGAGCTTGAAGGCCATGCCTTGCTTGGCCAGGGAGCGTTGCAGGGTCTTGGCGGTTTCTTCATCGATGCCGGGGCAGATCCGGTCGAGGTATTCGATCACGGTCACTTCGCTGCCCAGCCGGCGCCACACCGAACCCAGTTCCAGGCCGATCACGCCAGCACCGATCACCACCAGGTGCTTGGGCACTTGCGGCAGCGACAAGGCGCCGGTGGAGTCGATGATGCGCTGGTTGTCGATGGTCACGCCGGGCAGGGGAGTGGGCTCGGAGCCGGTGGCGATGACGATGTCCTTGGCGGTGTAGTCGCTGACGTTCCCCTGATCATCGGTGACCTTTACCTTGCCGGCGCCATCCAGGCGACCCCAGCCCTTGATCCAGTCCACCTTGTTCTTGCGAAAGAGAAACTCGATGCCTTTGGTCAGGCCGGTCACGCTCTCTTCCTTCTGCTTCATCATTTGCGCGAGGTTCAGGCTCGGCTTGACCTCGATACCGAGGTGAGCGAACTCGGCGCCGCTGGCCGCTTCATAGAGTTCCGATGCATGCAGCAGTGCCTTGGAGGGCATGCAGCCGACGTTGAGGCAGGTGCCGCCGAGCGTCGAGCGGCCCTCGATACAGGCGACGCTCAGGCCCAGTTGCCCGGCGCGAATGGCGGCGTTGTAACCGCCGGGGCCGCCGCCGATGATGAGGACGTCGTAGCTTTTCATTGTTGTGCTCCCGGATGAAGTGTCGAAAGTGGCGCCAAGGTTAGTCGTTCGAACGATAAGTTGTATACAATTTATGGCTTGTTTTTACACAAAGATAATTCCGCTGAACAGTTTCGATAGCGTCAGACTATGGTCCTAATAGCCTGAAAGATCTTACATATGAACTACCCTTTTCCCATGACGTCCTACGAAAACATGGGAGGGTTCACTTCATGCTCGTGCAACTTCCGCCAGCGCTGCAAAGCTTGCATTTGCCGCTTCGTCTACGGCTCTGGGATGGCCATGAGTTCGATCTAGGCCCTCAGCCGCAGGTCACCATTCTGGTCAAGGATCCGACGCTGATGAGTCAGCTCACCCATCCGGGCCTGGATGAACTGGGCACGGCGTTCGTCGAAGGCAAGCTGGAACTGGAAGGAACTATCAGTGAGGTCATCCGGGTCTGCGATGAACTCAGTGAGGCGTTGCTCAAGGATGAAGAAGACGACGTGCCCGTACGCGTCGAGCACGACAAGGCGACTGATGCTTCCGCCATCTCCTACCACTACGACCTGTCCAATGCCTTCTACCAGCTCTGGCTGGACCCGGACATGGCTTACTCCTGCGCCTATTTCAAGACCGCCGACGACACCCTGGAACAGGCTCAACAGAACAAGTTCGAGCACCTGTGCCGCAAGCTGCGACTTACGCAGGGCGATTACCTGCTGGACGTCGGATGTGGCTGGGGCGGGCTGGCGCGTTTCGCTGCGCGGGAGTTCGGGGCCAAGGTGTTTGGCATCACCCTGAGCAAGGAGCAGTTGAAGCTGGGTCGCGAGCGAGTCAAGGCCGAAGGGTTGCAGAAGCAGGTTGAGCTACAGATCCTCGACTATCGCGACCTGCCCCAGGATGGTCGTTTCGACAAGGTGGTCAGCGTCGGCATGTTCGAACATGTCGGCCATGCCAATCTGGACCTGTATTGCCAGCGCCTTTTCGGCGCGGTGCGTGAAGGTGGGCTGGTGATGAACCACGGGATCACCGCGAAGCACCTGGACGGTCGTCCGGTGGGCCGCGGGGCCGGAACCTTCATCGAGCGCTACGTGTTTCCCCACGGGGAGTTGCCGCACGTATCGATGATCAGCGGTTCCATCAGTGAGGCCGGGCTGGAAGTAGTGGACGTGGAAAGCCTGCGGTTGCACTACGCACGCACGCTGAAATTCTGGAGCGACAATCTTGAGGGCCGGCTCGAAGAAGCGTCCGCCATGGTCCCGGAAAAAGCCTTGCGCATCTGGCGGCTTTATCTGGCGGGCTGTTCCTACGCGTTTACCCGCGGCTGGATCAATCTGCATCAGATCCTAGCGGTCAAACCCAGAGCGGACGGCAGTCACGACCTGCCGCTGACCCGCGCTGATCTCTACCGCTGAGCGCCACTCGCTAAAGGATCGGAGATATCAGCCGCGCGATACGCATCCCCAGTTGTTGCAGGCGGTGCGTATCGCGGCTGTCTTCCGGGGTGATTTCCCGGGCCTGGTCGAAGTCGTTCACCAGCATCTGCTCCACCGTGGTAGCGAACTCCGCGTCGATCGTCACCAGCATGATTTCGAAATTCAGGCGGAAGGACCGGTTGTCCAGGTTGGCGCTGCCAATCGCGGCGACGTCGTTATCCACAAGCACCACTTTCTGATGCAGAAACCCCGGCTCATACCGAAACATCCGCACGCCCGCGCGCACCGCTTCGAAGGCGAACAGGCTGGAGGCGGCGTAGACGATGCGGTGGTCGGGGCGGGATGGGATCAGAATGCGCACGTCCACTCCACGCAGGACCGCCAGGCGCAACGCGGCGAACACCGCTTCATCAGGAATGAAATAGGGACTGGTTATCCACACCCGCTCTTGTGCCGCGTGGATGGCATCGAGGAAAAACAGTGAGCAGGTTTCTTGTGGATCAGCCGGACCGCTGGCCAGGACCTGACAGAGCATGCCGTTTTCCGGGTAGGTATCCGGCAGGATCAATGGCGGCAATTTGCGCGCGGCCCAGAACCAGTCTTCGGCGAAGGACTCCTGTAAACAGGCCAGCACCGGACCACCCACCTGAACATGAGTGTCGCGCCATGGGGATAACCGAGGGTTGCCGCCGAGGTATTCATCGCCGACGTTGTGTCCGCCGACAAAGCCCGTTACACCGTCCACCACCACGATCTTGCGGTGATTGCGGAAGTTCACTTGGAAGCGGTTGAACCAGCCGCGACGAGTAGCAAAGGCCCGGATATCGACGCCGCCTTCGCGCAGGACCTGACTGTAACGGGTGGGTAGGGCGTGACTGCCTACGCTGTCGTACAGCACATAGATCTTCACGCCTTCGGCAGCTTTCTTCAGCAGCAGTGCCTGAAGCTGACGGCCCAGGTCATCGTCATGAATGATGAAGAACTGCACCAAGACCGTATCGCGAGCCTGATCGATGGCATTGAAGATCGCCTTGAAGGTAGCCTGGCCATCGATCAGCAGTTTCAACGTGTTGTTCGCCAGGCACGGCATGCGACTGAGTCGTGGCAGGGCGCGTAGACCGGCATAGGCGGGTGAGTTGCTGGCGGCCAACGCTTCCTCCACCCAGGGGCGCCAGTTCAGGTCGGCCATGGCGATGTGCATTTCCTGGTTGGCCTGGCGTCGCGCCTGGATGTAGGCGTCGAAGGTACGACTGCCGAAGATCAAGTAGGGAATCAGTGTCAGGTAGGGGATGAACAGCAGCGACATCGCCCAGGCGATCGCTCCTTGGGCGGTACGCACTGTGAACACTGCGTGCGCGGCGGCAATCAGGCCGAGCAGATGAATTGCACCAATGAGGTAACCGAAGAACTGGGGGCTGTGGTAATCCATGTACGTCCTGCCGTCCGCAATCAGGGTCCTAACAGAGCATGTTCCTGATGTGTCTTGCAACCCGATGGGCAATTTGTCGTCTAATCGGTAGTCCGGCACGGGGCCGGAGTTTTCGGGGAGTCATTAGATGAACATTCGCATGTCGATGCTGGCGCTGCTGGTTGGCCTGTCGAGTCCTCTGGTTCAGGCGCAGATGCTGCAACCGGGTTTGTGGGAGCTGACCACCAGCAACATGCAGGTCGATGGCAAGGCGCTGCCTGACATGGACTTCATGCTTGGACAATTGAAGAACCTCCCGCCGGAGCAACGGGCAATGATGGAAGGTGTGCTGGCCAAGCAGGGCGTCACGGTGGCGGGCAAGGGTGTGCGCTCATGTCTGACGCCAGAACAGGTGAAGACCGACAACATTCCCTTGCAGGACCCGCAGTCGGGTTGCACCCAGCGAATCACCGAGCGCAATGGCAATGTCTGGAAGTTCGAGTTCAGTTGCCCCAAGGCACAGGGCACCGGGCAGGCGCAGTTTCTCAGCGATCGTGAATTCCTGACCAAGGTCCATGGCACCTTCAACGCAACCGGCGCGCAGCAGCAGGGCAGCATGGATACTCGCGCGGTGTGGCTGGGGGCCGACTGCGGAACGGTCAAGCCGCGCAGCTAAGACTCGTTTCACCAGTTCCAGTGACTTTGGGCGACAGCGTCGTGGGCGTGCAGGCTCTCTGCATGTTCCACGCGCAACTGGAAGCCGGCCACTGAGGGCACCAGCTTCAGGGCCAGGTTCAGGCGGCGGGCAGCGTCTTCGCAGAACATCAGGTTCTGACCATTGGCCAAGGCAAAGGCTTGTTCGTCAGCTCGTTTTACGGCGGTTTGTACCGCAGTGCCCAAGGCAGCTTCCGCCTGATCAACCACTTCGAGAATTGGCAGCTCATCGCAGCTCTCTTTGAGCCGTACCCGCAACTTGGCTGTGCTGCGCTGGCTGTGGGGCGTCGCGACGATGCCCTGGGCGCTGCCGAGCCAGCTCAATACTTGTTCATGGGTCAGGTTGCGGTTGCCGAAGTCAGTGAGGAACTGCTGTTGAATCAACTGTCTGGCCAGCGCCGCCGAGCAGGGGCATGTTGAGGAATAGATCACCTCTGCATTTAGTTCCACGTGGAACATTTCATCTTCCAGCCGCGCATCAATGACTATTGGATAGCGCTTGAAACCGGATTCCGAGCTGACCAACGCCGCGCGCTCGAGCAGTACGTCGAAGCGCAGGGTGAGTTGTGCGCGCGTGGACAGGCCTTCATGGCTGTCGAGAAATTGCCTGAGCACGCGACGGATCAGCGGGACCGACAGCGGTTCATCCTTGAACACTGCGAGCGCTAGATACAGCCGAGACATGTGGATGCCGCGTGATGTGCCATCGCTCAGGTTCACGCCCGCGTCTGCGGTCCCTTGAAGGATTTGCTGATCCAGACGCAACGGAAGCGCGATGCCGCACATGCCAACCCATTCCAGCGGCAGGGATTGCTGGCTGGCTTGTGCGGCAATATCAGGAAGGGTCAGGGCGTTCATAGTGCGAGCCGTCGGTGAAGAGATTGCAATAAGTTACATTATAACAATTCGAATACCAGCACTTTTTCACTCGCCTCACTGGCAGCCGCTGAGTCGGTTGCAACGCAGGTTGAAACGCTGGCCGCTGGAACTGGAAACCCGGTTGAGGGTGGTCCAGCCCACTCGTCGGCTGTATCCGACCCAGGCTTCGCCGTCGCTGGCGATGCCGGTAAAGAAGGTCAATTGGCCATAGCGGCTGTTGGTCTGGGCCCAGCGGCGCTCGCTCGGAGCGTCGTAGCCGCGCAAGTAGGTTGTCGCGCCTTGGGTCTGCACGCTGTAGTAACCGCCCTGACGATCAGCGCAGGCCAGCAGATTGGCGCTGCGGGTGCAGGTTGCCGGTTCGCTGCGGGGCATGGCTTGGGTGCTGCTGGCGATACAGAGCAAGGTTATCCACAGCAGGTTTTTCTGTGACGTCATGAGGCCCTCTCGCTTTGGACGTGGACAGGTGGTTGATGAAAGTGCATTGTTATAATGTAACAATAAACCAATGCATCGTTCGAATGCACTCTGCCGCCCTGATGAGGAACCGCGCCATGCCCGATCGTCTTCCCGTAACCGTGCTCTCCGGCTTTCTTGGTGCCGGCAAGAGCACGGTGCTCAACCATGTGCTGCGTAACCGCCACAACCTGCGGGTCGCGGTGATCGTAAACGACATGAGCGTGATCAATATCGATGCCACCGAAGTGCAGCGCAACGTCAGCCTCAACCGCACCGAAGAGAAACTGGTGGAGATGAGCAACGGCTGCATCTGCTGCACCTTGCGCGAAGACCTGCTGGAAGAAGTCAGCCGCCTGGCCGCAGAAGGCCGTTTCGACTATCTGCTGATCGAGTCCACGGGGATCGCCGAACCGCTACCGGTGGCGGAAACCTTCACGTTCCGCGACGACCAGGGCCGTAGCCTGGTCGAGATGGCGCGGCTGGATACCATGGTCACCGTGGTCGACGGGCTGAATTTCCTCCGTGACTATCAGGCGGCCGAGAGCCTGGCGAGTCGCGGCGAAACCTTGGGTGACGACGACGAGCGCTCCATCAGCGATCTGCTGATCGACCAAGTGGAGTTCGCTGACGTGATTCTCCTGAGCAAGATTGACCTGATCAGCAGCCACGAGCGTGAAGAACTGAGCGCGATCCTGCGCCGCCTCAATGCTCACGCGCGAATCGTGCCGATGCTGATGGGGCAGGTTGATCTGGAAGAGATCCTCGACACCGGCCTGTTCGACTTCGACCGCGCTTCCAGCGCTCCGGGCTGGCTCCAGGAACTGCGTGGCGAACACGTCCCGGAAACCGAGGAATACGGTATTGCCGCCAGCGTCTGGCAGGCCCGCCGCCCGCTGCATCCGCAGCGTTTCTTCGACTTTATCCACAGGCCCTGGGGCAATGGCCGCCTGCTGCGTTCCAAAGGTTTCTTCTGGCTAGCCAGCAAATACCAGGAGGCGGGAAGTTGGTCGCAGGCTGGCGGCATGATGCGCCACGGTTTCGCCGGGCGCTGGTGGCGTTTTGTCCCGAAAGCCCAATGGCCACAGGACCCCGAGAGCACTGCGACGATTCTTCAGCAATGGGACCCGGAATCCGGCGACTGCCGTCAGGAGCTGGTGTTCATCGGTCAGCACATCGATGTGCCGCGCCTGCATGCCGAACTCGACGCCTGCCTGCTCAGCAACGCTGAAATGGCCCTCGGTGCAAGTCGCTGGCGCCAGCTGCCGGATCCGTTTGGCGCCTGGCATGAAGAGGAGGTGGCCTGATGCAAGTGGCCGAAGCACTGGCGCCCGTGCGCCAGGTATTTGGAGAGACGCCGATGGCGCTGACCGAGGCCCTGCTCGACGGCGTCAATCTTGCGGTATGGCAGCGGCGCTTGCCGGCGCATATCAATGACTTCGCCGCGCTGTTGTTGTCGTTGAATGAGCCGTTGGCTGAATCCTTCACCTTGACGGTCGGCAAGGACGGCCAGATGCCACTGCTTGATGGCGTGGCCAGTGCTTACACGGATCTGGCCGGTCATGAAGGCTTCATCGCCGACCTGGCCTGGCTGATCGATGCCTATGCCTGCCTGCTCGGTGCCAAGAGCGTCGGTGTTCGTCTGCGCGCGCTGGAGCGGGCCATGTGCCCGCGGTTTCATGTCGATCATGTGCCGTTGCGTTTGATCACAACCTACGCCGGGCCGGCCAGTGAGTGGCTGGAGGAAGGCGCGGTAGATCGGCGGCGGCTGGCACAGGACGAGGTGGACAGCGCCGATATCCGGCAGCTGGCCTGTGGTGATGTGGCGCTGTTCAAGGGCGAGAAATGGCTGGGTAACGAAGGCGCTGGTGTGGTCCACCGTTCTCCGGCGCTGGCCAACGGCGAGCGACGTTTGATACTGACCCTTGACTGGCTGGCATGAGCGCGGAGCATAGTGCTGAAATTTCCCGCTGAAACGGCTCTCCATGCTGAAGAACATTCCCACCCATCTAATCGCCGGCCCGCTCGGGGCCGGGAAGACCAGCCTGATTCGTCACCTGCTCAGCCAGCGTCAGGCTGATGAGCGCTGGGCCGTGCTGATCAACGAGTTTGGTCAGATCGGCCTGGATGCGGCGCTGCTCAGCACTGATGACGCGGGCGTGAGCATAGGCGAGGTGGCTGGCGGCTGTCTCTGCTGCGTGAACGGTGCGCCGTTTCAGGTTGGCCTGGCCCGGTTGCTGCGCAAGGCGCGGCCGGATCGCCTGTTTATCGAACCTTCCGGGTTGGGGCATCCGGCGCAATTGATGGCGCAACTTCGATTACCGCCGTGGCAGGGCGTATTGGCGGTGCAGCCGGCAGTGCTGGTGCTCGATGCCGAAGCGCTGGCCGCCGGCGCTGAGCTACCGCAGGCGCAGGTACAGGCGTTGGCCGACGCTGGCTTGCTGGTACTGAACAAAGCATCGGTTGTGGGTGACAAAAGCCGCCTGTGGATAACCTCGAAACTGCCTTCAGTGCCGCTTTTCTGGACAGATCACGGGCAGGTGCCGCTCGATGAACTGCCATCTGGCCCGCTCTCGGCAGTGGATAACTCGATTGTGGATAACCTTTTGCCCAGCGGCCCGCCTCCAGTTACCGCGCTGTGGACGGATATTTCCCAGCCAATATGCACTTATCAACAGCTCCCGGAAGGCTGGAGCATCGGCTGGCGATTTCATCCACAGCAAAAGCTTGAGAGGGCGCAATTGCAGCAGTTTGTGCAAAAGCTGGACTGGCGTCGGGCAAAGATGGTGGTGCACGGTGCGCAAGGTTGGTGTTCAGCCAACGCCGTGGCGGGGCAGGCGCTGGAATGGCAGGAAAGTGCCTGGCGGCGGGATTCGCGGATCGAACTGATCTTCGATCAGGCCCAGGAACCCGCGGCGCTAGCGCGGCAGATGCTCGCTTGCCGCTTGCCTGTGGATAATTAGTGACGCGAGCGGCTGTGTTCCTGGCGCCACTGCTTCATTTCGATGACGTTGTCGCCATGCACGGGCGGTTTGATCTCGAAAGGATAGGGCGCCAGCTCGATCTGCACGCTGTGGGCACCGAACTGGGTGACCGTTCCGGGATGTCGCTGCTCGCCGGTAACGGTGAATTCGAAGTTATACACACGCGCCAGCCGCTTGCGGCCGTTGGCGTCGCGTACGAAGGCGATCTTCTTTAGCGCGACGTTGCCGTCGAGCAGTTCCAGGTCAAGCTTTGCGCAGTGCTGCTTGACCCGCTCCAGCGCCTTTTCCCGCAATCCATGGTTGTGCCACAGCCACGCGCCCGCCGTGGCCAGCAACATCAGCACCAGGATGTTTTCGAGGGTAACCATCTACACATGCTCCAACGAGGTGTGCCCAGCTTAACTGCCGCCCCGGTCTGTCGTACAGGTGGCATTTGGCGCCATACTGCGCGCCTTGTTCGTCATTCAACCGTTTTGGACGCCCTGCATGAAACGTACGCCGCACCTGCTCGCCATCCAGTCTCACGTTGTGTTTGGCCACGCCGGCAACAGCGCCGCTGTATTCCCGATGCAGCGGGTCGGGGTCAATGTCTGGCCGCTCAATACGGTGCAGTTCTCCAATCACACTCAGTATGGCCAGTGGACGGGAGAAGTGCTTGCTCCAGCTCAAATTCCCGCGTTGGTGGAAGGGATTAGCAATATCGGTGAGTTGGGCAATTGCGACGCAGTTCTATCCGGCTATCTGGGCAGTGCTGCGCAGGGCCGCGCGATCCTCAGCGCGGTAGCGCGAATCAAGGAAGCCAACCCGCGTGCGCTGTACCTTTGTGACCCGGTGATGGGCCATCCGGAGAAGGGCTGCATCGTCCCGGCCGAAGTCAGCGATTTTCTTCTGCGCGAGGCCGTGGCGGCGGCCGATGTGCTCTGCCCTAATCAGCTCGAGCTGGACAGCTTTGCCGGCCGATCCGCCGAATCGCTGGAAGACTGTGTGGGCATGGCCCGCGCACTGATGGCGCTCGGGCCGAAGGCGGTGCTGGTCAAGCACCTGTCCTACCCCGGCAAGCTCGCGGATGACTTCGAAATGTTGCTGGTAACCGAAGACGGTAGCTGGCATCTGCAACGCCCGCTGCTGGCGTTCCCGCGCCAGCCGGTCGGTGTGGGTGACCTGACGTCCGGCCTGTTCATCGCTCGGCTGTTGTTGGGCGATAACTGGGTGACGGCCTTCGAATTCACCGCTGCGGCAGTGCACGAAGTGCTGCTTGAAACCCAGGCCTGCGGCAGCTACGAGCTGGAAGTGGTGCGGGCCCAGGACCGCATCGTGCACCCACGGTTGCGTTTCGAGGCCCGGCGTCTTTCGGTTTAGATCGAGTCGAGATCGACCTTGAGCTCCTGGTAACGCTTCTCCAGTTCCTGCCGGATCAGACGGCGCTGCTTGCCCTGCAGGAAGCGTCGTTTTTCTTCGCTGGTTTGTGGCTGGCGTGGCGGCACGGCCACTGGCTTGCGGTCATCGTCCACCGCGACCATGGTGAAAAAGCAGCTATTGCTGTGGCGTACCGAGCGCTCGCGGATGTTCTCGGTCACCACCTTGATCCCGACTTCCATCGAGGTGTTCCCGGTGTAGTTGACCGAGGCCAGGAAGGTCACCAACTCACCGACATGCACCGGCTCGCGGAACACCACCTGGTCCACCGACAGGGTCACGACGTAGCGCCCGGCATAACGGCTGGCGCAGGCGTAGGCCACTTCGTCGAGGTACTTGAGCAGGGTGCCGCCGTGGACATTGCCGGAGAAGTTGGCCATGTCGGGGGTCATCAGGACGGTCATCGATAGCTGGGCGTTTCCGGGTTCCATAATCTGCTCACGGTAAGGTTGCGCTGAGGCGGGGTGGCGCGGTTTGTCCATGCTTCTTTCCCCCTATGAATTGCCATCTTGAAAACGGGACGCTGACACCTCGCCTCTCGTCACGCGGTTCATGCCATTTGCGGTGATGGAAGTGCCGATCTGTTTCTGCATATTGCACGACCATTTTGCAGCAGTCGTCGGTGATAACCTCCAGAAACGACTTTGTAACAGGTCTATTTCCTACATTTAAAACAGAAACGTCCGCAACTCAATCCGAGCTGGGGTTGGGTCGCGCTTTGTTCTTCGCATGAGAAGTAAGGAGCGTCACGCCGTGCATGCCATCAGCTTTATCCAGGATCTGGCGGTGATCATGCTGGTTGCCGGTGTAGTCACCATTCTCTTTCATCGTCTCAAGCAGCCCGTCGTGCTGGGCTACATCGTCGCCGGCTTCATCATCGGCCCCCACACCCCGCCATTCGGCCTTATCCACGACGAAGACACCATCAAGACGCTCGCCGAGCTCGGGGTGATCTTCCTGATGTTCTGCCTGGGCCTGGAATTCAGTCTCGGCAAGCTCTTCAAGGTGGGCGCCACGGCGTTCATTGCCGCGTTCCTGGAAATCGTCCTGATGATCTGGATCGGTTTCGAGATCGGCCGCTGGTTTGGCTGGAGCACCATGGACTCGCTGTTCCTCGGCGCGATCCTGGCGATTTCCTCCACCACCATCATCGTCAAGGCGCTCAATGACCTGAAGATGAAGAACGAGCGCTTCGCCCAACTGATCTTCGGCGTGCTGATCGTCGAGGACATCCTCGGGATCGGCATCATCGCGCTGCTCTCCGGCATTGCCGTCAGCGGCACGGTCAGCTCCGGCGAAGTGTTCTCCACCGTGGGCAAGCTGTCGCTGTTCATGATCGTCGCGCTGGTGATTGGCATCCTCCTGGTTCCGCGGCTGTTGGCCTACGTGGCGCGCTTCGAAAGCAATGAAATGCTGCTGATCACCGTGCTCGGCCTGTGCTTCGGCTTCTGCCTGCTGGTGGTCAAGCTGGAATACAGCATGGTATTGGGCGCCTTCCTGATCGGCGCGATCATGGCGGAGTCGCGGCAACTGGTGAAAATCGAGCGCCTGATCGAGCCGGTGCGTGACATGTTCAGTGCCATCTTCTTCGTCGCCATTGGCCTGATGATCGACCCGACGGTGCTGGTGGAGTACATCTGGCCGATCGTGGTCATCACCATCGCGGTGGTACTGGGCAAGATGCTGTCCTGCGGCATGGGAGCCTTTATCGCCGGCAACGATGGTCGTACCTCACTGCGTGTCGGGATGGGCCTGTCACAGATTGGCGAGTTTTCCTTCATCATCGCCGCGCTGGGCATGACCCTGCAGGTGACCAGCGACTTCCTGTATCCGGTGGCCGTGGCGGTGTCCGCCATCACCACGCTGCTGACACCGTACCTGATCCGTGCCGCCGATCCGCTGTCGATCAAGCTGGCCAAGGTGGTCCCGAGCCGTTTGTCCCGGGTGCTGTCGTTGTATGGCGAATGGCTGCGTAGCATTCAGCCGCAGGGTGAGGGGGCGATGCTGGCGTCGATGATCCGGCGTATCCTGTTGCAGGTTGGCGTGAACCTGGCGCTGGTAGTGGCGATCTTCTTCAGTGGTGGTTATTTCGCCGTTCAGATCGGGACCTATCTCACTCACTGGCTGCCGGATATCGGTCAGCAGAAGGCGCTGATCTGGGGCCTGGCCTTGCTGCTGTCGCTGCCGTTCCTGATTGCCGCGTACCGCAAGCTCAAGGCGCTGTCGATGTTGCTGGCGGAAATGGGCGTGAAGCCGGAAATGGCCGGCCGTCATACCCAGCGCGTGCGCCGGGTGATCGCCGAGGTCATTCCGGTGCTGTCGCTGTTGGTGATCTTCCTGCTGCTCTCGGCATTGTCGGCGAGCATCCTGCCGACCAACGAGCTGCTGCTATTGATCGCCGTGGTGGCGGCGGGTGTGGTGGCGTTGCTCTGGCGCTGGTTCATCCGGGTGCACACACGGATGCAGATCGCCTTGCTCGAAACCCTCGAGAACCAGAAAGAACACCATCACTGAGGCGCGCAGCGCAGTGGCCGGTCGCGCCACTGCGCCCAGGCTGCGGCCCAGCCTTCCGCATGATTCACTCCCGGAAGGCGGACACTCTCGATGCAGGCGGCGGGGCCGAGTGCACTGCGGTAGTGTTCATAGAGCGCTGACGGCACCGTGCGGTCGCCTAGGCCGAGAAAGTGTCGCTGCGCGACCCGAGCTAGCCGTCCCGAGTGATCCAGTGGTTCCAGCGAACCGTGCAGAGGGCTCAAGCCCAGGCTTTGCGTCCACTGACGCGGGCTGAGGTTGCCGGCCAGGGTCTGCACCACCGCGATGTCGTCGCGTTTTGCGGCGAGCAACAGCGCCAATGCCGCGCCGCCGGAGTAACCGATCAGCTCGAAATCCCGATTGCCATAGTGCTGCCGAATACGGTCCAGGGCCTGGTCGAGGCTGTCGAGTGCCGCCTGGCCGAAACGCTGGTCGGTCCAGACCACGGGTTTGCACGCCGGGCTGCTGACGAACTGACAAGGCCGCGCGAGGTACACGCTCGGTTGGGGATCGCTCATTGCCAGGCGGGCCAGCAGCAGTGTTCGCGGGCTGGGGTCGAGGCTGGGTTGGGTTGCGGTAGCCCAGGCATGACCGTCGCCTTCCAGATAGACACGCAATCGGCTGCCGGAGGGGCGCGCTAGCGGGAGGCTCATGGCGAGGGGAAACGGTCGGGACGACTCGAGGGTGACGCGGTGGGCGTGCTCGGTGCTCAGTTCCTGCAATTGCGTCAGAGGCGCCTGACAGCCTGCGAGCAGCATCAGCGTAAATGACAGCAACCAACGAGGATGGATCGACATCGAAGACCCGTAAACGGCGAGGGGGCTTCCTGTGCGTGCGGGACGTATGTCCGAGGGGATGGAGCGGTAGCGACCCGCCACGCACAGGAAGACGCGGCGGATTCTACGAACATTGATGGCCAAGAGCCATTAATTTGTATAAGGGAATTGATTCAGCTTTCCAGCCAGACATCCCGCACCCAGTGCCACACCGACTCCCAGCTTTCTTCGGTGACGATCTCTTCTTCGCCGGACCACAGCACCACGGTGCCGTCTTCCTCGACGCAGTAGTAATCGTCGCCGTCCTGGCAGATTGGAATCAGGTCGCGCGGCACGCCGGCGTCCCAGGCGTTGGCGGCAACTTCCGGCAGGTAGGTATGGGACTGTGGATCGGTGACAGTCACCGGCTCCAGGCTGCCATAAACCACATCACTGACGGTCAGCAGGAATTCCTTGAAGACAAACGGAATATTGATGAACAACTCTTCTTCGATTTCGACCAGTTGGTCTTCGTCGGGTAGCTCAAGCGGTACCGGTACCGGTTCGTTGGCCTCACGAAGCTGTTCGATGACTTCTTCCACGGTGCTTGTCCTCTGTGTCCTGACCTTTTCAAAGCGTTGCGCGTTATACCCTAGTAGGGCAGTGCGCTAAAAGCAAAACCCCGGGCAAGCCCGGGGTTTTTTCTGTGCGGCGCCTCAAGATCAGCCGTTCTGGCGGATACCTGCGACCAGCCAAGGCTGGTTCTCGCCTGGGGCACGCTCCATGTTCCAGCTTTCGCTGAACACTTCGCCCTTGTCGAAACGCGACGTCTTCGACACACCACTGAAGGTCAGGGTGGCGATGGTCTTGTCGGCACGATCGTCGACACCTTCGAGCTGCACTTGCAGGTCATCGATGTAGGTGGACTGGAAGGTGTCACCCAGGTCGGCACGCTCCTGCTTGAGGAACTGCAGCATCTGCGGGGTCACGAACTCGGCGATCTTGTCCATCTCGTTGGCATCCCAGTGCTGTTGCAGCGACTGGAAGTGGCTGCGGGCAGCCGCCAGGAAGTTTTGCTCATTGAACCAGGCCGGGGCGTTGATCACCGGGCGGGCGGCCGCGGCAGGTGCGGAGCCACCGAAGATCGACGGCTGGGCAGGCTGCTCGTAGGCTTCACGCTGATACGGCGGGTGGCCAGCGGCTGCCATTTGTGGCTGCTGTTGTTTGCGACGGCGCGCGGCGATGAAGCGGAAGACCAGGAACGCAATCAGCGCCATGATCAGGATGTCGAAGATCTGCATGCCTTCGAAACCATCGCCCATCAGCATGGAGGCCAGCAGGCCACCTGCGGCGATACCGGCCAGCGGGCCGAGCCATTTCGAAGCGCCGCTGGCGGCGGCAGGAGCACGGCCTGGCGCGTTCGGGGTGGCGGCAGGGTTGGCAGGGGTGGCCTGACGGGCCTGGTGCGTCGGTGCGGCGCCCGAGCTCTTGCCGCCGCCGAAGCGCTTGGCGTTGGCGTCGAGGCTCATGGTGAGACCGATGCACAGCGCCAGGGCGATGCTGAGAAAACGTTGCATAGAAGGGTATTCCCGTTTGTGGATTACACGCGCGCCATGGTGCACAGGTTGCCTGACACATGACCAGCGACAACATGTTTCCATCTTTTGCCTGAAAAGTCTGACCGCCTACACAGCAGGCCATGGGCCTGTCCTTCCTCTATAGAAGGAAAGGCCCATGTCGATGGTCGGATTTGTCTTTTAGATAGTTTCGAGCTTGGCGTAGCCGAGCATCAGCCACTTGCTGCCTTCGGCGAAGTTCACCTGGACCCGGGCCTGGGCACCGGAACCCTCGAAGTTGAGGATGACGCCTTCGCCGAATACCGCGTGCTGGACGCGCTGACCGAGGTTGAAGCTGGTCTGCGGGATGTTGGCGTTGGCGAACAGGCTGTTGACGGTCTGTTTCTGCGCGCCGGAGAAGGGCCGGCTGACACTGTTGGACAGGCGCACTTCCTGGACCAGGCCTGCGGGGATCTCGCGTACGAAGCGGGAAACCTTGTTGTAGGTCTCGCTGCCGTACAGGCGTCGGGTTTCCGCGTAGGTCATGACCAACTGCTGCATGGCGCGGGTGATACCCACGTAGGCCAGGCGACGTTCTTCTTCGAGACGGCCAGGTTCTTCCAGGCTCATCTTGTGCGGGAACAGGCCTTCTTCCATCCCCACCAGGAACACATGAGGGAATTCCAGGCCCTTGGCGCTGTGCAAGGTCATCAACTGGATGCTGTCTTCGTGCTCGTCGGCCTGGGCATCGCCGGCTTCCAGCGAGGCGTGGCCGAGGAAGGCCGACAGCGGCGACAGGTCGGCATCTTCTTCGGCGCTCTCGAAGTTGCGTGCGGCGCTGACCAGTTCCTCAAGGTTTTCTACCCGTGCCTGGCCCTTTTCACCTTTTTCTTCCTGGTGATAGACGATCAGCCCGGACTGCTCGATGACGGTCTGGGTCATCAGGTGCAGCGGCATGTCCGTGACTTTGGCAGCGAGATTTTCGATCAGCTCGATAAACGCGCCCAAGGCGCTCGCGGCGCGGCCCTTGAGGGCTTTGTTGGCGAGCAACTGGGCCATCGCTTCCCACATGGAAAGCTGGGCGTGGCGGGCATGCTCGCGGATGGCTTCGACGGTTTTTTCGCCGATGCCGCGTGGCGGCACATTGATAACCCGCTCCAGCGCGGCGTCGTTGCCACGGCCCTCCAGCAGGCGCAGGTAGGCCATGGCGTTCTTGATCTCGGCACGCTCGAAGAAGCGCTGGCCGCCGTAGATGCGGTAAGGAATGCGTTCGCGCAGCAGCGCCTCTTCCAAGACCCGCGACTGGGCGTTGGAGCGGTAGAGGATGGCGATGTCGCTGCGCGACATGCCGGTCTTCAGCGCGCTTTCGATGGTTTCTACCACGTAGCGGGCTTCGTCGTGCTCGTTGAAGGCGGCGTACAGGCTCAGCGGCTCGCCATCGCCACCATCGGTCCAGAGTTCCTTGCCGAGGCGCCCGCTGTTGTTGGCGATCAGGGCGTTGGCGGCCTTGAGGATGCCGGCGGTGGAGCGGTAATTCTGCTCCAGGCGGATCACTTCGGAATCGGGGAAGTCTGTAGAGAATTGCTGGATGTTCTCGATCCGCGCGCCGCGCCAGCCATAAATGGACTGGTCGTCGTCGCCGACCACCATCAGGCTGTCGCCACCCTGGGCCAGCAGGCGCAACCAGGCGTACTGCACGGCGTTGGTGTCCTGGAACTCGTCCACCAGCAGGTGGCGGAAGCGTCGCTGGTAGTGCTGCAACAGGCCGGGGTGGTCACGCCACAGGTCCAGGGCGCGTAGCAGCAATTCGGAGAAGTCGATGACGCCGGCGCGTTGGCAGGCGGCTTCGTAGGCTTCATAGATGCTGCGCATGGTGCCCAGGAACAGGTCGCCATTGACCTGGATGTGCTGGGGCCGCAGGCCTTCGTCTTTCTGTCCGTTGATAAACCACTGCGCCTGACGGGCTGGCCAGCGCTGTTCGTCCAGGCCCAGGTCGCGGATCACCCGCTTGACCAGGCGTTGCTGGTCATCGCTGTCGAGAATCTGGAAGTTCTGGTTCAGCCCGGCTTCCTGCCAGTGCGCACGCAGCAGGCGGTGGGCCAGGCCGTGGAAGGTACCGACCCACATGCCGGCCGGGCTGATGCCCAGCAACTGCTCGATGCGGTGGCGCATCTCGGCGGCGGCTTTGTTGGTGAAGGTCACCGACAGGATCGAGTGCGGCGAGGCCCGTTCGACCTGGATCAACCAGGCGATACGGTGCACCAGCACACGGGTCTTGCCGGAGCCGGCACCGGCCAGGACCAACTGACGCCCGACCTGCGCGGCTACGGCCTGGCGCTGGGCGTCGTTGAGGGAGTTCAACAGGAGGGAGAGGTCATCGTGCATCCGCCCATTCTATGGGGGCAACGGATGCATGGGCAAACCCGTCGGGGAAAAAGATACGCCCGCCGACCGGCCGGTCATCGGACGCAAGCCTTCGCCCGCGCGCTTGAGCGCTCGGCACGGAACAAAAGGATGGGAAAAGGGGGTACGAATTTATGACACAGAGCAGTTTGGCGTGGGCCGATGCTTGTGTATGCTCCGTCCACGTTTGTGGCTCACCATTACAAGAACATTGCCCATGACACTCGCATCTGGCCCCGCGAGCGTGCCAATTGAGGCGCGCCGAGGAATACGCAAGCAGTTCGCCACGCAGCTGGCGGTCGAGCGTACCCGTCTGTTGTATCAAGGTTCTCTGTTGCCAACGCTGTTCATGCTGCTGAACGGTCTGGTCTGCGCGTGGCTGTTGTGGAGCCCGCAGCGTTACCTGCTGGTGAGCATCTGGGTGGTGTGGCTGATGGCGCTGGTGGCCCTGCGGGTAATCCAGGTGGCCGCGTTCGATGCCGCCATGCCCGATCGCCAGGCGAAACCCACCTGGCGCCGGATGTTCCTGTTGGGCTCGGCCTTCAGCGGCCTGACGCTCGCCAGCGCGGCGATCGCGCTTGTCCCTGTGGATAACTTCGTGCAGCAGGCCTGGGTATTCGGCCTGCTCGGTGCCGCGACCCTTTCGGCCAGCGTGGCCTACGCCGTCAGCCTGCCGGCCTTCCTCAGCTTTTCGCTGCCCTGCCTGTTGCCGCCAATCGCCTTCCTGTTCTGGACCGGTGACCAACAACAGCAGGGTTGGGGTCTGCTTGGCCTGATTCTGTTGAGTGCGTTGCTGGTGGTGGCCTGGCAGGTCAATCGGCTGATTGAGCACAGCTTGTTGCGGCGATTCCAGAACCAGGCGCTGATCGAGCACCTGCAAGCCGCCCACACCCGCAGCGAGCAACTCAACCAGGCACTGGCCGGGGAGGTCGAGCAGCGCCGTGGGGTCGAGGAGCAATTGCGTGAAGCCCAGACGGGGCTGGAGCACCGCGTGTTCCAGCGCAGCGCCGAGCTGGACGCCGCCAACCAGGCCCTGAGCAAGAGTGAGCAGCGTCTGGCTCAGGCGCTGGAGGCGAGTGAGCTGGGCCTGTGGGACTGGAACCTGCAAACCGACGAGGTCCATCACACCCAGCTCATGGAGCTGTTCGGCCTCAATCCCGACCACGTCAAGGCGATGCTCGTGGATCTCAAGCCACGCCTGCACCCTGATGACGTGCTTTCACTGAAGCGGACACTGGTGGAGCACCTCAAGGGCCGCACCGACGATTACCGCATCGAGTACCGCTTCCGCCACAACCTGGGCCACTGGTGCTGGATCGAAGACCGCGGTCGCGCCGTGGAGCGCGACAGCAGTGGCCGTGTAATAAGGATGATCGGCACCCGCCGCGACATCAGCGCGCGCAAGGCGCAGGAAGAACAGCAACGGCTGGCGGCGACGGTCTTCGAAGCGGCCAGTGAAGGGATCGCCATTCTCGGCCCGGATTACCAACTGCTGGCGCTCAACCAGGCGTTTTGCCGGATGACCGGTTACAGCCGCGAAGAACTGCTGGGCCGCAACGCCCTGGAGTTGCCCTGCAGCCTCGATGCGCGACGGCACTACGGGGCGATCGATCAAGCGCTGGAGCAGCAAGGACGTTGGCAGGGCGAGCTGGTCGAAGCGCGCAAAGACGGCTCGTTGTACCCGCAGTGGTTGCAACTGAACGGTGTTTGCGACAATCGCGGCAATATCAGCAACGTTGTCGGCTTCTTCAGCGATCTTTCCGAGCGGCGCGAATCCGAGGAGCGTCTGCGCTACCTCGCCCATTACGACGAACTCACCGGCCTGGCCAACCGAGCGCTATTCCGCCTGCGCCTGCACGAGGCGGGGCAGCGCCTGCGTACCAGCGGCCGAAGCCTGGTGTTGATGCATATCGACCTGGACCGCTTCAAGCTGCTCAACGACAGCCTTGGCCATGAAGTCGCTGACCAGTTGCTCAAGCAGATGGCCATGCGCATCGGCAACGCGATGCCCGAGGCCGATACTGTGGCCCGGCTGTCCGGTGACGAATTCGTGGTCCTGTTCGATGGCTACAGCAATCTGTCGAGTCTGGTCCGGGTCGCCACCCGGCTGCTGGACAAGCTGCGGGTACCGGTGCGGGTCGACGGTCATGAGCTGGTGATCAGCGCCTCGGTGGGGATCGCGCTGCTGTCCGACATGACCCTCGAACTGAACCAGTTGGTCAGCCAGGCGAACATGGCCATGCAGCATGCCAAACACCTCGGTGGCGACAACTTCCAGTTCTACACCGAGAGCCTGCAGGCCAGCACCCTGGACCGGCTGCAACTGGAAAACCAGTTGCGCAAGGCCATCGAGGAACGGCAACTTGAGGTCTATTATCAGCCCAAGGTGTGCCTTGCCAGCGGTCGCTTGCATGCCGCGGAGGCGCTGGTGCGCTGGCATCACCCGGCCATGGGGATGGTGCCGCCGGGGGATTTCATCGGCCTTGCGGAAGAAACCGGGCTGATCGCGCCCATGGGCGAATTCGTCCTGCGCCAGGCCTGCTGGCAGGCCTGTGAATGGCAGCGCCAGGGGCTGAACCCGATTCGCGTGTCGGTGAACCTGTCGGTCTACCAGTTGCGCCAGGGCAAGTTGGTCAGCCTGGTACGGCAGGTGCTTGAGGAAACCGGTCTTGAGCCGCATTTGCTTGAGCTGGAGCTGACAGAGAGCCAACTGCTGGACAGTGTCGAACACATCATCGCGATCTTCCGCCAGTTGCATGAGCTGGGTGTGAAGCTGGCCATCGACGATTTCGGCACGGGCTATTCCTCGCTCAGCTACCTGAAACGCTTCCCGGTGGATTACGTGAAGATCGACCAGACGTTCATCCGCGGCCTGAGTGAAGGCAGCGAAGACGCTGCGATCACCCGCGCGATCATTGTCATGGCCCACAGCCTGGACCTGCAGGTGGTGGCCGAGGGCGTGGAAACCCTTGAACAGCTCAAGTTCCTGCGCGAGCAGGGCTGCGACGAGGTCCAGGGCTACCTGATCAGCCGCCCCGTCGAAGCCGCCACGCTGGCGCGGCTGCTTCAGGAAGACGCGGTCTGGTAGGCATCAGCCGTGCCAGGCGCGTCCGTGGCGGGCCAGCAGGCTGTGGGCCTGTTCGGGGCCGTTGGTGCCGGCGTGGTAAGGGCGCGGTGTCTGGAAGTGCTCCTGCCAGCCATTGAGGATCGGGTCGATCCAGGCCCAAGCCGCCTCCACCTCGTCACGACGCATGAACAGCGTCGAATCGCCATCCAGCACATCCAGCAGCAGGCGCTCGTATGCCTCCCAGCGCCGTGTCTGGCCGAACACCTGGGCCAGGTTCAGGTTCAGCTCAACCGGTTCCAGGCGCATGCCCTTGCCCGGTGTCTTGGTCATCATCTGCAAGCTGATGCGCTCGTCCGGCTGTAGCTGGATCAGCAACTGGTTGGCGCGGTCGTCCTCGAACAGCCGATGTGGCACGGGCTTGAACTGGATGACGATCTGCGACGAGCGCTTGGCCAGCCGCTTGCCGGTGCGCAGGTAGAACGGCACGCCGGCCCAGCGCCAGTTGTTGATGTGTGCTTCGACGGCGACGAAGGTCTCGGTGTCGCTGTCGTTGTCCACATCCTTCTCGAAGTAATAGGCCGGCACTTCCTGGCCGCCGATCTTGCCGGCGCTGTACTGGCCGCGCACGGTCTTGTCCTGGACGTCCTGGTCGGTGATTGGCTTGAGGGCGCGAAGGATCTTCACTTTTTCGTCGCGTACCGCCTCGGCCTCGAACTGCGCCGGCGGCTCCATGGCCACCAGGCAGAGCAGTTGCAACAGGTGGTTCTGCAGCATGTCGCGGGTGGCGCCGGCGCGGTCGTAGTAGGCGCCGCGATTTTCCACGCCGAGGGTCTCGCAGACGCTGATTTGCACGTGGTCGATCTGGTTGGCGCGCCAGACCGGCTCCAGCAGCGCGTTGGCGAACCGCAGGGCCATGAGGTTCTGCACGGTTTCCTTGCCCAGGTAGTGGTCGATGCGAAACACCTGGGATTCGTCGAACACTGCGCCAATCGCACTGTTGATGGCGGTGGCCGATTCCAGCGAGTGGCCGATGGGTTTTTCCAGGACGATGCGCGATTCGCTGTCCACCAAACCGGCAATGTGCAGGTGGGTGACGATGGGCACGAACAGGTTGGGCGCGGTGGCGAGGTAGTAGATGCGGGCCAGGCCACCGGGTTCGCCGAGGAAATGCGCCAGGCGACCGAAATCGGCGCTTTGCGAGGCGTCCATGGAGAAGTAGTCGAGGCGGGTGGAGAAGCGGTGCCAGGTGTCTTCGTCGAAGTCGTTGCGGGCGATCTGGGCGCGGCAACGGCGCTCTGCAAGTTTTTGAAAACTATTGCGCGGCATGGGGCTTCGGGCCAGCGCGACGATCCTCACCGCAGGGTGCAGGCGAGCCTCGCGAAACAGGTGATAGAGCGCTGGAAGCAGTTTGTGCAGGGCCAGGTCGCCGGTACCGCCGAAGACCAGAATGTCACAAGGAATAGTCAATACCACCACACTCCTGATTCGTTTAGCTGGGCGGTTCGCTGGTCATGTAGTATAACTACAAGATTGCTACAACCGGCCAGCCGATCATAACCGAGTCCCGCCATTGAATCTGTTGCAACACATCGCCCAGTCGCGCCACCTGCTACGCAAATCGGAACTCAAGGTTGCCGACCACGTATTGCTTGACCCTGCGGCGGTCATGCACAGCTCTATGGCTGACCTGGCGCACAACGTTGGCATCAGCGAGCCGACCATCGTGCGCTTCTGCCGGGCGATTGGCTGCTCGGGCTTCCAGGACCTGAAACTCAAGCTGGCGCAGAGCCTCGCGGCCGGTGCCAGTTTCGGTCAGTTTGCCATCCATGAAGATGACTCGGTCGCCGACTACAGCCTGAAAATCTTCGACACCACCCTGCACACCTTGATGGAAGTGCGCGAGAACCTCGACGCTCAGGCCCTGCAACGCGCAGTGACCGCCATGGCCCAAGCCCAGCGTGTCGAGTTCTACGGTTTCGGTGCTTCCGGTGCGGTGGCGGCCGATGCCCAGCACAAGTTCTTCCGCCTGCTGCTCAGCGCGGCGGCGTACTCCGACCCGCACATGCAAGCCATGTCGGCGGTAACCCTCAAGCCCGGCGACGTGGCAGTGTGCATCTCCCAGTCCGGTCGTTCCAAGGACTTGCTGATCACCGCGAACCTCGTGCGCGAAAGCGGCGCCACGCTCATCACCTTGTGCCCGAGCCAGACGCCTCTGGCCGAGTTGTCGACGGTCAACCTGGCCATCGATGTCCATGAAGACACCGAAATCTACACCCCGCTGACCTCGCGTATCGCCCACCTGGTGGTGATCGACGTGCTGGCCATGGGCGTGGCCATGGCTCGCGGGCCGAGCCTGGTCAACCACCTCAAGAGCGTCAAGCGCAGCTTGCGTAGCCTGCGGTTGTCGCCCAAGTCGCTGAAAAACGTGGAAGATTGAGCTTCAAGCTTCAAGCCATAAGCGGCTGGAAAGCACGTTCCCCCTGCTTTGCTTGCGGCTTGCAGCTTGTCGCTTGCCACTGCGTTTAACGCCTCTGTCACCCGCTCGCCGTCAAACCGTCAACTTTGCCAGTCAGGCTGAAACTCCCGCACTCGATCAGGGAGATATGCAATGGCTCGTGAACTCGATGGCTCGTATCAGCCCAGCGCCAAATCCCGTAAACAACAGGAAAAAGACCTGCGCCGCATGGAGTATCGCCGCGCGATCGAAAGCTACTGCGAGCAGCGCCGCCTGCTCCAGGACATCACCGACTACCCCGACCTGCAAGCCGTCAATCTGTGGCAGGTATCGGCGGCAGAACCCCAGAGAAACGCTCAACAAGCGCGCTGATCTGCACACGTTCGCTGCGAATGAACGCAAGAAACGCCAAGGCCACCGGCGACTGCCGCTTGGCCTTGGATTGCACCACGCACCAGCTTCGGTACAGCGGCAGTTCTTCCACCGGCAGCTCGCGCAGCACGCCGGTCGCCAGCTCCATATTCAACGCATGACGGGTCAGCAGGGCAATGCCCAGCCCGGCAATCACGCATTCGCGCTGGGCGTCGGCCGAGGCCACTTCCAGCGTCTGGGTGAAGTGCACGCGCTTTTCCTTGAAGTACTCCTCGCAGGCCTTGCGGGTGCCGGAGCCTTGCTCACGCACCAGCAGCGTATGCGGCTCCAGATCCTGCAAGCGCAAGCTGTCCAGCTTGCACAGCGGGTGGTCGGGTGGGGCGACTGCAACGATCGGGTTGTTGAGGAAGGGCAGAAATTCCAGGCCCATGTCCTGCGGGACCATGGACATGATGATCAGGTCGTCACGGTTGTCGGAAAGGCGCCGGATCGCCTGGGCGCGGTTGACCACCGTGAGCGTCAGGTTGACCTCGGGATGGAGCTTCTTGAACGCCGCGAACAAGTGCGGCACGAAGTACTTGGCGCTCGATTCGACTGCCAGCTTCAGTTGGCCCTGCAACGAGCCCTGCATGTCGGAAAGCTGCATGTCGAGGCTTTCCAGGCGGCCGAAGATGTCCCGGCTGGCGCGCTGCAAGGCCTCGGCGGCTTCGGTGAGGTAGAGTTTCTTGCCGACGTACTCGAACAACGGCTGGCCGACCAGTTCTTCGAGCTGGCGGATCTGTAGACTAACGGCGGGTTGCGTTAGCGCCATTTCCTCCGCAGCGCGGCTGTAAGAGCGCAAATCGCACACTTCATTGAAGATCTGCAATTGACGCAATGTCATACGCATCAATGACTTACGCATGTTATCCCCAGCCCTTGGCAAAACCTTGTAACAGCACTATAAGCTTTTGCTAATGGAGCCTCTAACAAATATTGATTTTTGTTTATTCACCTACAGCGCTAGGGTGTTTGTGCGACTGGCCAGCTAGCTCTGGTCACGCGCCGACCGGCAGAGCCCGGTCGTTTGTCCAGCGGCTTTGGGAAGAATCCAGTGATAAAAAAAATCCTGATCGCCAACCGGGGTGAAATCGCAGTTCGGATCGTGCGGGCTTGCGCCGAAATGGGTATCCGCTCCGTGGCGATCTATTCCGACGCCGACCGCCACGCCTTGCACGTCAAGCGTGCCGATGAGGCCCACAGCATTGGTGCCGAGCCACTGGCCGGTTACCTGAACCCGCGCAAGCTGGTGAACCTCGCTGTGGAAACCGGCTGCGACGCACTGCACCCGGGTTATGGTTTTCTGTCGGAAAACGCCGAACTGGCGGATATCTGCGCGGAGCGTGGGATCAAGTTCATCGGCCCGGCCGCCGAAGTCATTCGCCGCATGGGCGACAAGACCGAAGCCCGCCGCAGCATGATCAAGGCCGGCGTACCGGTTACACCCGGTACCGAAGGCAACGTTGCCGACATCCATGAGGCCCTGCAGGAAGGTGAACGCATCGGTTATCCGGTGATGCTCAAGGCCACGTCCGGCGGCGGTGGCCGCGGGATTCGTCGCTGCAACAGCCGCGAAGAGCTGGAGCAGGCCTTCCCCCGGGTCATTTCCGAAGCGACCAAAGCCTTCGGTTCGGCGGAAGTCTTCCTGGAAAAGTGCATCGTCAACCCGAAACATATCGAAGCCCAGATTCTTGGCGACAGCTTCGGCAATGTGGTGCATCTGTTCGAGCGCGACTGTTCGATCCAGCGCCGCAACCAGAAGCTGATCGAGATCGCCCCGAGCCCACAGCTCACCCCGGAACAGCGCGCCTATATCGGTGACCTGTCGGTGCGCGCGGCCAAGGCGGTCGGTTATGAAAACGCCGGTACCGTGGAGTTCCTGCTCGCCGATGGCGAGGTGTACTTCATGGAAATGAACACCCGGGTGCAGGTGGAACACACCATCACCGAGGAAATCACCGGCATCGACATCGTTCGCGAGCAGATCCGCATTGCCTCGGGCCTGCCGCTGTCGGTCAAGCAGGAAGACATCCAGCACCGCGGATTCGCCCTGCAGTTCCGGATCAACGCTGAAGACCCGAAGAACAACTTCCTGCCCAGCTTCGGCAAGATCACCCGTTACTACGCGCCCGGCGGTCCCGGCGTGCGTACCGACACGGCGATCTACACCGGCTACACCATTCCGCCGTACTACGACTCCATGTGTCTGAAACTGGTGGTCTGGGCGCTGACCTGGGAAGAAGCCATGGACCGCGGCCTGCGCGCCCTGGATGACATGCGTTTGCAGGGGGTCAAGACCACCGCCGCGTACTACCAGGAAATCCTGCGCAATCCGGAGTTCCGCAGCGGCCAGTTCAACACCAGCTTCGTGGAAAGCCATCCGGAACTGACCAACTACTCGATCAAGCGCAAACCCGAAGAGCTGGCTTTGGCCATCGCCGCCGCCATCGCCGCGCATGCAGGCCTGTGAGGAACCCATAATGTCCAAGAAAATTTTCGTAACCGACACAATCCTGCGCGACGCCCACCAGTCCCTGCTGGCCACCCGCATGCGCACCGACGATATGCTGCCGATCTGCGACAAGCTCGACAAGGTCGGCTACTGGTCGCTGGAAGTCTGGGGCGGCGCGACCTTCGACGCCTGCGTGCGCTTCCTCAAGGAAGACCCGTGGGAGCGCCTGCGCAAACTGCGCGCGGCGTTGCCCAACACTCGCCTGCAGATGCTCCTGCGCGGCCAGAACCTGCTGGGCTACCGCCACTACAGCGATGACGTGGTCAAGGCGTTCGTCGCCAAGGCTGCAGTCAACGGCATCGACGTCTTCCGCATCTTCGACGCGATGAACGACGTGCGTAACCTGCGCGTCGCCATCGAAGCCGTGAAGGCCGCCGGCAAGCACGCCCAGGGCACCATCGCCTACACCACCAGCCCGGTTCACACCATCGACGCCTTCGTCGCCCAGGCCAAGCAAATGGAAGCCATGGGTTGCGACTCCATCGCGATCAAGGACATGGCCGGCCTGCTGACCCCATACGCCACCGGCGAACTGGTCAAGGCGCTGAAAGCCGAGCAATCGCTGCCAGTGTTCATCCACTCGCATGACACCGCCGGCCTGGCCGCCATGTGCCAGCTCAAGGCGATCGAGAACGGCGCGGATCATATCGACACCGCCATCTCCAGCTTCGCCTGGGGCACCAGCCACCCGGGTACCGAATCGATGGTCGCTGCGCTCAAGGGCAGCGAATTCGACACCGGCCTGGATCTGCAACTGCTGCAGGAAATCGGCCTGTACTTCTACGCCGTGCGTAAGAAATACCACCAGTTCGAAAGCGAATTCACCTCGGTCGACACCCGTGTTCAGGTCAACCAGGTGCCCGGCGGCATGATTTCCAACCTGGCCAACCAGCTCAAAGAGCAGGGCGCGCTGAACCGCATGAACGAAGTGCTGGCGGAAATCCCGCGGGTGCGTGAAGACCTCGGCTTCCCGCCGCTGGTGACCCCGACTTCGCAGATCGTTGGCACCCAGGCGTTCTTCAACGTACTGGCCGGCGAGCGCTACAAGACCATCACCAACGAAGTGAAGCTCTACCTGCAAGGCGGCTACGGCAAGGCGCCGGGCGTGGTCAGCGAGCAACTGCGTCGCCAGGCCATCGGCAGCGAAGAAGTGATCGACGTGCGTCCGGCGGACCTGCTGAAGCCGGAAATGACCAAGCTGCGCGCGGACATCGGCGCTCTGGCCAAGTCGGAAGAAGACGTCCTGACCTTCGCTATGTTCCCGGATATCGGGCGCAAGTTCCTCGAAGAGCGCGAAGCCGGCACCCTGACCCCTGAAGTGCTGCTGCCGATTCCGGAAGCTGGCGCCGTGGCCTCGGCCAGCGGTGAAGGCGTACCGACCGAGTTCGTCATCGACGTGCACGGCGAGACCTACCGCGTCGACATCACCGGTGTGGGCGTCAAGGCCGAAGGCAAGCGTCACTTCTACCTGTCCATCGACGGCATGCCGGAAGAAGTGGTGTTCGAACCGCTCAACGAATTCGTCGGTGGCGGCGGCAGCAAGCGTAAACAGGCCTCTGCGCCGGGCCATATCAGCACCACCATGCCGGGCAACATCGTCGATGTCCTGGTCAAGGAAGGCGATACGGTCAAGGCCGGTCAGGCAGTGCTCATCACCGAAGCGATGAAGATGGAAACCGAAGTGCAATCGCCGATCGCCGGCAAGGTCACCGCCATCCACGTTGCCAAGGGCGACCGGGTCAACCCGGGCGAAATCCTGATCGAGATCGAGGGCTGATCAAGCCCTCGGCAGTAAACGGTTAACCTCATGGGGAGCGAATTGCTCCCCTTTTTTTCGATTGGCTATATGCATTTAAATGCAGAAAACCTCAAGAACTCTAGACATCTTCTTGCTGACGCGCAGCACGCCGGCACCGATTGGCAATATGCGCATCAAGGAGTCGGCCGAGACGCTGGATACCGGCGCCCCGATGGGGTTCAGTTTCGAGGATGTCGTCAGTCGCGATCAGCGCTTTCTTGAGTATGCCTACGAGCAGGGCGCGGCTATTGGTGGGGCTACGGGGGCGGGGGGCGAGGCGCCCAAGCTGCTGCTGACAGAAGGACGGAATGGGCAGCTCTATCCGGATGCGGTGCTGAATGACGAACATGCCGCCTGCCACTGGTTTGTGAAGTTTGCTCGTAACCAGGCGCTAGACAACGATCAGACGATCCTGCGTGCCGAATTCCTCTACTACAAGGCGCTGCAACGCCTTGGCATCGATACGGTAGCAACTGCCGAGCTGGACCTGAAAGAGGCTGATAAACCTAGCCTCTGGATGAAGCGCTTTGACCGTCGGATCGGTGCTTCCGGCGTTGAGCGATTGGCGGTCGAGTCGGTGTATTCGCTGGCGGGAGTGACCGAGCCAGGCAGCCGGATGGATCATCTGGAAGTTATCCAAGGGCTGGCCGCCCTGTGGATAAATGCCGGGCAGAAGGATCAGGTGCCTGATCTGGTGGCGGAATATATGCGCCGTGATCTGATCAACAAGATTCTCGGCAACTCCGACAACCACGGGCGCAACACGGCGATCATTCGTGGCGAGGATGCGCTGCGGCTGGCGCCGATCTATGACCTCGCGCCCATGGTGATGGACGCCGAAGGCATCACACGAACCACCAAATGGGCTTCGCCTGTGGAGCATATGGGAGAGGTCGGCTGGCGAGCGGCTTGTCAGTTGCTGGAACCGTTGGTGGATCCGCAACAGGCGTTCGAGCGCTTGCGCCAGGATGCTCGTGGTTTGCTGGCGCTGCCGGATCTGCTGGCGGAGTCGGGTTTGCCGAAGGCGGTCATTGATCATCCGCACATCGCTTTGAAAAACCTTGAACAACGCATGAAGGACTGGGAGTTGCTATGACGGTTTCGATCGAGATTCGAGGGTTGCTGATCGAAAGCGTAATGGCGGGTATCGCCGATGGCTCACTTGAATTGGGTGCCGCCGTGCGTCGGTTGCGGGTCGAAGTCGCCAAGATGCAGCAAACCCAGTTCGCGAAGATGTGCAAAATTTCGGTGCGGACCCTGATTCAGATTGAACAGGGGGAAGGGAACCCGACACTCAATTCGCTGAATGCCGTGTTCCGGCCGTTCGGTTTGCAGATGGGGGTCATGAGGCGGCCGGATCGGTTGCGCTGAGTGAGCAGCCAAATCGCTGGCGCACTCACTTTTACCGCTGATACCCCTTCCCGTAATGCCGCTCCAACCGCGCCTGCACCAGTTCCAGTGCAAACGACAGCAGCCAGTAAATCAGCGCCGCGGTGGTGAGCATTTCCAGATACCGGTAGCTGGAGCGTCCGTAGGACTGCGCCAGGAACATCACTTCCCACACGCCCATCACCGAAATCAGCGATGAATCCTTGAGCATCGAGATGAATTGGTTAGCCCCCGGCGGGATGATGGTGCGCATGGCTTGGGGCAGGGTGACGTGCCAGAAGATGGTCGCCGGCCGCATGCCCAACGCCAGTGCCGCCTGGCGTTGGCCTTGGGCGACGCCGAGGATGCCGGCGCGGAAGATTTCGCTCAGGTAGGCGCCGTAGTTCAGCGACAGGGCGATGATCCCCGCAGTGATCGCGCCCGGCACCAGGCCAATCTGCGGCAGGCCCAGGTAGAGCAGCATGATCTGGATCAGCAGCGGTGTGCCGCGGAAGAACGAGGTGTAGAAGCTGGCAATGCCCAGCAACACCGCGCTGTTCGACAGCCGCGCCAACGCGGCGGCGAAGCCCAGCACCACCGAGCAGACCATCGAACACAGGCAGAGGAACAGGGTCAGCGCGGCGCCTTGCAGGAAGCCGTTCGGGCCGAGTTTGAAACCGGCCAGATTGGGAAACTTCTCAAGGATGATCGAAAACTTCAGATCAAAACTCAGGAAGAAGCCCACGAACACCAGCAGCAGGACCAGCCAGGTCAGGTAGAGCCGGGCGCGAAAGCCCGGCAGCGGCAAGCCCGCGCGGGTTTCGGCGGGCTTTGGCGGCAGTTGTTGAGCACTCATTTACTGATGTCAGCGCCGATCCATTTCTGCGAAATGCGCGTCAGGGTGCCGTCCTGCTTCAGTTGCGCGAACACATCGCGGACCTTGGCATCCCATTCGGCGTCGCCTTTTTCGATGGCCACCGAGTTCGGCTCCTCATAGAGCGCGGCGCCGGCCAGTTTGAAGCGTTTGTCCTGATCCAGGCGTGGTTTGGCGGTGACCAGGTTGGTGAGGATGGCATCCAGGCGCACGCCGGCACCCAGGCCGAGGTCCTGGAAGGCGACGTTATCGGTGTCGTACGGGGCGATCTGCACCGCTTCGAAGGGGTACTCAAGCTTGGTGTCCTCGGCGCCTTCGATCACCAGGTTCTTGTTCAGGTAGCTCTCGTAGCTGGAGGCGCTGGTCAGGCCGACCTTCAGGCCGTCGAGGTCCTTGGCCGAGTGAATGCGCTCGTCCTTGGCGTTGACCACGATCACCGCCGGCGAGGCGTAGTACTCGACCGGGAAGGCGAACACCTCGGCGCGGGCCTTGCTCGGGGTCATGGAGCAGATGCAGATGTCGTAGCGGCCGCTCCAGCGTCCTGCGGCGATCACGTCCCAGGACGGCGTTTCCAGGCGCAATTTCACACCCAGCTTGTCAGCCACGGCCTTGGCCACATCGACGTCGAAGCCGTCCAGCTGGTTCTGTTCATTGAGGAAGGAGAACGGCGGATAGCTTTCCATCAGCACGTTGACCAGCTCTTTGCGGGATTCCACACGGTCCAGGGTGGCACCGGCGAAGGCGTGGGTAGCAGTCAAGGCCAGCAGGCCCGCGCCTAGCAGAGAAGAAAGTTTCATAGGAATCACCGGAAAAAGTTGTAAGACAAAGCCTGTGAGGTATTAGATAGTTATAACAATAGCGGCACTAATACGTTTTATTTATATCTTTAGAAGCAGGTGTTATATGGGCGAAAAGGCGTTGGTCATTCTTGATGGCGGCATGGGCCGGGAGCTGCAGCGCCGCGGTGCGCCGTTCCGGCAACCAGAGTGGTCGGCACTCGCGTTGAGCGAGGCGCCGGAAGCGGTGGTGGCGGTACATCGGGCCTATATCGAGGCGGGCGCTCAGGTCATTACCAGCAACAGCTATGCGGTGGTGCCTTTTCATATCGGCGAGGAGCGTTTCAAGGCCGAAGGCCGCGCCCTGGCCAGCACCGCCGGGCAGCTAGCTCGCGCGGCGGCGGATGCCGGACCGCAAGCGGTACGCGTGGCCGGGTCACTGCCGCCGTTGTTCGGCTCTTATCGCCCCGACCTGTATCAGGCCGACCGCGTTGGCGACGTGCTGACGCCGCTGGTCGAAGGCCTGGCTGACCATGTTGATTTATGGCTGGCGGAAACCCAGAGCGCCATCGCTGAAGTGCAGGCGATCCGCGCCGGTCTTCCGCAGGACGGCAAGCCGTTCTGGGTGTCGTTCACGTTGCAGGATGAGGAAGTCGACGAGGTGCCGCGCCTGCGTTCCGGCGAGCCGGTGGTCGATGCCGCCGAGGCCGTTGCGGCCTTGGGCGTGCAGACCCTGCTGTTCAACTGCAGCCAGCCAGAGGTGATTGGCGCCGCCATCGACGACGCCATCGCCACCTTCAAGCGCCTGGGCGTTGAGATTGCCGTCGGCGCCTACGCCAACGCCTTCCCGCCGCAGCCGAAGGACGCCACCGCCAACGATGGCCTGGACGAGTTGCGTGAAGACCTCGACCCGCCCGGTTACCTGCATTGGACGCAGGATTGGCGCCAACGCGGCGCCAGCCTGCTGGGCGGATGCTGCGGGATCGGCCCGGAGCATATCGCCCTGTTGGCCCAGCGTTTGAAGTAACGCCTTACGACGTGGCGCGGCAGGCTTCCAGCGTTCTGAGTTGACCCTCCGGACGCTGGTTTTCCTCGCTCAGCCAGCGCTCGAAACCGGCGGCAATCGCCGGCCACTCGTCATCCAGGATCGAATACCAGGCGGTGTCGCGGTTCTGGTCCTTGACCACCATGTGCTGACGAAACACCCCCTCGAAGCTGAAGCCGAAGCGCTCCGCAGCCCGTCGCGAACGGGCGTTGGCGTTGTTGCACTTCCATTCAAGCCGGCGGTTGCCCAGCTCGAACGACAACTTGCCCAGCAGATAAACCGCTTCCGTGCCCTTGGGCGTGCGCTGCATCGCCGCGCCGAAAGCGATGTGGCCGATCTCGATCCGGCCATGGGCCGGGACGATGGACATCAGGCTGAGAATGCCCTGCACCTGGCCGCTGGCCAGATCGACGACGCTGTAGAACAGCGGGTCGCGGCTGCTGGCGTTGTCTTCCAGCCAGCGGTCGAACGGCGCGCGCTCGCTGAAGGGACCATAAGGCAGGTAGTCCCACAGCAGGCCATCGGCACCCGGCCCCTGGAGCACTTGCCAGAGATCATCGCCGTGCCGGCGCAGGTCGAGTTTCTCCAAGCGGATGAAGCGGCCGGTCAATGGCTCCGGGTGCGGTTCCGTGGCGGGTTTCCAGTTCAGATTCGTACTCATGGGAAGGCTCCGTCTTACAGCGGCTTGCGGAACTGGATGAAGCCCGGACGCTCGGCGACCTGCTCGTACAGGGAAATGGCCGTGGCGTTGGTTTCGTGGGTCAGCCAATGCACCTTGGCGCAACCGGCTTCGCGGGCGACATCGTAGACGTGCTCGATCAACTCGCGGCCGACGCCCTTGCCGCGCTGGCTGCCGTCAACGTAGAGGTCCTGCAGGTAGCAGGAGTTTTCCACAGACCAGTTGGAGCGGTGGTAGATCCAGTTGACCATGCCCACCGCCTTGCCATCGACCCAGGCCAGTGCCGAGTTGGTGGTTTCGGCCGGGTCGAGCAGGCGCTGCCAGGTCACTTGGCTGACGTCGTCGGGCAGGCGGGTTTCATAGAAATGCAGGTAGGCCTGCCACAGTGGCAGCCAGGCAGCGTGATCGGCGGCGGTAACCGGACGGATCTGAACGGTAGACATGTGGCGCGTTCCTTCAAGGTTGCTGCATCAGCGCAGCGAGTTGGTTGTCCAGTGGGTCGGGGCTGGCGGCCAGGCCGTCGCGCACGCCGTCGTGGTCGAGGGTCGAACGGTTCTGGCTAAGCTTGCGGTTGCTCTGCAGGCGCGCGATGGGCACCGCGAAACCGACGATGGCCTTGAGCATGCCTTGCAGGTAATCGGCCGGGGCGTCGTCCACCGACCAGGGACGCTCGCGGCCCTGCTCATGGCGGTCGCTCAGGCGCCGGACGATATCCAGCAGCGGTTCGGCTTCATGGTAGACGCGGGGCGTGCCCCAGGCGTGCACCGCTGTGTAGTTCCAGGTCGGGACGGTCCGCGGGTCCTCGGCCTTGCTCGGGTAGAAGCCCGGGCTGACATAGGCGTCGGCGCCGGGAAACACCACCAGCACCTCGGCCCCGCGCTCCAGTTCCTGCCATTGCCGGTTGCCCCGGGCCAGGTGCCCGTACAGCGTGCCATTGGGACCTTCATCGGGATTCAGCAGCAGCGGCACATGGCTGGCTTGCAGGCCCTGCTCGCCCAGGGTGATCAGTACCGCCAGGCGGGTGTTCTCAATGTGCTGGAGCTGGCGTTGCAAGTCGTCATCTTTGAAAGCGCTGGGTGAGAACATGGCAAAGTTTCCTTGGCGAATGGACTCATCCTAGGCAGGCTATTGGTCTAGTGTAAGAGCCATTTAAAGCTAATTTCCTGGGTCCAATAACATGGTAGAGCCTTCTGTTTCCTTGCCGTTCGATCCTACCGGGATCGTCCTTGACCGCCGGCAGGGCCTCAGCCGGCAGCTTTATCAGGCATTGCGCGCGCGTGTGCTCGATGGACGTCTTGGTAGCGGTGCCCGGCTACCGGCCAGCCGCGACATGGCAGCGATTCTTGGTTTGTCGCGAAACAGCGTGGTGCGCGCCTACGACCAACTGTATGCCGAGGGTTTCATCGAAAGTCGGGTGGGCGACGGCACCTATGTCAGCCACCTGCCAAAGTTGTCCACAAAAGTATCCACAAGGTTATCCCGGGGTTTATCAACAGCCTTATCCACAATTTCGCCGGAAAATACTGGTGATTCGTCCAGTAAAGTTATCCACACTGATGCCCTTTTTCGCTTGGAAAATCATCATTTGCCCACGCCGCGCAGTGGTCCGCCGCGGGCTTTCCGGGTCGGTGTGCCAGCGTTCGACCTGTTCCCGTTCGAGGTCTGGGCCAAGTTGCAGGCGGGTTTCTGGCGAAATCCCGATGCGGCCGGTCTCGGTTACGGTGATCCGGCAGGTGAACCGATGCTTCGCGAACTGATAGCCGCTTATTTGCGTCGATCGAGGGGACTTTCCTGCACGCCTGAACAAATTGTGATCACCACCGGCGCACAGCAGGCCATCAGCCTTTGTGCACAGTTGCTGTTGGAGCCTGGGGCGGGGGTCGCTGTGGAAAACCCGGGCTATCGCGCCGCCGCCTGTGCCTTCGCCCTGACCGGCGCGACGATGCACGGCGTGGCTGTGGATAACGAAGGGCTCGACTGCAACGCATTGGCCGCCTTGAGTGATTGCCGCTTGGCCTACGTCACGCCTTCACACCAATACCCCACGGGCGTGGTGATGAGCCTGGCCCGGCGCCTGGAACTGCTGGCCTGGGCCGAGCGCAACGAGCGCTGGATTGTCGAGGACGACTACGACGGCGAATACCGCTACAGCGGCGCGCCATTGGCACCGCTGGCGGCGCTCGATCGTAGCGGGCGGGTGTTGTACGTCGGCACCTTCAGCAAGGTGGCTTTTCCGGCCCTGCGTCTGGGCTATCTGGTGCTGCCGCGGCAATTGGTGGAGCCGTTTTCCCGGTGTCGGGCGTTGATGGTGCGGCATTCGGAGGTCGGCACGCAGACGGTGATGGCGCAGTTCATGGCCCAAGGGCATTTCCAGCGGCACATCCGGCGCATGCGGCGGGCGGCGCTGAGCCGGCGTAATGCCTTGCAGGCCGGTTGGCCTGTGGATATTCCGGGTGTGGGTGGGTTGCCGGAAATGGTTGCGGGGCTGCACGTCAAAGTGGATGTGGATAACTTCGAGCGGGAGCAGTGGCTGGTGGAACGGGCGCTTGAGGCGGGTGTGGAGATCAATCCGCTGAGTGACTACTGGCTACCGGAGACGCCCGCGTCTGTGGATAAGAGCGCCGGGCTGGTGTTGGGGTTTGCGGCGGTGGGGGAGGCGGGGATTGCGCAGGCGTTGGGGGCGTTGAGGAAGGTCTGGAAGGGGTGAGCGTTTTTTGGGGCGCATCGCGAGCAAGCTCGCTCCTACAGGGGGCGAGCTTGCTCGGGATAATTACACTCAGGTCCCCGCTTTGATCTTGGTCCAGGCCCGCGTCCGTGCCCGCTCCGCGTCACGGCCCAGCGGCTGCAAGGTATAGAGCTTGGTCATCGCCTCCGCCGTCGGGTACAGGTTCGGGTTGTTGCGGATCGCCGGGGCGACCAGCTCGGTGGCGTCCTTGTTCGGATTCGGATAGCCGACAAAGTCGCTGATCGGCGCGATCACCTTCGGTTGCAGGAGGTAGTTGATGAAGGTGTGGGCATCTTCCGGGTTGGCTGCGCCTTTGGGGATGGCCAGCATGTCGAACCAGATTGGCGCGCCTTCCTTCGGCAGGCGCATGTCCACCACTACGCCGTTTTTCGCTTCGATGGCGCGGTTGGCGGCCTGGGAGAAGCTGCCGGAGTAGCCCACCGCCACGCAGATGTCGCCGTTGGCGATGTCGGCCATGTATTTGGACGAGTGGAAATAGGTGATGGATGGACGAATCTTCATCATCAATTCTTCGGCTTTCTTGTAGTCCGCCGGTTTGCTGCTGTTAGGCGGCAAGCCCAGGTATTGCAGGGCCAGCGGCATGATTTCCGACGGCGAATCGAGCAGGGCCACGCCGCACTGCTTGAGTTTGGAGAGGTTCTCCTCCTTGAAGATCAGGTCCCAACTGTCCACCGGTGCATTTTCGCCCAGTGCCGCCTTGACCTTGGCCGGGTTGAAGCCGATCAGCACGGTGCCGTACATGTAGGGCACGGCGAATTTGTTGCCCGGGTCATTGGCCTCGATCAGCTTCATCAGCGCCGGGTCCAGGTGCTGCCAGTTCGGCAGTTTGCTGCGGTCCAGCGGCTGGAACACGCCCGCTTCGATCTGCTTGGCCAGGAACACGTTGGAGGGCACCACTACGTCATAGCCGGAGTTGCCGGTCAGCAACTTGGCTTCCAGCGCCTCGTTGGTGTCGAAGATGTCGTAGATCAGCTTGACCTGGGCGTCCTTTTGGAAGTCCGTCAGGGTTTGCGGGGTGATGTAGTCGAACCAGTTGTAGACCCGCAAGGTGCGTTGTTCGGCGACAGCCTGGAGGCTGCCGGCGAGCAAGGTGGTACAGAGCAGGGGGGCGAGCAGTCGTTTTAATCGAGTCATGCTTGGGCTTCCTGTTGGGCGCGTTCGAAACCTTCGAGAACGTTCACGGCGTTGATGCCGATTTCTTCCACCGCATAGCCGCCTTCCATGACGAACAGGGTCGGCTTGCCAAGACGGGCGATGCGCTCGCCCATTTGCAGGTAATCAGGGCTGTCGAGCTTGAACTGGGAGATCGGGTCGTCCTTGAAGGTGTCCACGCCGAGGGAAATCACCAGCACGTCCGGCGCGTAGGCGTCGATGCGTTGGCAGGCCTGCTCGAGCGCGTTGTTCCAGGTGGCCCAGTCGCTGCCGGCGGGCAGAGGGTAGTTGATGTTGTAGCCCAGGCCGTCGCCGTCGCCGTGTTCGTCGGCATAACCGAGGAAGAACGGGAATTCGGCCTGCGGGTCGCCGTGGATCGAGGCGAAGAACACGTCGCTGCGGTCGTAGAAGATTTCCTGGGTGCCGTTGCCGTGGTGGTAGTCGACATCAAGGATCGCCACTTTGCCGTGGCCTTGGTCGAGGAACGCCTGGGCGGCGATGGCCGCGTTGTTCAGGTAGCAATAGCCGCCCATGACGTCGCTGGCGGCGTGGTGTCCTGGCGGACGGCAAAGAGCGAAGGCACTGTGGGCGCCGGCCTGCACCGCGGCCTGGGCGGTGAGCGCCACTTGCGCGGCGCTGTAGGCTGCTTGCCAGGTGCCGGCGGTGATCGGCGCGCCGGCGTCGAAGCTGTAGTAGCCCAGTTCGCCCAGCAGGCTGGTCGGTTTGACCCGGCGCAAGGTGCGCGCCGGCCAGGTGAATGGCAGCAGGTCGCCGTCGCGGTTCAGCTCGGCCCAGCGGGCCCAGGCCCCTTCGAAGAAGTTCAGATAGCCGGCGTCGTGCACCCGCAGCAACGGTTCACGGCCAAAATCGCGCGGGCCGCTGATGGGCCCGAGGTTACGGGTCTTGACCCGCTCCAGTACGTGGTCGGCCCGCGACGGCATTTCGAAGCAGGGCATCAGTTGCCCGTCGATCAGCTCGCAGCGGCCGTGGTGCAGGCGGTGGTCATCGGAATAAATCGTCAGCATGTTGTTGTTCTCCGGTCACTGGCGTATCGGTCCATTGTTGATGGCAGCCCGGTGAAGCAGAACGGCGCAAACGGCCAAAAGGGGATCGATATGGCCACGACGAGTGTCCGGATTTGGCCCCTGGATGGTGCACGCCTCGACGCTATGAGCTCAGGTCTTGAAATGGCTCGGGGCCACGCCGCTCCAGCGCATGAACGCGTGGCGGAAGCTGGCGGTCTCGCTGAAGCCCAGTTCCTCGGCGATCCGGTAGATCGGTATGTTCCCCTCGCCGAGCAATTGCTTGGCCCGCTCGAAGCGTAGTTCGTCCAGCAATTGTTGATAGCTGCTGCCCATTTCACTCAAGTGCCGGCGCAAGGTTCGCGATGAGCAGTTCATCTGCCGCGCCAGTCCTTCCAGGCCGGGGGCGGCGTCCAGTTGCCGGGCCAGCAGTTCACGGATGCGCCCGAGCCAGGCTTGGCGACCGGTGAATTCCAGATTCAACTGGCGGCAACGTTCGCTCATGGCCCGGTGGGTCACCTGGTCGGCCAGCGGCAGGGGATGTTCCAGCCAGCGGCGGTCGAAGGCGAACGCGTTGTCGTCGGCCTCGAAGCGTAGTGGGCAGGTGAAGGGGTTGCTGTAGAGCGGATGGTAATCGGGCGTCGGGTGGGCGAAGCGCGCACCGAGCAGAGGCAGCGGCTGGCCCAGCAGGTCATCGCAGATGATTTTCAGCGAGGTCAGGCAGAACTCGGCGTTGAAGGCGGCCAGTTGCGGTTCTTCGCGGTAGCCGCTGGCGCTGAACCAGATGCGCTCGCCGTCCTCGATCAGGCGCAACTGGAAAAGTGTTCCCAGAAGCGCGGGATAACGCAGCGCCAGACGTAACGCGTCACCTAAGGTGGCACTGGAGAGCAGGGCATAGCCGAGCATGCCGTAGGACGAAATGTGCATCCGTCGGCCCAGTTCCAGGCCGATTTCCCGGCGCCGGGCCACCGCGTTGGCGCACACCAGCATCTCCTGGCGGGTGGTGATGCGCGGGTCGGCGCGCCCCAGGTCCGCCGGGCTGATGCCGCTGCCCTTGAGCAACGAATCGTCGTCCAGGCCCTGGCTCTGGAAGGCCTGGAGCACCAGGGAAACCGCGTTCAGGGTGGTCAGGTGGGAGTGCAGCATGCGGGGTGTCCGGCTATTGGGCTGATCGGTGAGCGAGCAAATTGTGTGCCTTTAGCGCAGCTCACCGGCCAGATCCACTTCCACCAGACGGCGCACTTCGTCCACCGCCAGCCCGGCGCCGAGCAGCAACTGCAACTTGCCGAACGCCGCTTCGCGGGTCATGCCGCCGCCCGACAGCACGCCAGCCTGGCGCAATTTGCTGCCGGCCTCGTAGATATCCAGTTCGACGCCGCCTTCATGGCACTGGCTGACCGCAACCACCACCACGCCACTGGCGTGGGCCTCGCCGAGGGCGGCGAGAAAGTCCGGGTTGTCGCCCGGGCCAGTGCCGCTGCCGAAACATTCGAGGATCACGCCGCGGGCACCGGTGTTGATCACCGCCCTCAGCACGTGCGCGGAAAAGCCCGGCACCAGCGGCAGGACGGCAACATTCGCCACCTGTTTCGGCTGGCGGTAATCCAGGGCGGCGGGCACGGCGGGCGATGAGGTCGCGGTGCTGTTGCGTTTGAGGGTGACGAAGGGATGCCGGCCAAAACTGCGGACCTTGGCGGTACGGCTGGGCGCCAGCAGCTCGCCGTGAAAATAGAGCTGTACGCCGGGTGCCTGGCCGTCGGTCAGGGCTTGCAGTGCGCCGGTGAGGTTTTCCCAGGCATCGCTGTCGTCTACGCCCGCCGGCAGCATGGAGCCGGTGAACAGTACCGGTGCGTCCAGCCCGAGCAGTTGAAAGCTCATCGCCGCGGCGCTGTAGGCCAGGGTATCGGTGCCATGCAGGACCAGCACCGCATCGGAGCCAGAATCGATCGCTTCGATGATCGCCGTGCGCAGGCGCAGCCAGTACTGCGGGGTCATGTTGGCGCTGTCGATCAGCGGCGTCATTTCGCGGAAACGCCAGGGTGCGAGGCGACCCGATCCGCTCAGTTGCGCGCGCATGCGCTGCTCGAAGCCGGAGGCGGGGGTCAGGCCGTGGGCACCGGCCTGCATGCCGATGGTGCCACCGGTATACAGCACCATGATGCTGTGGGCGGGTCGTGCGGACGCCGAAGTCATGCGCCATTCTCCATGGTCGGTCTTGTTCGTGGCGGGGAACAGTACGACATCCGGTGGAGAGCTGTCAGGCGGATTGAAGGGAGGGGGCTTTCGCCAGAATAAAAAAAAGGGCCCGGGGTTTAGCCCTGGGCCCTCAAAAGGTGAGAGGTGTCTAGTCCCTCGACCTGGTGAGACGGTTTGTTGCGCGGGTTACGCCTTCAGCGGAACCAGACGCGGAGCAATCATATTTTCCGGACGCAGGATGTCGTTGAGCATCGCTTCGTCCAGCAGGCCTTCCTCGCGCACCAGTTCCAGCACGCCACGGCCACTTTCCAGGGCGATGCGGGCGATACGGGTGGCGTTTTCGTAGCCGATGTAAGGGTTCAGGGCGGTGACCAGGCCGATCGAGTGTTCGACCAGTTCACGGCAGCGCTGTTCGTTGGCGGTGATGCCGACGATGCAGTGCTCACGCAGCATGTCCATGGCGCGCTGCAGCAGGCGGATCGAGTCGAAGATCTTGTAGGCGATCAGCGGTTCCATCACGTTCAGTTGCAGTTGACCGCCTTCGGCAGCGATGGTCAGGGCCAGGTCGTTGCCCATGATGGCGAAGGCGACTTGGTTGACGGCTTCCGGGATAACCGGGTTGACCTTGCCTGGCATGATCGAGCTGCCTGGCTGGCGAGCCGGCAGGTTGATCTCGTTGATGCCGGTGCGTGGGCCGCTGGACAGCAGGCGCAGGTCGTTGCAGATCTTCGACAGCTTGACTGCGGTACGCTTGAGCATGCCGGAGAACAGGACGAAGGCGCCCATGTCCGAAGTGGCTTCGATCAGGTCGGCGGCCGGTACCAGCGGCTGGCCGCTGATGGTTGCCAGGCGCTGAACGGCCAGGGCCTGGTAGCCCGGGTCGGCGTTGATGCCGGTACCGATGGCGGTACCGCCCAGGTTCACTTCGGTCAGCACTTCTGGTGCCAGGGTGCGCAGGCGGTTCAGGTCTTCGGTCAGGGTGGTGGCGAAGGCACGGAATTCCTGACCCAGGGTCATCGGTACGGCGTCCTGCAGTTGGGTACGACCCATCTTCAGTACGTGGCTGAATTCTTGACCCTTGGCAGCGAACGCCTGGATCAGGCTGTCGAGGCTGGCCAGCAGCGCGTCGTGGCCCAGCAGCAGACCCAGGCGGATCGCGGTCGGGTAGGCGTCGTTGGTCGACTGCGCCATGTTCACGTCGTTGTTCGGGTGCAGGTATTTGTACTCGCCTTTCTGGTGGCCCATGGCCTCCAGCGCGATGTTGGCGATGACTTCGTTGGCGTTCATGTTGGTGGAAGTACCAGCACCGCCTTGAATCATGTCCACGATGAACTGCTCGTGGTAGTCGCCACGGATCAGGCGGGCGCAGGCCTCGCTGATGGCGGCATGTTTGGCATCGCTCAGATGACCCAGCTCACGGTTGGCGTCGGCTGCGGCTTGCTTGACCATGGCCAGGCCCACGACCAGCTTCGGATAGTGCGACAGCGGAACACCGGAGAGGTGGAAGTTGTTGGCAGCGCGCAGGGTCTGGATGCCGTAGTAGGCATCAGCAGGGACTTCCAGGGTACCAAGCAGGTCTTTCTCGACGCGGAACGATGCAGCAGCGGACATGATGGATATCATCTCGAATTAACCCGGCACATGCCGGAATGGCGCTAATCGTAGGAGCGGAAGCTGTTTTGCGGCCAATGCTGTTGCACGCTAACCTATGCACAAACGGCATAACGTCTGATGTGACGTTCTTCCTGGTTCGAGCGTGTGCCATTTTGGTGCGCGGTTTGGAGAGTTTTGATGAACGTTGAAAGCAAGTGGCTGGAAGACTTCAGTGCCCTGGCCGCCACCCGCAGTTTTTCCCAGGCCGCTGAGCGCCGCTTTGTCACGCAGCCGGCGTTCAGCCGCCGTATTCGCAGCCTGGAGGCGGCGCTGGGTCTGACGTTGGTCAACCGCTCGCGCACGCCCATCGAGCTGACCGCCGCCGGGCAGTTGTTTCTCGTCACTGCGCGCACTGTTGTCGACCAGTTGAGCGAAGTTCTCCGCCATTTGCACCACCTTGAAGGCGGGCAGGGCGAGGTGATCCAGGTGTCCGCGGCGCATTCCCTGGCGCTCGGATTTTTCCCGCGCTGGATCGCCCAGTTGCGCAATGACGGGCTGAACATTGCGACCCGCCTGGTGGCCACCAACGTCGGCGATGCTGTCCATGCCCTGCGCGAGGGCGGTTGTGACCTGATGCTGGCGTTCTACGACCCCGACGCGGCCTTGCAGATGGATGCGGAAATTTTCCCTTCGCTGCACCTGGGCAACACCGAGATGCTGCCGGTGTGTGCGGCGGGGCCAGACGGCAAGCCGCTGTTCGATCTCGAAGGCGAGGCCAGCGTGCCGCTGCTGGCGTACAGCGCCGGGGCGTTTCTCGGCCGCTCGGTGAACCTGCTGTTGCGTCAGCGCAACCTGCGCTTTACCACCATCTATGAAACCGCGATGGCCGACAGCCTCAAGGGCATGGCGCTGGAAGGGCTGGGCATCGCCTGGGTGCCGAGCCTGTCGGCGCGGGCCGAGCTGGAGCGTGGCGAGTTGGTGATCTGCGGCGGGCCCCAGTGGCATGTGCCACTGGAGATACGTCTTTATCGCTGCGCGCTGGTGCGCAAGGCCAATGTGCGACTGCTCTGGCGCAAGCTCGAGTCCGGCACGCAAGAACAGCCTTGAACCGTCATCAACGCAGCCGTTTCAGGTAATTGGCGATGTTCTCCCGGTTTTCATCGGAGTAGCGATAACAGTTCGAGCGAAGGCCAAATCGGTTGGGGAACATATAGGTTTCGCAGAACCAGCCATTGAAGCTGATATAGGACTGCTCGTGGGTGGCGCTCAGCGTATGGCCCAGTTCATGCCCCACCGTGGCGTAGGTACCCAGCGAGGCAATCGCGGAATGGCCCGTCTGGTAGGCCATGCCAAAAATGCTGTCGTTGCCATGGCGTTCCAGTTCATTGCGGGTCAGCAGCAGGTACTTGTTGTCGGTGACGTCTTCTGGGCTGGGCTGTTGGCGCCGCCAGACCGAGGCAGCGTCGGCCCATTCCGACAGCGTGGCGGAGGCGTCCAGCCCTTGGTACGTGATGTCGGTCAGGCCGGGAATACGCCGCGTGAAGCGCAGGGCGACCGGGAGGCGAGCGATCAGGCGTATCTCGTCCATCCAGGCCTCGAAGTAGTCTTTTTGTAGCTGTTCGTCTGAAAGTTCAGACAGCTCATCGTGGGGAAAGACCCAGATCGTCAGCGTTGGGGTGGCTTCGGCACTGGCGAGCGGCGCGTTGAGCGTCAGGGTGATTGCCAGTGGCAGGGCGGGAAACAGCGAGTTGTGCATGAGGTCATCCGTGACGTTGATGTGCGGTGACCCACCGTACCGCCAGCCTCCGGGGCCAGAGCATCTGGAAGCCCAGCAGCGGGGCAATGGCCGGACATCGCGACAGGGCTGGGCGCTTTGCTCCTCATTGCGCTATAATCCCGCGCCTTCGACCAGTCGGTCGATTCAGAATCCGTATGACGAGCCACGCCGGTCTTCCCGCGTGGCTCGTTGCTTTTGGTGCGTCGGAAGACGCTTACAGGAGAGGCTCGACGATGAGTGCACTGGTTGGCGTGATCATGGGCTCCAAGTCCGATTGGTCCACCCTTAGCCACACCGCCGATATGCTGGAAAAACTCGGCATTCCCTACGAAGTGAAGGTGGTTTCCGCCCACCGCACTCCGGACCTGCTGTTCCAGTACGCTGAAGAGGCCGAAGGCCGTGGCATCGAGGTGATCATCGCCGGAGCGGGTGGCGCTGCCCACTTGCCAGGCATGTGCGCCGCCAAGACTCACCTGCCCGTGCTGGGCGTTCCGGTGCAGTCGTCGATGCTGTCGGGTGTCGATTCGCTGCTGTCGATCGTTCAGATGCCCGCCGGCATTCCGGTGGCGACCCTGGCAATCGGCAAGGCTGGCGCGATCAACGCAGCACTGCTCTCGGCGAGCATTCTGGGGGCCAAGCACCCGCAGTTCCACGCCGTGCTCAAGCAGTTCCGCGCAGAACAGACAGACAGCGTTCTGGACAACCCAGATCCACGCCAGGCCTGAGGTCACACGCATGAAAATCGGTGTAATCGGTGGCGGCCAGCTCGGCCGCATGCTGGCTCTGGCGGGCACCCCGCTGGGCATGAACTTCGCCTTCCTCGACCCGGCGCCAGACGCCTGCGCCGCGCCATTGGGCGAGCACCTGCGTGCCGACTATGGCGACCAGGATCATCTGCGCCAACTGGCCGATGAAGTCGATCTGGTGACCTTCGAATTCGAAAGCGTTCCGGCCGAGACCGTGGCGTTCCTGTCGCAATTCGTGCCGGTCTACCCGAGCGCCGAAGCCCTGCGCATCGCTCGCGACCGCTGGTTCGAGAAGAGCATGTTCAAGGACCTGGGCATCCCGACCCCGGCCTTCGCCGATATCCAGTCGCAAGCCGACCTGGAAAACGCCGTGGCCAGCATCGGTCTGCCAGCCGTATTGAAAACCCGCACCCTGGGTTACGACGGCAAGGGCCAGAAAGTGCTGCGCACGCCGGCCGACGTAATCGGCACCTTCGCCGAGCTGGGCAGCGTGCCGTGCCTGTTGGAAGGTTTCGTACCGTTCACCGGTGAAGTTTCGCTGGTCGCCGTGCGTGCACGGGATGGCGAAACCCGCTTCTACCCGCTGGTCCACAACACCCACGAGAGCGGCATCCTGCGCCTGTCGGTGGCCAGCAGCGATCACCCGCTGCAGTCCCTGGCCGAAGACTATGCGAGCCGCGTGCTTGAGCAGCTCGATTACGTCGGCGTTCTGGCCTTCGAATTCTTTGAAGTCGATGGCGGCCTGAAAGCCAACGAAATCGCGCCGCGGGTCCACAACTCCGGGCACTGGACCATCGAAGGCGCCGAGTGCAGCCAGTTCGAGAACCACTTGCGTGCCGTTGCCGGCCTGCCGCTGGGCCCGACCCGCAAGGTCGGCGAAAGCGCCATGCTCAACTTCATCGGCGAAGTGCCGTCTGTGGATAAAGTGGTTGCCATCGACGACTGCCACCTGCACCACTACGGCAAGGCGTTCAAGGTCGGACGCAAGGTCGGCCACGCCACCCTGCGCTGCGCCGACATGGCCACCCTGGAGCAGAAGATCCAGCAGGTCGAAGCGCTGATCGCGGGTTGAACTGAACCTCTCCGTTCGGCACCCCTCTGATGGCAGGACGCCAAAGCGCTGACTAGGCTTTGGCAGTGCACTCACATCAGAGGGAATGCCATGGGAATCATCGGAACCATCTTCATCGGCCTCATCGTTGGCTTGCTGGCGCGCTTTCTCAAGCCCGGCGACGACAGCATGGGCTGGATCATGACCATCCTCCTCGGTATCGCCGGCTCGTTGGCCGCGACCTACGGTGGCCAGGCGCTGGGGATTTACCAGGCAGGCCAGGCGGCCGGGTTCCTGGGGGCGTTGGTGGGCGCGATCATCCTTCTGGTGATCTACGGATTCATCAAAAAAAGCTGATGGCGGGATAGAATGCTCGGCAACTTCTCCGACGGTTGCCGAGCATTTTTCATGCGTGCGTTATTCCTCATTCCGCTGCTGCTGTGCAGCACTCTCGCCCGGGCCGAACTGCCTGAAACCGACTGGCTGGAACTGATGCCCAAGTCGGATCAGAAAGCGCTGGAAGAGATGCCAGAAATCGACCACGACTCACCTGAAGCCCAAGGCACCTTCACCGACAAGGGTGGCTTGAAGCAGAGCAAAGGCTTGCCCGCGGTGATGTACTCGACCAAAACCGTCGCAGCGATGAACGGCAAGTCGATCCGTATTGGCGGTTACCCGGTGCCGCTGGAATCCGATGCCAAGGGCAACAGCACGCTGTTCTTCCTCGTCCCCTATCCGGGTGCTTGCATCCACGTCCCGCCGCCGCCGCCGAACCAATTGGTGCTGGTGCGCTATCCCAAGGGCGTGAAGCTGGACGATATCTACACCCCGCTGTGGGTCAGCGGCACCTTGAAAGTCGAGAAGGTCAACAATGACCTGGCCGACGCCGCCTACGCCATGGACGCCGGAAAGGTACGCGTGGTGGAGGACGCGGACCTGTAAGACACAGGTCCGCGGGTTGTCAGAGGGTTTCGCTGGCGATGCTCAGACCCAGGGTATGGCTGGCGCCGGGTGCCAGTTCCACCAGATCGTCCCAGATGTTCGCGGTCTCGATGCAGAGCATGCGCTGCCAACCGTCGTCGGCCATGTCCGCGAGCTGCGCGGCGCGCTCGGTCCACGGGTTCCAGATCACCGCCGAGCGCGAACCGGAGCAGCTCAGGCGGATGCGCCGGTTCCACGCCGGATCGACGATGCTCAGAAGGGAAGGGGTGTTGAGGTAGATGCGGTCTGTCTCGCCGCTGAAGGTCAGGTCCGCTGGCTGGTTGCGTTGCTCCCAGTCGGCCAGGGTCTCGATGTAGCTCAGACCATTCACGCCTTCCACCCGGACCGAACGCACATCGCTGACGGCGAAGTAGCTGTGCAGCGCCTGGCTCAGGGTGACGTGGTCGTTGCCTAGGTTGGTGCTGGTAAGGTTCAGGGTCAGTTGCTCATCCATCACGATGGACAGGGTGAGTTCGACCTGGTGGGGCCAGCCGGGCAGGTCGCCCTGGCTTTCCGGCAGCGTGAACGCCAGTTGCACGCTGTCGCCGCTGCTGTCGATGCCAAGCAATTGCCAGTCGCGCCCGCGTGCCAGGCCATGGGCCGGCGCATCGCTGCCATTGAACTGGTTGCGGACCGCTTCGGGATTGCGCTGCAGGTTGCCGAACCACGGCCAGCACACCGGCACGCCAGCGCGCACCGACTTGCCGCGCGTGAACAGGGCCTGATCGCTGAGCCAGAGCAGAGGCGGTTCGCCCAGACGCTGATAACTCAGCACCTGCGCGCCCTGCTGGGCCACCAGCAGCTCGGCGCTGTCGCTGGTGATGCGCCAGCAGTTGAGTTCGCCGTGTTGTTCCGATTCGACCTTGGGTGTGGACATGCGCTGATCTCGTTGAAGTGCCGTAAGGTCTTTGACCTTTCACAGATCGACGAGTTTACCGCGCACCCGGGTCAGCGACGAGGTGGGACCGAACGGGTGCGGCCGCTGCCGTCGATGGCGACGAACACGAAGACGGCCTCGGTGACCTTGCGCCATTCGCTGGACAGCGGATCATCGCTCCACACTTCGACCATCATCTGGATCGAGCTGCGGCCGATTTCCAGGGTCTGGGTATAGAAGGACAATTGCGCACCGACGGCGACAGGCACCAGGAATGCCATGCGGTCGATGGCGACGGTAGCGACGCGACCGCCGGCGACGCGGCTGGCCATGGCCGTGCCGGCGAGGTCCATCTGGGCTACCAGCCAGCCGCCGAAAATATCGCCGAAACCGTTGGTTTCCCGCGGGAGTGCGGTGATCTGCAAGGCCAGGTCGCCTTGCGGGATGGGATCTTCTTGTTCGAGTTCAATCATGCCGGGGGTGCCTCTGACCCGTGTCGCTTCGTTGGTTGACGCAGTATCGGATGCCGCGAAAAACGATTCAGCAGACTCATACCACGCTGCTTACGCTTCGAAGGGCGGCGAAGGGAAACTCTGCGAAACCGACCAAGCATACTTGGCAGCGTTTTCGCACAATATCCCACCTTGGGCGCAACCTGTTTCTACGAGGGGCCAGTATATAGAGCCTCGCAAGCACCGACGACCATGCGGTCACCATTATCTGTGGGGAATATGTAGATCTGTGTCGCTTTCGGACAATTTGTTATCGTGCTGAGTTCATTTCAGGCCTGTTACAACCGTGCTATCAGGTCTGAACCGCCAATAAGAGAAGCCTCAATGACCTCCGTGCCCTCCAGTATCGAGCAGCCCGCCCGGCCGCTGACCCGCAGTGACTACAAGACCCTGTCGCTTTCCGCCCTGGGCGGTGCGCTGGAATTCTACGACTTCATCATCTTCGTGTTCTTCGCCACGGTGGTCGGCAAGTTGTTCTTCCCACCGGACATGCCCGAATGGCTGCGCCTGATGCAGACCTTCGGCATCTTCGCTGCGGGCTATCTGGCGCGGCCGCTGGGCGGCATCGTCATGGCTCACTTCGGCGACCTGCTCGGGCGCAAGAAGATGTTCACCCTGAGCATCTTCCTGATGGCGGTGCCGACCCTGATCATGGGCCTGCTGCCAACCTACGCGCAGATCGGCATGGCGGCGCCCATTCTGCTGTTGCTGATGCGGGTGATTCAGGGCGCGGCGATTGGTGGTGAAGTCCCCGGCGCCTGGGTGTTCGTCTCCGAGCATGTGCCGGCGCGCAATACCGGTTTCGCCTGCGGCACCCTGACGGCCGGCCTGACGGCGGGCATCCTGCTTGGCTCGCTGGTCGCCACGCTCATCAACACCGTCTACACCCCGACGGAAGTGGCCGATTACGCCTGGCGGATACCGTTCCTGCTCGGCGGTGTGTTCGGCCTGTTCTCGGTGTACCTGCGCCGTTGGCTGCACGAAACCCCGGTGTTCGCCGAACTTCAGCAGCGCAAGGCGCTGGCCGAGGAAGTGCCGCTGCGCGCGGTGCTGCGTGACCACCGCGGAGCCATCGTGCTGTCGATGCTGCTGACCTGGCTGCTGTCGGCCGGCATCATCGTCGTGATTCTTATGACCCCAACCATTCTGCAGACGGTCTACGGCTTCACCCCGACCGTGGCCTTGCAGGCCAACAGCCTGGCGATCGTCTTCCTGACCCTCGGCTGCATCGGCGCCGGCAAGCTGGTCGACCGTTTCGGCGCGGGCCGCATCTTCGTCGCGGGGAGCCTGGCCTTGTTGATCACCTCGTGGACCTTCTACCACACCCTCGCCGACCACAAAGACCTGCTGTTCCCGATGTACGCCCTGACCGGCCTGTGCGTAGGCATCGTCGGTGCGGTGCCGTTCGTAATGGTCCGCGCCTTCCCGCCGGTGGTGCGCTTCAGCGGCCTGTCGTTTTCCTACAACGTCGCCTACGCTATCTTCGGCGGCCTGACCCCGATGGCCGTCACCGCGCTGCTCAAGTTCAGCCCCATGGCCCCGGCGTTGTATGTCGCCGGGATCTGCACCATTGGTCTGCTGGTCGGGCTTTATTTGTTGGCAACCAAGCGCTGAACCCCCTCTAGCTCGCCCTTCGCAACATTCTGAAAAGGCCATCACCCGATTGGGGTGATGGCCTTTCATCTAATTGTCACAATCGATTCATAGAGTAGTCACACGGCCTGCAGATACTTGGGCCCGATCCATCTCACCCCCGAATTCCTGCTAGGAGCAAGGCATGAAACTGAAGCGTTTGATGGCGGCCCTGACCTTTGTCGCCGCTGGCGTTGCCACCGCCAATGCGGTTGCCGCTGTTGACCCAGCTATTCCGACCTACACCAAGACCACCGGTGTGTCGGGCAACCTCTCCAGCGTTGGTTCCGATACCCTCGCCAACCTGATGACGCTGTGGGCCGAGGCGTACAAGAAGGAATATCCGAACGTAAACATTCAGATTCAGGCCGCCGGCTCCTCCACCGCGCCACCCGCGCTGACCGAAGGCACCGCTAACCTGGGCCCGATGAGCCGCAAGATGAAGGACGTCGAGCTGCAGGCTTTCGAGCAGAAGTACGGCTACAAGCCAACCGCTATCCCGGTCGCCGTTGACGCCCTGGCTGTCTTCGTCCACAAGGACAACCCGATCAAAGGCCTGACCATGGCTCAGGTTGACGCGATCTTCTCGTCGACCCGTCTGTGCGGCGGCAAAGCCGACGTCAAAACCTGGGGCGACCTGGGCGTGACCGGTGACCTGGCCAACAAGCCGGTTCAACTGTTCGGCCGTAACTCGGTATCCGGCACCTACGGCTACTTCAAGGAAGAAGCCCTGTGCAAAGGCGACTTCAAGCCAAACGTGAACGAACAACCAGGCTCCGCTTCGGTGGTTCAGTCGATCAGCTCCTCGCTGAACGGCATCGGTTACTCGGGCATCGGTTACAAGACCGCTAGCGTCAAGACCGTAGCCCTGGCCAAGAAAGAAGGCGGCGAGTTCGTTGAAGACAACGAAGCCAACGCCCTGAACGGCACCTACCCGCTGTCGCGTTTCCTCTACGTCTACGTCAACAAGGCCCCGAACAAGCCTCTGGCCCCGCTGGAAGCCGAGTTCGTGAAACTGGTTCTGTCCCAGGCAGGCCAGCAGGTCGTGGTGAAAGACGGCTACATCCCGCTGCCAGCCAAAGTGGCTGAGAAAGCCTTGGCTGACCTCGGTCTGAGCCAGACCGCGGGCGTCGCGAAGAACTGAGTGTGACTCAGGCAGGGTTCGGAGGATGCCGAACCCTGCCGCAAATTGTCAGTCCGCTGCCAGGACCTCTGCGCGGCGGGCTTTTTTGCGTCACTGCACTGTAATGTTTTTGTCATACGGGACCGCTAGGGTGTGCGCATGAATGATCTGGCCAACTCCACCATGACCCAAAATTCTCCCCCCGTGCGGATTGATTTCAATACGCCCGAGTTGCAACGCAAACGTCGCCTGCGCGCCTTCAAGGATCGCCTCACCCGCTGGTATGTCCTGGTGGGCGGGCTTGCCGTGCTGGCGGCAATCACCCTGATTTTCTTCTATCTGGCCTACGTGGTCGTGCCGCTGTTCCAGGGTGCGACGCTGACCAGCAAGAAAGCGCTGGAGCCGACCTGGCTGCAACAGGACGCCGGCAAACCGCTGATGATCGCCCTGGAAGAGCAGAACCTGGTGGGGATGCGTGTCTCCGACAAGGGCCAGGCGCTGTTCTTCGACACCAAGACCGGTGCCGAGCTCAAACGCGTCGACCTGCCACTGCCGGCAGGCGTCCAGGTGACCTCGATCGGTTCCGACCAGCCGGGCAGCCCGCTGATCGTGCTGGGCCTGTCCAATGGTCAGGTGATGGTCTTCAGCCACAGCTACAAGATCACCTACCCGGACAACAAGAAAACCATCACCCCTGCCGTCGACTTCCCGTATGGCCAGGAGCCTGTCGCGCTGGACGACCAGGGCCGTGCCGTTGAACACGTGAGCCTGAACCACAACGGCGACACGCTGTTGCTGGCCGGTTCCGCAGGCGCTCACCTGCAGGTGCTGTCGCTCAGCCGTACAGAAAACATGATGACGGGCGAAGTCACCAGCGAGCAGAGCCGTATCGAGCTGCCGCAGATGACCGAGCCGGTGAAGGCGATCTTCATCGATCCACGCCAGCAGTGGCTCTACGTCATTAATGGTCGCGCTCAGGCCGACGTGTTCAGCCTGCGTGAGAAGAGCCTCAACGGTCGCTACAAGCTGCTTGAAGACGGTAATGCCGAAATCACCGCCAGCACCCAGTTGGTCGGTGGTATCTCGCTGATTCTCGGAGACTCCAAAGGCGGTCTGAGCCAGTGGTTCATGGCGCGCGATCCAGACGGCGAGCAGCGTTTCAAACGCATCCGCGACTTCAAGATGGACAACGCGCCGATCGTGCAGATCGACGCCGAAGAGCGCCGCAAGGGCTTCATCGCCCTGGACGCCAACGGCAAGCTGGGTGTGTTCCACAGCACTGCGCACCGCACCCTGCTGGTCGAGCCGGCCGCTGAAGGCGCTGGCGTGCTGGCACTGTCGCCGCGGGCCAACCGCGTGATCATCGAAGAAGGTGGCAAGCTGCTGCCGCTGACCTTGAAGAACCCGCACCCGGAAGTTTCCTGGAGCGCGCTGTGGAGCAAGGTCTGGTACGAGAACTACGACGAGCCGAAGTATGTCTGGCAGTCGACCGCCTCGAACACCGACTTCGAACCCAAGCTGAGCCTCTCGCCGCTGACCTTCGGTACGCTCAAGGCCGCGTTCTACGCGATGATCCTGGCTGCACCGCTGGCCATCGCCGCAGCGATCTACACCGCCTACTTCATGGCACCGGGCATGCGCCGCAAGGTCAAGCCGGTGATCGAGTTGATGGAGGCGATGCCGACGGTGATTCTCGGCTTCTTCGCGGGTCTGTTCCTCGCGCCGTACCTTGAAGGTCACTTGCCGGGCGTGTTCAGTCTGCTGATGCTGCTGCCGCTGGGTATCCTGGTCGCCGGCTTCTCCTGGAGCCGCCTGCCCGAGTCGATCCGCCTGCGAGTACCGGACGGTTGGGAAGCCGCCATCCTGATCCCGGTAATCCTCTTCACCGGCTGGTTCGCCCTGTACATGAGCCCGTTCCTGGAGACCTGGTTCTTCGGCGGTGACATGCGCCTGTGGATCACCAACGACCTGGGCATCACCTACGACCAGCGCAACGCCCTGGTAGTGGGTATCGCCATGGGCTTCGCGGTTATCCCGAACATCTACTCGATCGCCGAGGACGCCGTGTTCAGCGTGCCGCGCAGCCTGACCCTGGGTTCGCTGGCTCTGGGCGCCACGCCGTGGCAGACCCTGACCCGCGTAGTCATCCTGACCGCCAGCCCGGGTATCTTCTCGGCACTGATGATCGGTATGGGTCGTGCGGTAGGCGAAACCATGATCGTGCTGATGGCCACCGGCAACACCCCGGTCATGGAGCTGAACCTGTTCGAAGGTATGCGCACCCTGGCAGCCAACGTCGCCGTGGAAATGCCCGAATCGGAAGTCGGCGGCAGCCACTACCGCGTCCTGTTCCTTGCCGCGCTGGTGCTGCTGATGTTCACGTTCGTGATGAACACCTTGGCCGAGCTGATTCGCCAGCGTCTGCGCAAGAAATACTCGTCGCTTTGATAGGAAGGTAGAGATCCGTGAAAAAGGATTCCCTCAAAAGCTGGTTCAAGAGCGGCGCCCCCGGTGTCTGGATAAGCGGTGGCTCGGTGGCCATCGCGGTCATCATGACCATCGGTCTGCTCTCGGTCATCGCTGTACGTGGTCTGGGCCATTTCTGGCCCGCCGACCTGGTCCAGGCCAACTACACCGTGCCGGGCCAGCCCGCGCACGTGGTAGTGGGCGAAGTGGTGCAAAAGGAAGAAGTACCACGTGCCCGTCTGAAAGGTGCCGGCTTGCCGGTACCTGACGTCGGCCCGGAATTCATGACCCGCGAACTGATCAAGGTCGGTAACCGTGACCTCAACGGCAGCGACTTCACCTGGGTTGTGGGTGAATGGCTGACCGACGAACAGCGTCCCGCCGAGATGATCGCCCTGGAACGCCGCGAGTGGGGCAACTTCTACGGCTACCTGGTCAGCGTCAAGGAAAACGGCAAGGTGGTCGGCGAAGGCCAGGCTGCCTGGACCGAACTGCAGAACCGTCTGGCCCGCTCGGAGAAGCTGGCCCGCGACCTGCAAAGTCTTGAGAAGAAAGACATCGGTGCCATCAACCACGGTCTTGAGCGCCTGCGCCTTCACGGCCGCAAGCTGGAGCTGGAAGGCAAGCTGGACGCCGCCGCCCAGGCCGACATCGAGTCCGAGCGTGCCGAGCTGAACAACCGTTACAAGGCCATCGAAGAGCGTCTGGGCACCCTGCACCAGGATTTCGCTCGCGACAGCCTGGTAGCGCGTGACGGCAACGGCCGTGAAGTCGAGATCAACCTGAGCAAGGTGGTGCACGCCTACCAGCCGAACGGCATGGGCCTGTTCACCAAGCTGGGCGTGTACTTCGCCAAGGTCTGGGAATTCCTCAGCGACGACCCGCGTGAAGCCAACACTGAAGGCGGTATCTTCCCGGCCATTTTCGGTACGGTGATGATGACTCTGATCATGGCCGTGATCGTGACGCCATTCGGCGTGCTGGCAGCGGTCTACCTGCGTGAATACGCTCGTCAGGGACCCATCACCCGGCTGATCCGCATCGCGGTGAACAACCTGGCCGGTGTTCCGGCGATCGTCTACGGCGTGTTCGGCCTGGGCTTCTTCGTCTACGTGTTGGGTGGCTCGCTTGACCGGCTGTTCTTCCCCGAATCGCTGCCGGCGCCAACCCTCGGTACGCCGGGCCTGCTCTGGGCTTCGCTGACCCTGGCACTGCTGGCGGTACCGGTGGTGATCGTTGCCACCGAAGAAGGTCTGGCGCGGATCCCGCGGACCGTGCGTGAAGGCTCTCTGGCCCTCGGCGCAACCAAGGCCGAGACGCTGTGGAAGATCGTCCTGCCGATGGCCAGCCCGGCGATGATGACCGGCATGATCCTCGCGGTGGCCCGTGCCGCCGGTGAAGTGGCGCCGCTGATGCTGGTGGGTGTGGTGAAACTGGCGCCGTCGCTGCCGGTGGACGGCAACTACCCGTACCTGCACCTGGACCAGAAGATCATGCACCTGGGCTTCCACATCTATGACGTCGGCTTCCAGAGCCCGAACGTCGAGGCCGCGCGTCCGCTGGTGTACGCCACCGCGCTGCTGCTGGTGCTGGTCATTGCCACGCTGAACCTGTCGGCGGTCTGGATCCGTAACCACCTGCGCGAGAAGTACAAAGCGCTGGATCACTGATCGTCACCGTCTTTTTGCAAGTGCCGCCCGCGCCGTGTGCCGGGCGGTTCGATGAAACGAAATTGATAGCGTATGGAGTCTGACCATGCAGCATGAACCCCACACCCACGGCATCGATATGTCGGCCTTGGGTCGCGACAAACAGAGCCTGCGTCTGGCGGAAGAAACCGTGGCCATCGAAGTGCCCGGCCTGAGCCTGTTCTACGGCGAGAAACAAGCCCTGTTCGACGTCAGCATGAACATCCCCAAACAGCGCGTGACCGCCTTCATTGGCCCGTCCGGCTGCGGTAAATCCACCCTGCTGCGGACCTTCAACCGGATGAACGATCTGGTCGACGGCTGCCGCGTCGAGGGCGCGATCAACCTCTACGGTAACAACATCTACCGCAAGGGCGAAGACGTCGCCGAGCTGCGCCGTCGCGTCGGCATGGTGTTCCAGAAGCCGAACCCGTTCCCCAAGACCATCTATGAAAACGTGGTCTACGGCTTGCGCATCCAGGGCATCAACAAGAAGCGCGTGCTCGACGAAGCCGTCGAATGGGCACTCAAAGGCGCGGCGCTGTGGGAAGAAGTGAAAGACCGCCTGCACGACTCGGCCCTCGGCCTGTCCGGTGGTCAGCAGCAGCGTCTGGTGATCGCCCGTACCATCGCCGTGGAACCGGAAGTCCTGCTGCTCGACGAGCCTTGCTCGGCACTGGACCCGATCTCCACCCTGAAGGTCGAAGAGCTGATCTATGAGCTGAAGTCCAAGTACACCATCGTCATCGTGACCCACAACATGCAGCAGGCGGCCCGGGTTTCGGACTACACCGCGTTCATGTACATGGGCAAACTGGTCGAATTCGGTGATACCGATACCCTGTTCACCAACCCGGCGAAGAAGCAGACCGAAGACTACATCACCGGTCGCTACGGCTAGTCGCGCGGGGCGCGACAGCTTCACGCTGCGAGCCACGAGCGGCAACAAGGTGAACTCAGGGATTACACGAACGACTTGAAGCTTGCGGCTTGAAGCTGGCAGCTTATTCGCGGAGCGAAAGCATGATCGACAAAGACAGCCTCACCCATCACATCTCCCAGCAGTTCAACGCCGAGCTCGAAGAGGTGCGCAGCCACCTTCTGGCCATGGGCGGCCTGGTCGAGAAGCAGGTCAACGACGCGGTCACCGCGCTGATCGAGGCCGACTCCGGCCTGGCCCAGCAGGTGCGCGAGGTTGACGAGCAAATCAACCAGATGGAACGCAACATCGACGAGGAATGCGTGCGCATTCTTGCCCGTCGCCAGCCGGCCGCGTCGGACCTGCGCCTGATCATCAGCATTTCCAAGTCGGTGATCGACCTGGAGCGCATCGGTGACGAGTCGACCAAGATCGCTCGCCGCGCCATCCAGCTCTGTGAGGAAGGCGAATCGCCGCGCGGTTACGTCGAGGTTCGCCATATCGGCGACCAGGTGCGCAACATGGTCCGCGATGCACTGGACGCCTTCGCCCGTTTCGACGCCGAACTGGCGCTGTCGGTTGCTCAATACGACAAGACCATCGACCGCGAATACAAGACCGCGCTGCGCGAACTGGTCACCTACATGATGGAAGACCCGCGTTCCATCTCGCGGGTGCTGAGCGTGATCTGGGCCCTGCGTTCGCTGGAGCGTATCGGCGACCACGCGCGCAACATCTCTGAGCTGGTGATTTACCTGGTGCGCGGTACCGACGTCCGTCACCTGGGCCTGGCGCGCATGAGGGAAGAAGTTCAGGGCACTGAAAAAGCTAATGTTTCGGGCGAATCTGACGATAAATAAGACTGCCCCGAGAACTAACGCCTGGCTCCGGCCGGGCGTTTTCGTTTGCGGCAGCGCAATAGAAGGCACCCGCGAACGAATGCGTTATGTCCCGGCGTGACCGAAGTTTTGGCCAATGGCCATCAGTCAACGTTATGCTAGTCGGGATCAGGAAGGAGTGGCGATGAGTAAAGTCAGTGTTTTGGTGGTGGATGACGCGCCGTTTATCCGCGATCTGGTGAAGAAATGCCTGCGCAACTATTTTCCGGGCATGGTCATTGAAGATGCGGTCAACGGGCGCAAAGCCCAGACCCTGATGGCCCGGGAGGTGTTCGACCTGATTCTGTGCGACTGGGAAATGCCGGAGATGTCCGGCCTCGAACTCCTGACCTGGTGCCGCCAGCAGGACTCGATGAAGACCCTGCCGTTCATCATGGTGACCAGCCGCGGCGACAAGGAAAACGTGGTTCAGGCCATCCAGGCCGGCGTTTCCGACTATGTCGGCAAGCCGTTCACCAACGAGCAGTTGCTGACCAAAGTAAAAAAGGCCCTGGCCAGGGTTGGCAAGCTCGAGGCGAGCATGGCCGGCGGTAATGCACGCTCCTCCAGCGGTTTTGCCAATGACTCGCTGTCGGCCCTGACCAGCGGCAAGCCTGAGCAGGCCAAGGCCAGTGCACCGGTCGCGGCGCCAGCCGCCCAGCCACAGGTCAGCGCTCCCGCGCCTGAGCCGGCCAAGCCTGCCGTGCCGGCCGGACGTGGCCAAGGCCAGCTGCGCCTGTCCAGCGGCAATCAGCCCTGCATCATCAAGGCACTGACCCTCAAGGAAGCTTCTCTGGTGGTACGCCGCAGCGATGCCCTGCCGCAGGTGCTGGAAGGCGCCGTGCTGGATCTGGAGCAAGGCGAGACCTCGGAGATCGCCCGGCTCAACGGTTACCTGCATTCGGTCGCGGCACTTGAGCCCAAGCCCGACAGCGACTGGCTGCAACTGATCTTCCGTTTCGTCGACCAGGATGCGCAGAAGCTCGACTACCTGTCTCGCCTGATCGCCCGCGGTACGGCCCAGAAGCAATACATTCCGAGCGCCTGATCACCGGTCACCCCGACCTGCGTCGAGCGAAGCTGCCCAGTGGCTCGCCGACGCGCCGTCTGGCGGCAAATTGCCACCGCTGATCGGCTTGAACCTTCCTGAAACAGTCCCCGCCTTCTGCGACAAAAACCGGCTGCTAGGCTTCGACAAAGCACAACTGTCAGAAGGCCATTAGTCATGCCATCCCGCCTGCTGCTGTTCTGCGCCTTGCTGCTATCTGCCGGGCCGGCTCTGGCCATGACCATCTATAAAAGCACCGACCCTTACGGTGTTGTTTCCTACTCTGATCGGCCCCAGCCTGGTGCGCGGCCTTTCATCTTTCGGGACCAGATGGTCGAGCAACTGGACAGTCAGGTGCACCTTCAAGCCACGCCGCATGCCGGCGGTGTGCATTTCTCCGTGTACAACGAGTTGTTCGCGCCCGTCGAAGTCGAGTTGCGCCTGGAGCGCCTGGGCAATGCGAGGGACGTCGGGCCGCGGGTAGTATGGCGGGTGGTGCCGCCACGGGCCACGGTAGCGCTTACCAGCATCAGCGCCTTGCAACCGGGCAAACCGGTGACTTACCGCGAGAAATTTCGTACGGCCCTCGGCGACCCCGTGCAGCGGCCGCAGGCCTATCGCTACCCCTTGCCCTGGCGTGGCGGGCCGTTTCGCCTGACCCAGGGCCCTAACGGCCGCTTCAGCCATTTCGGGCCCAAAGGCCGCTACGCCATGGACATCGCCATGCCCGAGGGCACGCCGATCATCGCCGCGCGTCCTGGCGTGGTGGTCAAGGTGGAGAACCGGCAAAGCGGGCGCGGGACGCAGCCGTCCGGCAATTTCGTGAGGGTCCTGCACGGCGACGGCACCATGGGCGTGTACCTGCACTTGATGCGCGGTTCGGTGGTGGTCAGGGAAGGGCAGCAGGTGGCGTATGGCACGCCGCTGGCGCGGTCGGGGAATACCGGCAGGAGCACCGCGCCGCACCTGCATTTTGTGGTGCAGCGCAATGTCGGGCTGGCGGTGGAGTCGATTCCCTACCAGTTCAACCAGCCCGTGGGTGGGTTGCCGAACTTCACCGCCGGCAACCCGTGACGGTGCTCAATCGAGCTTGAGCACCTTGGCCAGGACGATCTTCGGCCCTTTCATCTTCTTGATGATGATGCGCAGGCCTTCGACTTCCAGCACTTCTTCCTCTTCGGGGACGCGCTTGAGGGTCTCGTAGACCAGGCCAGCGAGGGTTTCCGCCTCGATGTGGTCGAGGTCCAGGCCCAGCAGGCGCTCGACCTTGAACAGCGGCGTGTCACCCCGCACCAGCAGCTTGCCCGGCTGGTAGGCGAGGATGCCGCGTTCGGCCTTGCGGTGTTCGTCCTGGATATCGCCGACCAGCACTTCCAGCACGTCTTCCATGGTCAGGTAGCCGATGACTTTGCCGTCGGCCTCCTCGACCAGCGCGAAGTGCGCGCCGCCTTTGCGGAACTGCTCCAGCAACTGCGACAGCGGCATGTGCCGGGAGACGCGCTCCAGCGGGCGGGTCAGCTCGGCCAGGTCGAAGGATTCTGGAACGTGGTCCAGCGCCGCCAGTTCCAGCAGCAGGTCCTTGATGTGCAGCAGGCCGACGAACTCGCCGCGCTCGGCGTCGTACACCGGGTAACGGCTGAACTTGTGCCGGCGGAACATCGCCAGGATCTCTTTCAGCGGCGCATTGACGTCGAGGCTGATCATGTCTTCCCGGGAGTTGGCCCAGTCGACCACTTCCAGCTCGCCCATTTCCACCGCCGAGGCCAGCACGCGCATGCCTTGGTCGCTGGGGTCCTGGCCACGGCTCGAGTGCAGGATCAGTTTCAGTTCGTCACGGCTGTAGTGGTGCTCGTGGTGCGGGCCGGGCTCGCCTTGGCCGGCGATACGCAGGATGGCGTTGGCGCTGGCGTTGAGCAGGTAGATGGCCGGGTACATGGCCCAGTAGAACAGGTACAGCGGCACGGCGGTCCACAGCGACAGCAGCTCTGGCTTGCGGATCGCCCAGGACTTGGGCGCCAGCTCACCGACCACGATGTGCAGGTAGGAAATCACGAAGAAGGCGCTGAAGAACGAAACGCCCTTGATGATCTCCGGCGACTGCACGCCGATGGCGGCCAGCAGCGGTTCGAGCAGGTGGGCGAACGCCGGTTCGCCGACCCAGCCAAGGCCCAGCGATGCCAGGGTGATACCCAGTTGGCAGGCGGACAGGTAGGCGTCCAGTTGGCTGTGTACGGTGCGCAGGATATGTCCGCGCCAGCCATTCTGTTCGGCGATTGCCTCGACCCGGGTCGAGCGCAGTTTGACCATGGCGAACTCGGCGGCTACGAAAAAGCCGTTGAGCAGAACCAGCAAGAGAGCGAAAAGAATCATGCCGAAATCGGCGAAGAGTGAGGCGAGGCTGATACTAGGGGAAGGGTCCATGATGGAGTTTTACGGGGTCCGTCTTCTTGAAATAGGGAGAAAAAAGATGCCAGCTCATGCTGGCACCCGTCCGCCAATGTAGCGGCTGAAAACCCAAATGCAAAGTGCGCTGGATCACTGAACCTTGCGGCCGGCGATCTGAACGCCGGCGAAGTGGCAGGTAAAGGTGCTGCCGTGGCCGGGAACGCTGCTGATTTCCAGGCGGCCACGATGGCGCAGCAACACGTGTTTGACGATCGCCAGGCCCAGGCCGGTGCCGCCGGTATTGGACGCTCGGCTGGAGTCGACCCGGTAGAAACGCTCGGTGAGGCGCGGCAGGTGCTTGGCGTCGATACCGATGCCCGAGTCTTGCACGCTCAGGTGCGCGCCGTGTTCGTCGCCCCACCAGCGGATGCGGATATTGCCCTCGTCCGGGGTGTACTTCACGGCGTTGAACACCAGGTTGGAGAAGGCGCTGCGCAGTTCCGCCTCGCTGCCTTTCAGGCGCAGGCCGGGCTCGGCTTCCAGGGTGATGCGCTGGTTGCGCTGGCCAGACAGTGCCTGGGCGTCGCCCTTGATGGAGTGCAGCAGGGTGTCGACTGCGACCGGAAGGTTGTCCGACGGGTAATCGGTGGCTTCCAGCTTGGCCAGCAGCAGCAGGTCGTTGAGCAGCGTTTGCATGCGGCCGCCCTGTTGCTGCATTTGCTGCAGCGCCCGCGTCCAGCGTGGATTCACGTCTTCCACGTTGTCCAGCAGGGTTTCCAGGTAGCCGGCAATCACGGTCAGCGGTGTGCGCAATTCGTGGGATACGTTGGCGACGAAATCCTTGCGCATCTGTTCGAGCTGGTGGATACGGGTGACGTCGCGCACCAGCATCAGGTGCTCGTTGTTGCCGTAGCGGGTGATGTGCAACTGAATGCGCAGGCGGTCGCTGATCGGCGACGGGATTTCCAGCGGCTCCAGGTAGTTTTCCTGTTCGAAATACTCCTTGAAGCGTGGATGGCGGACCAGATTGGTCACCGGCTGGCCGCTGTCCTGCGGGGTTTTGAGGCCCAGTAGGGTTTCCGCGGCGCGGTTCCACCACTCCAGGTTGCCTTCGCTGTCGAGCATGATCACCGCATCTCTCAGCGCGGCGGTGGATTCCTGGACGCGGTCGATCACCGCTTGCAGGCGCCCGCGGACCCGCTGGTCACGGCGCTGCAGGTGATAGATGCTGTCGAAGATCTCGCCCCACAGGCCGTAGCCGTCCGGTGGTGCTTCATCGGATCTGTGCTCTTGCAGCCACTGGTGCAGCCGCAGCATCTGTTTCAGGGTCCAGCCCAGGTAGACAGCCAGGCCGAGCGCGAGGCTCCAGCCATAGTGGCCGCTGATCAGCCCGACAAGCAGGCAGACGGTAATCAGCAGCAGCATGTGGCGAATGAGGGTGCCGTGCCAGTTCTGGTTCACTTCGGGATCCTTGGGGATCAGCCTCACGTTGCAGCTACACGCTGCAAGGTTGAAGCGGATCGCGTTTTGCTTTTTGCTCTTCTTGAGACTGGATCAAGCGCAAGCTTGAAACGGCTTTCAACCCTTGGTTGAAAACCTGTAACCCGTGCCGCGAACGGTTTGTACCAGATTTTCATAGGCTTCACCCAGTGCCTTGCGCAGGCGCCGGATATGCACGTCGACGGTACGTTCCTCGACATAGACGTTGCCGCCCCAGACCTGGTCGAGGAGTTGCCCGCGGGTGTAGGCACGCTCCTGGTGGGTCATGAAGAATTGCAGCAGGCGGTATTCGGTGGGGCCCATCTCGGCGGGCTTGCCGTCGATGGTCACGCGGTGGCTGATGGGGTCGAGCAGCAGGCCGCCGACTTCGATCGGCGCTTCGCCATCGCTCGGGCCGGCACGGCGCAGGACGGCCTTGAGGCGGGCGACCAGCTCGCGCGGCGAGAACGGCTTGGTGATGTAGTCGTCGGCGCCGACTTCCAGGCCCTGGATCTTGTTGTCTTCCTCACCCTTGGCGGTGAGCATGATGATCGGTACGTCGCTGGTCAGCTCGTCGCGCTTGAGGCGGCGGGCCAGCTCGATGCCCGAGGTGCCCGGCAGCATCCAGTCGAGCAGGATCAGGTCCGGCTTGCGGTCCACGATGATGGCATGGGCCTGTTGCGAATTTTCGGCCTCGAGGCAGTCATAGCCAGCCATTTCCAATGCAACGGCGATCATTTCGCGAATTGGCGCTTCGTCGTCAACGATCAGAATGTTCCTGCCAACCATGCTCAAACCTCTCCCAGCTTCTGGTGTCTTGGCCCGCATTAGATAACGGAATTATTGCAGTCGTGTGACAGGTCGGGGGCCGTTGCAGCAACATTTCGTTACTGAGCTAGGCTGTAAATCCCACTCCCGAGATTTAACGGTGAATCCAATGACACGACATACGCTGAACTGGATGACGCTCTGCGCAGCTCTCGCCTTACCGGGGATGGCCCTGGCCGACCATGCCATGGAGAAGGACGGCATGCTGGTGGATCACAACGGCATGACGCTCTACACCTTCGACAAGGATGCTGGCGGCAAGTCCATGTGCAACGACGAATGCGCGAAGAACTGGCCACCCCTGGCGGCCAAGGCCGGTGAGAAGGCCGAAGGCAAATGGACGCAGATCAAGCGTGCCGACGGCAGCATGCAGTGGGCCTACGACGGCAAACCACTGTACACCTTCGTCAAGGACAAGAAGGGCGGAGACATGACCGGTGATGGCATGAAGGACGTCTGGCACGTCGCCAAGCCCTGAACCGTAGCTCCCACAGAGGCTTGAATCAGCCACTGTGGGAGCCGGCTTGCCGGCGATTGCGATCGACCCGGTAGCACTGCGTTCGAGTCAGCGTGTCGCGTAGTCGATCACGATGCTGACGAAGATGATCAAACCCGCCCAATGGTTGTGCAGGAACGCCTTGAAGCAGGCGTCCCGCGCCAGGCTGCGGGTTGACCAGAACTCCCAGGCGAAGCACACCGCCGCGCCCAGCAAGCCGAGATGGAACCAGCCGCCCAGGTCGAATTGGTTGCCGGCCAGCAGCAGGCACAGCAGCGACCCGACCTGCAGCGACAGAATGATGATGCGGTCGGCTTCGCCGAACAGGATCGCGGTGGATTTCACCCCGATCCTCAGGTCGTCGTCGCGATCGACCATCGCGTAGTAGGTGTCATACCCCACCGTCCACAGCAGGTTGGCGATGTACAGCAGCCAGGCGATCGCCGGCAGCTCGCCGTTCGCTGCGGTGAAGGCCATCGGAATACCCCACGAATACGCCGCGCCCAGGACTACCTGCGGGTAGTAGGTGTAGCGCTTCATGAACGGGTAGCAGGCCGCCAGCGCCACCGCGCCGAACGACAGGTACACCGTGGTGGCGTTGGTGCACAGCACCAGCAGGAAACTCAGGCCCACCAGCAGCGCGAACAACGCCAGGGCTTCCCGGCTGCTGATCTTGCCGCTGGCCAGTGGCCGCTCGGCGGTGCGTTTGACGTGTCCGTCCACCTTGCGGTCGGCGAAGTCGTTGATGGCGCAGCCCGCTGCGCGCATCAGCACCACGCCGAACAGGAAGATCAGCACATTGGCCAGGGTCGGCGAGCCTTTGCCGGCAATCCAGACCGCCGACAAGGTCGGCCAGAGCAGCAGGTAGATGCCGATCGGCTTGTCCATACGGCTCAGTTGGATGAAATCCCACGCACGGGGATGCAGGCGATTGAGCGACTTGAGCAGGCTCAGGTACATCAGCGGACCTCCTGGAAAGCTTCAGTGGCGTGCCACAGCGCGGGAAGAAAAACCTCCGCCACCAGCAGGCCCAGCGCGCCACGGTCGAAACGCGAACGGCGGCCACACAGACCTTCGCTGTTCTGCTCGGGCGGCAGCCAATCCGGCGGGTAGTGGCAGACTTCGATCGCCTGACGGGCGAAGCCGCGATCACAGAACAGCAACTCGCCCAGTGACCGGCTGCCCAGCGCTTCCAGATCAAGGCCATCGTTGAGCAAGGCCTCGCGGCCGGCAACGCTGCGGGCGAACACCCAGGGTTCGCCATGGCCGCGCAGGTAAACCTCGCGCACCCAGCCTTCGCTGCCCGGCGCCAGGCCAAGGGCCTGGCATTCGTCGGTGCGCAGGGTCTGCCAGCCTTCATAAAGGGGCGTCACGGAGAAATGGTCAGCAGAGAGGCGGGTCAAACGGCGGGTCAGGGAGCCCTGGTCGAACAGCCAGTCCAGGAGCAGCGCAGGCGTTTTCGCGGCGAGCTGCGGTGTGTGCTGCGTCCATTGCGCAGCCGGAAATTGCGAGGATTCGTATGGCACGGTAGATCAGCGGTTACAGGCCAGAGAGGCGGCGAGCTTAGCATGTTTGCCCCTGGCAACTTGCATCGCCTGGCCAGCCTCAGTACAAAGCCCTGCTGACGATCGACGCATAACGATCGCGCCTGGCCTGAATGTAAGGAGATCAACGATGAAGAAGTGGCAATGTGTGGTGTGCGGCCTGATTTACGACGAGGCCGAGGGCTGGCCGGATGACGGCATCGCGCCCGGCACCCGTTGGGAAGACGTTCCGGCAGACTGGCTGTGCCCGGACTGCGGCGTCGGCAAGATGGATTTCGAGATGATCGCCATCGGCTGATCTTTTTTCACCCTTTTTGAAGGACACGCAAGGCATGACCGATCCCGTCGTGATAATCGGCACCGGACTGGCGGGTTACAACCTCGCCCGCGAATTTCGCAAGCTCGACGGCGAGACGCCGTTATTGCTGATTACCGCGGACGATGGCCGCTCCTATTCGAAGCCGATGCTCTCGACCGGTTTTGCCAAGAACAAGGACGCCGACGGCCTGTGCATGGCCGAGCCGGGCGCCATGGCTGAGCAGTTGAAGGCCGAGATCCGCACCCACACCCGCATCAGCGGCATCGATCCCGGTCACAAGCGCCTGTGGATCGGCGAAGAGCAGGTGCGCTACCGCGACCTGGTGCTGGCCTGGGGCGCAGAAACCGTGCGTGTACCGCTTGAGGGCGATGCTGCCGATCTGGTGTTCCCGATCAATGACCTGGAGGACTACGCGCGTTTCCGCGCGGCGGCGGCGGGCAAGCGTCGGGTGTTGATCCTCGGGGCTGGCCTGATCGGCTGCGAGTTCGCCAATGACATGAGCCTGGGCGGCTTCGAGGTTGAGCTGGTGGCGCCGTGCGAGCAGGTCATGCCGACCCTGTTGCATCCGGCCACCGCGGCAGCGGTCCAGGCCGGGCTTGAAGGGCTGGGCGTGCGCTTCCACCTCGGGCCGGTGCTGAACCGCTTGCAGCGGGTGACGGACGGGCTTGAGGCGCATCTGTCGGACGGCTCCGTGATCGCCTGCGATCTGGTGGTTTCTGCGGTCGGCCTGAAACCCCGCACCGACCTGGCCTCGGCAGCCGGTTTGAGGACCAATCGCGGGGTGGTCGTTGACCGCCACCTGCGCACGTCCCATGCCAATATCTACGCATTGGGCGATTGCGCCGAAGTGGACGGGATCAACCTGCTCTACGTGATGCCGTTGATGGGCGGGGCGCGGGCGTTGTCGCAGACGCTGGCCGGCAACCCGACTGCGGTCAGCTATGGACCGATGCCGATCACGGTGAAAACCCCGGCCTGCCCGCTGGTGGTGTCGCCGCCGCCGCTAGGGCAAGAGGGGCAGTGGACAGTCGAAGGGCAGGGCGCCGACCTGAAAGTGCTCTGCCACGATGCTGCGGGCCAACTGCTCGGCTATGCCCTTACGGGTACTGCGGTGATGGAGAAGCTGGCACTGAATCGCCAGCTTCCGCCCCTGATGGCGTAAATAACAGGCGTTCTGTCGGATTTACCCCTCCATTGCCGCCACAATGGCCGCGCAGAGACTGGCGCGGCCCTTGGTGGCGTGCCATCCTCACTCCCGTCTGCCGCAGTTTAGAGCCTGCGGTGCCTTGGGCGCTGCCTGTTGGGCGGCACGGCATAACAACAAAAAATTCCGTCAAAGGGGCTTCACCATGCGTAAACCCGAACTCGCCGCAGCCATCGCTGAAAAGGCCGATCTCACCAAAGAGCAGGCCAACCGTGTCCTGAATGCCGTGCTCGAAGAAATCACCAACGCCCTGCACGGAGGGGACGGAGTGACCCTGGTAGGCTTTGGTACGTTCGAGAAGCGTCACCGCGGTGCCCGCACCGGCAAAAACCCGCAAACCGGCGAGCCGGTGAAAATCAAGGCCAGCAATACCGTGGCGTTCAAGCCAGGCAAGTTCCTCAAGGACAGCGTCAATCCTTGAGAGCGTGATTCATCGAATGCAGTGAGAACGGGCATCCCAAGGGATGCCCGTTTTGCTTGGGGTGATCGCTGCAGCAAAAGCAGGTCGACCAGTAGCATTCGTTCACTAAAAGGATAAACTGCGCGCGCCAGTCACTTTTTCGCCGAGGCGCATTCATGAAGTTCCGCTTTCTCCTTTGGGCCATGGGGCTGCTGATGTCCCGGGCCAGCCGCAAGAATCCGGCTTTCCAGCAGCAATTGCAGGGCAAGGATCTGGTGTTCCAGCTACAGACTCTGGACGGCAAGGTCGCCCGCCACTTCGTCGTCAAAGACAATCGCATCAGCAGCGGTGGCGGCACCCATCCGACCCCGGCCTTCGCCATCGCCTTCAAGGACGCCGTGTTCGGCTTCGAGACCCTTCAGGCGAAGAACAAGCAACTGGCGTTCATGCAGGGGATCCAGGACAAGACCATTCAGATCAAGGGCAACCCGGCCCTGGTGATGTGGTTCCAGGGCCTGATGAAGTACCTGAAGCCCAAAAAGAAAGCCTGACCCCAAGGGGCCAGGCTTTTTCGTGACAGCCGCTACAGCCGGACTCAGTGCTGGCTGAACTGCGAGGCCAGTTCGCGCAGCATGGTTTCGGCTTCCAGCACCTTGTGGACCACGTCTTCAGCCTTCTCGCGAGTGATGCTCAGGCGTTCCAGCAGCTCGTCCGGAATAGGCTCGTCTGGCCCGGAGCCGATACCGCGAGCGCGCAGCAGGCGCACCGACAGGCACACCAGATTGGGGAAGGCCGAGTAGTCGCCGGCGTAATGCGGGTCGTGCTGGAAGCGCAGGGCGGTGGCAAGCTCTTCCGGCATGTCCCAGAAACGCATCAGCCAGGCGCCGATCTGCTCGCGGCTGATGCCCAGCAGATGTTGCTCCACATAGCTGTGGCACAGGTGCGGGTTGACCTCCAGGTGTCGGCAGATCAGCGAGAAATGCGGCGGGAACACGTGGGCCAGCAGCAGGTAGCCGAAGTTGTGCAGCAGCCCCGCCAGATAGGTCAGCCCCGCTTCCGGGCGTTCAGCCCGCGGCATTGCGCGCGTCAGACCCTCGATCACCGCAGCGGTGTAGATCGATTGCTGCCAGTACGGCGTGGTCTGTTGCGGATGATCCTTCGGCAGGCTGAGGGTCTTGCCCAGCGCCAGGCCCAGCGCCAGGTTGATCACCAGATCGAAGCCGAGCACGCGGACGATGGCGTCTTCCACCGAGCGGATCTTGCCGGGTGAGGCGTAGTAGGGCGAGGCCGCCCAACTGACCACCTGGGCCGCCAGCGCCGGGTCGGTTTCGACCACACCGGTGATGTCATCAATGGTGGCGTTGGGGTCTACCCGCAGCTTGATGATTTTCTGCGCGGTTTCGGCCAGCGGCGGGATTTCGATGGTCGCTTCCAGGCGCTGCTGGATTCGACGCGCGGTAAAAACCTGAACGGCCTGGGTGATTTCCTCGCTGTCGTCAGCGGGCCGGTCGAGGTTCGGACGGATCTGGCTCAGCAGTTCGCCGAACTTGCCGGCGCTGGCCTTGCTGAGCATCTTCTTGAAGTCGTCGCGCTCGATTTCCAGCAGCAACCCGGCTTCACCCGACTGCACCAGCAAGCGCTCCTGCTGCAGCACACTCTCTTCGTACAAGCAGGGCGAACTGGTCAGCGCGGGTATGGCCGGCAGGATCTTCAGCCCGTGCTTGTCGAGCATCTGTTGCAGACGCTCCAGCGGCACCGCGGCCAGCTTGCGCCCGGTCAGTTCGGTGAGACGGCTGAGGTCGAGCAACTGGCTCTGCGGGAACAGCACCATCAGCGCGCCGACCGAGTCGTCCAGCAGGACGGCCATAACACGGGCTTCGGGCGGCAACTGCGGTTGTTCGGGCACTTCGCGATAGGCGACGCCGAGCTTGTCGAGCAGCAGCCGGATAACAGACGGAACCTGTGGGGTTGCTGTATCGAGGGCAACTTCAATCATGGTCTGTATCCAAATTTTTTACAGAGGCAGAGTATACCCAGCTTGACCGGGTGGCTGGATCCAATTGCGTGGATCACGTCACACCTGGCCATATTGTTGGCCGTGACGCAGCCAGCGTTCGAGCAGCGGGCTGACGTGATCGGGCCAGCGCGCCAACAGCGCCTGGGCGGCGTCGCGAACGGCGGGCAGCAGGTCGGCATCGCGCATCAGGTCGGCGACCTTGAACTGCAGCAGGCCGGTCTGGCGCGTGCCGAGCATTTCGCCCGGGCCGCGCAGTTCCAGGTCCTTTTCGGCGATGACGAAGCCGTCGTTGGTTTCGCGCATGATCCCCAGGCGTTCGCGGCCGATCTGCGACAGTGGCGGATGATACAGCAGCACGCAGTGACTCACGGCGCTGCCGCGGCCGACACGGCCACGCAATTGGTGCAACTGGGCCAGGCCCAGGCGCTCGGGGTTTTCGATGATCATCAGGCTGGCGTTCGGCACATCCACGCCGACCTCGATCACGGTGGTGGCCACCAGCAGTTGCAGGCGGCCTTCCTTGAACTCGGCCATGATCGCGGCCTTTTCCGCAGGCTTCATGCGCCCGTGAATCAGCCCCACATGCAGCTCGCCCAAGGCGCTGGAAAGCTCCTCGAAGGTGGTTTCGGCGGCCTGGCAGGTCAGCTCTTCGGATTCTTCAATCAAGGTGCACACCCAGTACGCCTGGCGCCCTTCGGCACAGGCGGCACGCACCCGTTCGACCACTTCGAAGCGCCGGCTGTCGGTGACCAGCACGGTGTTGACCGGGGTACGCCCGGGCGGCAGTTCGTCGAGGATCGAGGTGTCGAGGTCGGCGTAGGCGCTCATGGCGAGGGTCCGCGGGATTGGGGTCGCGGTCATGATCAACTGGTGCGGGCAGAAACGGCCGCCCACGCCTTTCTGGCGCAAGGCCAGGCGCTGCTGGACGCCGAAGCGGTGCTGTTCGTCGATGATCGCCAGGGCGAGGTTGTGGAATTTCACCTCTTCCTGGAACAGCGCATGGGTGCCAACCACCATGGGCGTGCCGCTGGCGATCTGCTCCAGCGACGCGGTGCGGGCCTTGCCCTTGAGCTTGCCGGCCAGCCACGCGACTTCGATACCCAGCGGTTCGAGCCAGCGTTTGAAGGTGATGTAGTGCTGTTCGGCGAGAATCTCGGTGGGCGCCATCAGCGCCACCTGGTAGCCGGCTTCCAGCGCCTGTAGCGCGGCGAGGGCGGCGACCACGGTCTTGCCCGCGCCAACATCGCCCTGGACCAGGCGCAACATGGGCTCGGGCTGGCTCAGGTCGTAAGCGATTTCATTGCCGACCCGCTGCTGCGCGCCGGTCGGCGGGAAGCCCAGGTTGGCGAGGAACTGCGCCGGCAGCCGCTTGGCCTTGGGCAGCACCGGCGCGCGCAGGGCCCGCAGGCTTTCCCGCAGGCGTTGCTGTGAAAGCTGGTGGGTGAGCAGTTCTTCGAAGGCCAGGCGATGCTGGGCCCAATGCTGGCCTTCGGCGAGCTCATCGACATCGGCATCGGCGGGCGGCTGGTGCAGGTAGCGAATGGCCTGGTCCAGCGGGCCGAGCTGGTAGTCGCGGGCCAGTTCCTCGGGCAGCCAGTCCGGCAGGCTGCGCGGGCCGAGCATGGCCAGGCTCTGCTGGCTCAACTGGCGCAGGCGCTGTTGAGTGAGGCCTTCTGTGGTCGGGTATATCGGGGTCAGGGTCTGGTCCACCGGCGCCGGCTCGTCGCCGGTAAGGGCGCGGTACTCGGGGTGGTAGATTTCCAGCCCCGAGGCGCCGGGCCGGGCTTCGCCGTAGCAGCGCAGGTGGGTGCCGCGCTTGAGGCCGTCTTTCTGGGCGTTGCTGAAGTGATAGAAGCGCAGGCTCAGCACGCCGCTGCCATCACCGAGGCGCACGACCAGGCTGCGGCGTTTGCCCATCACCACGTCTGCGCCGCTGACCACGCCTTCGATGACCGCATCCTGGCCAGGACGCAGCGCACCGATGGGCACCACGCGGGTGCGGTCCTGATAGCGCAGGGGCAGATGGAACAGCACGTCCTGGAGGTTTTCCAGGCCGACCTTGGCGAGCTTCTCGGCCATGGCTTCGCCGACGCCTTTCAATGCGGTGACCGACACCTGGGACAACTCGGTCATGGCGAAAACCTATTGGTCCGCGGGTGGCTTGGCCACCGAGCACAGACGGATCGAATCAGCGAGGATCTCAATGGCCTTCGGCCGCGGGAAACTGGCCCGCCAGGCGATGGCCACGGTGCGGAACGGCACGGGCGGGCTCAACGGACGGACTTCGATCACGCCAGGCGCGTAGTGATGGCTGTGCACCGCCGACAACGGCAGGATCGAGATACCGAGGCCAGAGGCGACCATGTGACGGATGGTTTCCAGCGAGCTGGATTCCACCGTGGTGTGCTTGGCGCCGTCGCTGCCCTTGGCCAGGGTCGGGCAGGCCTCGAGCACCTGGTCGCGGAAGCAGTGACCTTCGCCCAGCAGCAGCAGGCTCTTGTCGTTGAGCAGGCTGGCGTCGATGGTCTCTTGCTGGGTCCAGGGGTGGCCGCTGGGCATCAGCACATAGAACGGCTCGTCATAGAGCGGCAGCGTCAGCACGTCGGCTTCATTGAACGGCAGGGCGATGATCACCGCGTCCAGTTCGCCGTTGCGCAGTTTGTCGCGCAGCACGTGGGTGAAGTTTTCTTCGATGTACAACGGCATCTGCGGGGCGACCCGGTGCAGTTGTGGAATCAGGTGGGGGAACAGGTACGGGCCGACGGTGTAGATGGCTCCGACCTTGAGCGGCGCGGTCAGCTGGTTCTTGCCAGCCTGGGCCAGTTCGCGGATGCCCTGGGCCTGTTCGAGGACTTTCTGCGCCTGGGCGACGATGCTTTCGCCGACCGGGGTCAGGCGCACCGCGCTTTTGCTGCGCTCGAAAATCAGTACGCCCAACTCGTCCTCAAGCTTTTTCACGCCCACCGACAAGGTCGGCTGGCTGACGTGGCAGCGTTCGGCGGCGTGGCCGAAATGCTGTTCCTGAGCGAGAGTGACGATGTAGCGTAATTCTGTGAGGGTCATAACATGCGTCCATGAAGTAGCGGCCCCAGCATAGCGGCTGCAACCGATAGAAGCACGTTATCAGACTTGCATCGGGGCGACAGAAACAATGATCCAGGCTTCATGAAGGAAGACGGCGACCCGAGGGTCGCCGTCTTTTTTCCAGCCTTAGCGCTTGTCCAGCGAGTAGACGAACGGTGCAACCACTTCGATGCTGCCGTTGTTGAGCAGCTCCTTGGGTGGCGCCGGCACTGGCTGTGCCTTGCGGATCATCTCCAGGGTCGCGCGGTCCAGCGCGGCACTGCCCGAACCTCCGGCCAGCGAGTAGGACAGGATCCGGCCTTCGCCATCGACCACGAAGCGCAACCGGTTGATGCCCTGCAGGCCGCGACGGCGAGCGTCTTCCGGGTAGCGTTTGAACTTGCCCAGGTGACGCAGCAAGTCGCTCTGCCAGGTCGGCAAGGCGTTGCTGTTGCTGGCGATGCTCGGTGCCGGTGCCGCCGATTTTTGCGCCGGCGCGTTGCTCGGCGGGGTATCGACGACGTCCTGCTCGACCGGTTTCTCCTGCGGATCAGGCTTTTGCTCCGGCTTTGGCGGCTGGGGCTTGGCCTTGGGTTTGGCAGGTTTCGGAATAGCGATTTTCGGCTTCGGTGCTTCAACCAGCTTCGGCAACGGCGGTTCTTCTACCGGTGCGGGCGGTTGCGGCGGCGTCACGACCTTGGGCGGTGGTGGCGGCGCCGGCTCTGGCATCGGAGCCATTTCGATCATCATTGCTGCGGGCGGCAGTTCGATGGCCTGCGGTGCCGACCAGTTCAGCGCCAACACGATTGCGATGGCATGCACTGCCAGCACGAGTAACAGGCTACCGCCGTAACGCCCCAGCTTGTACCGGGTCTCGATCATTTCTTGGCTGCCGTCTCAAGCCCGACCAGACCGACCTTGAGGTAGCCGGCGGCGCGCAATGTGTTCATGACTTCCATCAGATCGCCGTAGTCCACACCTTTGTCGGCCTGGAAGAAGATCGTGGTTTCCTTGTCACCCTTGGTCTTGGCATCCAGCATCGGCCCCAGCTGGCTCGGTTGCTGGACCAGGTCTTCACCGAGGTAAAGCTTCTGGTCAGCCTTGACGCTCAGGAACACAGGCTTTTCCGGTCTCGGCGCGGGCTTCGCGGTCGAGGCTGGGAGGTCGACCTTGATGTCGACCGTCGCCAGCGGCGCTGCCACCATGAAGATGATCAGCAGAACCAGCATTACGTCGATGAACGGCGTAACGTTGATTTCGTGGTTTTCGGCGAGATCGTCGCCGCCCTCGTTAAGATGCAGGCCCATGGTTTACCCCACTTTCACCATGTGCGGCTGCGCGGAACGCTCGCCAGGCTGGTGGTCCAGGTCACGGCTGACCAGCAGCAGTACCTGTGCGGAGGCGTCGGACACCTGAGCCTTGTAGCCTGCGATGGAGCGGGCGAAGACGTTGTAGATGACAACCGCCGGGATCGCGGCAACCAGACCCAGCGCGGTGGCCAGCAGTGCTTCGGCGATACCCGGGGCAACGACTGCAAGGTTGGTGGTCTGGGTTTTGGCGATGCCGATGAAGCTGTTCATGATGCCCCAGACGGTACCGAACAGACCGACGAACGGTGCGGTGGAACCGATGGTAGCCAGTACGCCGGTGCCGCTGCTCATGTTGCGGCCGCTGGCGGCAACCAGGCGTTCGAGGCGGAAGCTGACGCGTTCCTTGATGCCTTCTTTCTCGCGGGCGTTGGCCGACAGGTGCATTTCTTCCAGCGCGTCATGGACCAGCGTGTGCGACAGGGTGCCGGGGACGTTGGTATTGTCGCTGGCGTCCTTGAGGCTGACCGACTTCTTCAGCAGGCCGATTTCGCGACGCAAGCGGCGCTTGGCCCCCAGCAGCTCGAAGCCTTTGGCGATCCAGATGGTCCAGGTGATGATCGAGGCGATGGCCAGGCCGATCATGACGGTTTTGACGATGACGTCAGCGTTCTGGTACATGCCCCATGGCGACAGGTCGTGGCCCAGGCCCAGGGTTGGGTCGTCGGCGAGCGGTTCGCCGTCGGCATTCAGGGGACCTTCCACCGACGCTTCGACTGGCGCGGCGGCCGGGTCTGCCGGAGTAGCGGCTGCGTGCTCTGCGCCGTGTGCGGCAGCGGTGCCTTCTGCGGCTGGCGTCGCAGGTGCGACCGCTGCTGCTGGAGTGGCGGTGGCTGCGGCAGGTTCTTCTGCCATCGCGGCAGGTGCCAGCGTCAGGCTGAGCATCAGCGCTGCGATGGCGCGCAAGGCGCGCGACGTGGTTGGCGAAGCGGAAGGTTGGATGCGTGTCATGCTGGCCGGACCTGATGAAGAGGATGCGTGAATGGTCTTCAAGGCCTCGAAACAGGCCGAGAACAGAAAAAAGGGGCGGCCATTATTGCAAGTAATTCTTGTTAGCAGAAGTAATAAAGTAGCTTTTTTTACAGCGATGGCTAGCCGCCTATCGATTTTGGCGAAATAGTTCGGTCTTTGGTTATGGGAGTTTTGGCATGTCTTTACCTTCAGTTCTGATCGTCGGCTGTGGCGATGTCGGGGGGCGCCTGGCCAGGCAATTGCTGGCTTCTGGCTGGGCGGTCAGCGGCTTGCGCAGGAATACTGGCGCTTTGCCGGAGGGGGTCACGGGCATCAAAGCCGATCTCGAACAAGGTCAATGCCCGGCTGATTGGCCGGTGGTTGCGCCTGATTATCTGGTCTACAGCGTGGCCGCTAGCCAGCATGACGAAGCGGGCTATCGCTCGGCGTATGTCGAAGGGCTGCGCAATGTGTTGGGCTGGCTGGCCGAGCGCGGGCAGAAGCCGCGTCGGCTGCTGTTCGTCTCCAGCAGCAGTGTTTTCGCCCAGCAGGACGGCGAGTGGATCGATGAAACCGCGGAAACCGCGCCACGCGAGTATTCCGGGCGGGTGATGCTGGAGGCGGAGCGCCTGGCGTTGCAGAGCGGTGTGCCGGCCAGCGTGGTGCGCCTGACCGGGATCTACGGGCCGGGCCGCGAATGGCTGCTCAGCCAGGTGCGCCAAGGGTATCGGGTCACCGAGGAACCGCCGCTGTATGGCAACCGCATCCATGCCGAGGATGCCGCCGGCCTGCTGGCGTTCCTGCTGCAGGCGGATCGGGACGGGCGGGCGCTGGAGGATTGCTACATCGGCGTGGACGATGCGCCCGCGCCGCTGGCCGAGGTGGTGGCCTGGTTGCGCGAGCACATGGGGGTTACCGAGTGGTCCGAGGAGCAGCGCGTGCGCCGTACTGGTAGCAAGCGCTGCAGCAACGCCCGGGCTCGGGCGCTGGGCTGGACGCCCACATTTGCGAGTTATCGCGAAGGCTATGCAGCGATTCTTGAAGGGCGCGGCTGAAGCGCCCGTCCGTTATTTCTGTTCCAGCAGCCAGCGGCGAGCGCCGGGGCGCAGCGATGGCATTTCGTCAGGCTGGGAGTCGTTGATGGCCTGGAAGATTTCCATCTGCTTGCCGTCGCGCTTGAAGATCCACGGATTGCCCTGCTGGTTGCGCTCGAGCCACAGGCTGTCGAACTTGCCGGTCATGCTGGCGCAATCGCCCGCCAGGCAAAGGGCGTAGCGGTCCAGATTGGGCAGGCCGTCGAGGGCGCCGTTGTCGCGAAAGCGCACGGTGCCGCCCTGGCCAGGGCCTTCGAGGATTTTCCAGTTGCCTTTCAGGTAGGCGCCATACAGGGCCTGCTCGAAGGCGGCGCCTGGGGGAATATCGGGGTTGATGGTGTCGCTGCTGCGCTGGAAACGCTGTTCCGGGGCCCAGTCGCTGGTGGCCTGCACCAGTTCCTTGCCATCCAGTTCGAGGTTTTCCACCTGGTCGCCGTCGAGTTCTACTTGCCAGTGGTCTTCATCGATGGCCTTCAGGCGGCCTTCCACCAGCTCGAAGCCGTTGCTGTAGCTGGCTTGTCCGGCGGCGACGTTGACCTTCCATTCGAAGTTCGGTCCGTGGCGCTCGAGTGCGTAACGCAGGCCAGTGCCTTTGGACGCAGCATCGATGGCGTTCTGGTTGATCCAGACACCGTTGTAGTCTTCGGGTTTGTGGCTCGCGCAGCCGCCGAGCAGTGCGGCAAGCAGCGAAAGGGCAAGCGCGTTGCGCATTACGGGGTCCTTCAGGGGAGGAAAAGCGGCGAACCCTCAGGCTCGCCGCAGGGTATTACTCGAGAACCAGGATCGCGTCCATCTCGACCTGCGAGCCGCGTGGCAGGGCGGCAACGCCGATGGCCGCGCGAGCCGGGTACGGCTGCTCGAAGTAGCGGCCCATGACTTCGTTGACCTTGGCGAAGTGGCTCAGGTCGGTCAGGAAGATGTTCAGCTTGACGATGTCCTTGAAGGAACCGCCAGCAGCCTCGGCCACGGCCTTGAGGTTTTCGAACACCTGGACGGTCTGGGCTTCGAAGCCTTCGACCAGTTCCATGGTTTTCGGATCGAGCGGGATCTGGCCCGACATGTAGACGGTATTGCCGGCCTTGATCGCCTGGGAGTAGGTGCCAATGGCGGCTGGGGCCTTGTCGCTGGTGATGACAGTCTTGCTCATGGTGACTCCTTGCACGGGAAGGGCTACGCGCGCATGCGGGTGATGCGGATGACCCCCGCCAGTGCGCGCAGTTTCTTGATCACGCGGGCCAGGTGTACGCGGTCGTGCACGCTGACCACAAGCTGGACGACGCTGATGCGGCCATCACGCTCGTCCATGCTGATTTTCTCGATGTTGCCGTCGGCCGCGTTGACGCTGCTGGCGAGCAGGGCGATCAGGCCGCGCTGGTGTTCCAGCTCGACGCGCAGTTCGACGTTGAACTCGCCGGTGACGTCCTTGGCCCAGGAAAGCTGGATGCATTTTTCCGGGTTATGGCGGATTTCACTGATATTGCGGCAGCCTTCGAGGTGCACCACCATGCCTTTTCCGGCCGAGAGGTGGCCGACAATGGGGTCGCCCGGAATCGGCGTACAGCATTTGGCGTAGCTCAGCACCAGACCTTCGGTACCGCGGATGGCCAGCGGGCTTTCCGGGCTTGGCAGCTGCTCGCCTTCGCTGGAGAGCAGGCGTCGGGCCACGACGTAGGCCATGCGGTTGCCCAGGCCGATGTCTTCGAGCAGGTCTTCGATCAGTTCCAGGCGGTACTCTGCGAGCATGGCCTGGACGCGCTCTGGCGGAATCTTGTCCAGGGCGCTGTCGAAGCCGTTGAGCACCTTGTTCAGCAGGCGTTCGCCCAGATTGATGGACTCGGAACGGCGCTGTAGCTTGAGGGCGTGGCGGATGTGCGTGCGGGCCTTGCCGGTGACCACGAAGTTCAGCCACGCCGGATTCGGTCGTGCGCCCGGGGCACTGACGATTTCGACCGTCGAGCCGCTCTGCAGCGGTTCGGACAGCGGCGCGAGGCGGCGGTTGATCCGGCAGGCGATGCAGCTGTTGCCGACGTCGGTGTGTACCGCGTAGGCGAAGTCGACCGCAGTGGAGCCTTTCGGCAGCTCCATGATGCGGCCCTTGGGCGTGAAGACGTAGACCTCGTCCGGGAACAGGTCGATCTTCACGCTTTCGATGAATTCGAGGGAGTTGCCAGCGCGTTGCTGCATTTCCAGCACGCCCTTGACCCACTGCCGTGCGCGGGCGTGGGTGCCCTTGGGCTGTTCGTCGTCGCTGGACTTGTACAGCCAGTGGGCGGCGATGCCGTTGTTGGCCATCTCTTCCATCTCGCGGGTGCGGATCTGGATTTCGATGGGGACCCCGTGCATGCCGAACAGCGTGGTATGCAGCGACTGGTAGCCGTTGGCCTTGGGGATTGCGATGTAGTCCTTGAAGCGGCCGGGCAGGGGCTTATACAGATTGTGCACGGCACCGAGCACGCGGTAGCAGGTGTCGACCTTGTCGACGATGATGCGAAACGCGTAGACATCCATGATCTCGTTGAAGGCGCGACGCTTGCCGCGCATCTTCTTGTAGATGCCATAGATATGTTTTTGCCGACCGCTGACTTCGCCTTCCATGCCATCCACCGCCAGGGCGTGGCTGAGCGACTCTTCGATCTTGTTGACGATTTCCTTGCGGTTGCCGCGTGCACGTTTGACAGCCTGGTAGATGCGCGCCGAGCGCATCGGGTACATCGCCTTGAAACCCAGGTCCTCGAACTCGATGCGCACGCTGTGCATGCCGAGGCGGTTGGCGATGGGGGCGTAGATTTCCAGGGTTTCCTTGGCGATGCGCCGGCGTTTTTCGCCAGACAGCACTTCAAGGGTGCGCATGTTGTGCAGGCGGTCGGCCAGCTTGACCAGAATCACCCGGATATCCCGGGCCATGGCCATGGCCATCTTCTGGAAGTTTTCCGCCTGGGCCTCGGCCTTGGTCTCGAAGTTCATCTGGGTCAGCTTGCTGACGCCATCGACCAGTTCCGCGACGGTTTCGCCAAACTGTGAACTGAGGGCTTCCTTGGCGATGCCGGTGTCTTCGATCACGTCGTGCAGCATGGCCGCCATCAGGCTCTGATGGTCCATGTGCATGTCGGCGAGGATGCTGGCGACGGCCAGCGGATGCGTGACGTACGCCTCGCCGCTGCGGCGGCGTTGGCCGTCGTGGGCCTGTTCAGCGTAGAAATAGGCTCGGCGGACCAGGTTGACCTGGTCGGGCCCGAGGTAGGTCGACAGACGATCGGCGAGGGCATCTATGCTCGGCAAGATACGACCTCCTGCCGAGGATAAGGGACCCGCGCCGCACAACGTCGACCAGGCATAGACTTAGACGGCCTCGTTGGCCTCTTCGTCGAACGCAGTGAAGACCGGGTCTTCAGTGACGATATCTTCTGCGGCGAGAAACTCATTGGTAATGAAGCCTTCGGCGATTTCGCGCAGGGCAACGACGGTAGGCTTGTCGTTTTCCCACGCCACTTTCGGCTCTTTGCCGCCGGTGGCCAGTTGGCGGGCACGCTTGGTGGACAGCATGACCAGCTCAAAGCGGTTATCCACGTGGTCTAGACAATCTTCAACGGTTACGCGGGCCATGGTGTTCCTCAAATAGCGAATGCGGTGTTCTGCCCAAATGGGCGAGCGGACTCGATAGTTTAAAAAATCACCAGCCGTTAGGGAAGCGCTGATTTCGGTTCGAGCCCCGGATATGCCGACGATACCTACTTGTAAGCGTCTATTACAACTGTCTTGCGCGACCTGTCAGATCAACGCATTGCGCAAACGCGGGGTCAGTTCGTCGAACAGTGCCTGGACCGAGCGCAATGCCCGGCAATCCGGGCGGGTCAGCAGCCACAATTGGGTATCGCAACCGGGTAGCGCTTCGCTCAGTTGCTCGACCCCCGGCAGGGTGTGCGCCATATAGTCCGGCAGCGCGGCCACACCGAGGCCGGCGCTGACCAACTGGGCGATGGACGAAATGCCGCTGCAGCGGTAGCGCGGCATTACGCCGGGCAGTTTTTCGCTGCGCCAGACCACCGTGGGGTGATCCTGCATGGAATCGTCCGGCGAGATCCACGGCACGCTGGCGGGCGCTTCGGTCAAGCGGCTGCGAAATTCCTCGCGACCGCACACGACATAAGAAGCCGAACCCAGGCAGCGTCCTACAAGATGCTCGGGCGGCGAGTTGGTCAGGCGCAAGGCCAGGTCAGCGTCGCGGCGGCTGAGGTTGGCGAAGGTGTTGGACGTCGCCAGTTCCAGTGACAGCGCCGGGTATGCCGGCATGAACTCGGCCAGCGCCGGCAGCAGCAGGCTGTGCAATACCGCGTCGGTGCAGGTCAGGCGCACAGTGCCGCTGACCACCTGTTCGCCATGGGTCAGCGCCACGCGTGCGGCGTCCAGCGCCTGCTCGGCGCGCTCGGCCTGTTCGGCCAGGGCCTGGGCGGTGCCGGTGGGGATGTAGCCCTTGCGGCTTTTAACGAACAACGCGGTACCGAGCGCGGCCTCCATCCGCCGGATCGAGCGGAACACCGTGGAAACGTCGACCTTGAGCAGTTCTGCCGCCTTGGCCAGGGAGCGTCCGCGGACCAGGGCGAGAACCAGGGAGAGGTCGGCATGGCTGATCTGATATTGCATCGATGCACTCTTTGCTTGCCAAAATGCCAATGTCTGTTGCGTGGGGGCCATTCTATAGTGCGACGGTGGCCGTCTAGCAAGGCGTGATGCCGCAGAACCTGGAACGCTCGTCCGATAGATGACGCGCCAGCCGTTCCCCACGATGGAAATCCCGAGAATAAAAGCCAGCCATCGCCGCCCCGAATACGCGCATTACCCCCCTACATCGCTGCCCCAATAAAAACTCTAAAGGATGCCTAGCCATGACGTCGGTCTCTCCGTGCGCCATCCCCGTTGACGAAATGGCCGAATTTCTAAAGGCCCACCCTGAGGTGCAGTACGTCGATCTGCTGATCGCCGATATGAACGGAGTGGTGCGCGGCAAGCGCGTCGAGAGGGCGAGCCTGGTCAAAGTCTACGAAAAGGGCATCAACCTGCCCGCGTCGCTGTTCGCCCTGGACATCAATGGCTCAACGGTGGAAAGCACCGGCCTGGGCCTGGATATCGGCGACGCCGACCGCATCTGCTACCCGATCCCCGGCACCCTGAGCTTCGAGCCCTGGCAGAAGCGTCCTACCGCGCAGTTGCTGATGACCATGCACGAGATGGACGGCAAGCCGTTCTTCGCCGACCCGCGCGAAGTGCTGCGTGGCGTTATCGAGAAGTTCGACGCCCTGGGCCTGACCATCTGCGCCGCGTTCGAGCTGGAGTTCTACCTGATCGACCAGGACAACCTGAACGGTCGCCCGCAACCGCCGCGTTCGCCGATTTCCGGCAAGCGTCCGCAATCGACCCAGGTCTACCTGATCGACGACCTCGACGAATACGTCGATTGCCTGCAGGACATTCTCGAAGCCGCCAAGGAACAGGACATCCCGGCCGACGCGATCGTCAAGGAAAGCGCCCCGGCGCAGTTCGAAGTGAACCTGCACCACGTCGCCGATCCGCTGAAAGCTTGTGACTACGCGCTGCTGCTCAAGCGGGTGATCAAGAACGTCGCCTACGACCATGAAATGGACTCCACGTTCATGGCCAAGCCTTACCCGGGCCAGGCCGGTAATGGCCTGCACGTGCACATTTCGCTGCTGGACAAGGCCACCGGCAAGAACATCTTCACCAGCGAAGACCCCGAGCAGAACGACGCCCTGCGCCACGCCATCGGCGGCGTGCTGGAAACCATGCCGGCGTCGATGGCCTTCCTCTGCCCGAACATCAACTCCTACCGCCGTTTCGGCGCGCAGTTCTATGTGCCCAACGCGCCGAGCTGGGGCCTGGACAACCGCACCGTGGCCGTCCGTGTACCGACCGGCAGCGCCGACGCCGTACGCATCGAGCACCGCGTGGCCGGCGCCGACGCCAACCCTTACCTGATGATGTCGGCGATCCTCGCCGGTATTCACCACGGGCTGACCAACAAGATCGAACCGGGCGCGCCCATCGAAGGCAATTCCTACGAGCAACTGGAACAGAGCCTGCCGAACAACCTGCGCGATGCCCTGCGCGAACTGGACGATAGCGAAGTCCTGAACCAGTACATCAGCCCCGACTACATCGATATTTTCGTCGCCTGCAAGGAAAGCGAACTGGCGGAGTTCGAGGTGTCGATTTCCGACCTCGAATACAACTGGTACCTGCATACCGTGTGATGCCCGGAGAACAGAACAATGACAATTCCGACCCGCGAACAATGGGAAACCCTCTTCCAGCAACTGCGCATCGAGGGGCGCGCCTTCATCGACGGTGAATACCTCGAAAGCGCCTCTGGCGAGACCTTCGACTGCATCAGCCCGGTGGACGGTCGTGCCCTGGCTGCCATCGCCAGTTGCGATGCCGCCGACGCCGAGCTGGCAGTCGCTGCCGCGCGCCGCAGTTTCGACAGCGGCGTCTGGGCGCAGCAGGCGCCGGCCCAGCGCAAGCGCGTGCTGATCGCCTTCGCCGACCTGCTGCTGGCCAACGCCCGCGAGCTGGCGTTGCTGGAAACCCTGGACATGGGCAAGCCGATCGCCGACTCGCTGAGCATCGACATTCCCGCGGCGGCCAACGCCATCCGCTGGAACGCCGAGGCGATCGACAAGGTCTACGACGAAGTCGCGCCGACCGCGCCTGACCAGCTTGGCCTGGTGACCCGCGAGGCGGTGGGTGTGGTTGCCGCCATCGTGCCCTGGAACTTCCCGCTGATGATGGCCTGCTGGAAACTCGGCCCGGCCCTGGCCACCGGCAACTCGGTGATCCTCAAACCGTCGGAAAAATCTCCGCTGACCGCCATCCGCATCGCCCAACTGGCGGTGGAAGCCGGCCTTCCGGCCGGTGTGCTCAATGTGCTGCCAGGTTTTGGCCACACCGTCGGCAAGGCCCTGGCCTTGCACATGGACGTCGACACTCTCGTGTTCACCGGTTCGACCCGCATCGCCAAGCAACTGATGGTGTATGCCGGCGAATCGAACATGAAACGCGTCTGGCTGGAGGCCGGCGGCAAGAGCCCGAACATCGTCTTCGCCGACGCGCCGGACCTGCAGGCCGCGGCTGAAGCCGCCGCCAGCGCTATCGCGTTCAACCAGGGCGAGGTCTGCATCGCCGGTTCGCGCCTGCTGGTGGAGCGCTCGATCAAGGAGCAGTTCCTGCCGATGGTGGTGGAGGCGCTCAAGGCCTGGAAACCAGGCCATGCGCTGGAGCCGGAAACCCGCGTCGGTGCGCTGGTCGACACCACTCAACTGGACACCGTGCTTGGCTACGTCGAGGCCGGCAAGGCCGATGGCGCGACCCTGGTCACCGGTGGCCGCCGTGTGCTTGAAGACACCTGCGGCGTCTACGTCGAGCCGGCGATCTTCGATGGCGTGAACAACGCCATGCGCATCGCCCGCGAGGAAATCTTCGGCCCGGTGCTGTCGGTCATCACCTTCGACAGCGCCGAAGAAGCGATCGCCATCGCCAACGACTCGCCGTTCGGACTGGCCGCGGCGGTGTGGACCTCGGACCTTTCCAAGGCCCATCGCAGCGCTCGCGCCCTGCGCGCCGGCAGCGTCTGGATCAACCAGTACGACGGCGGCGACATGACCGCGCCGTTCGGTGGTTTCAAGCAGTCGGGCAACGGCCGCGACAAGTCGCTGCACGCGTTCGACAAATACACCGAACTCAAGGCGACCTGGATCAAGCTCTAAGGGAGGCTGGATCGATGAAGCAGGATTTGCGCAAGACGCCTTTGATCGGCGTCACTGCATGCCGTCAGATGCTGGGCAACACTGCCTCCCACACCGTGGGCGACAAATACGTCGAGGCCGCCGCGTTTGCCGGCGTGCCGCTGATCCTGCCGGCGCTCACCGAGGCGCTGGACCCGCAGCGCCTGCTGGAACGCCTCGACGGCATTCTTTTTACCGGCTCGCCTTCAAATGTCGAGCCGCATCATTACAATGGCGCCCCCAGCGTCGAAGGCACCCGGCACGACGTGTTTCGTGACCGGCTGACCCTGCCGTTGCTGCAGGCGGCGATTGCCGCCGGCGTGCCGGTGTTCTGCATTTGCCGTGGTTTCCAGGAGCTCAATGTGGCCCTGGGCGGAAGCTTGCACCAGCGTGTCCAGGAGCTGCCCGGCTATCTGGACCACCGCGAGCCGCAGGACGCCCCGCTCGAAGAACAGTACAGCCCGCGTCACCTGGTGACGGTCGAACCCGATGGGAAATTCGAGCGACTGGGGTTACCGCAGCAGTTCATGGTCAACTCGCTCCACAGCCAGGGCATCGACCGCCTGGCTGAGGGCTTGCGTGTCGAGGCATTGGCCCCGGACGGGTTGATCGAAGCAGTTTCCATGGAGGATGCGCCCGGCTTTGTGGTCGGAGTGCAGTGGCATCCGGAATGGCGTTATGCCGAAAACCCGGTTTCGTTGCGTCTTTTTCAGGCGTTCCGTGCAGCCTGTAATGCCTACGCCGGTGGTCAGCGCTACCGCGAGGCGAGCCTGTAACGCCTCGGGAGCGACGTTTGCGCCCAGGCCGATCCGGCAGATTCATTGAGTGCGGGCATCAATTGATGCCCTGAAAAACAATACCAATAGCGACGGCAACTACTCATGAGCGATTTCCAGGCAAGCCTGACCCCGAGTACGGCGGGGCAGGCTCGCGCAAGCGCCGGCACATCCGGAGCATCCAAGGGGCTGGCCAAGGGCCGGCTCGGACTGCTCGCCAGTATCGTGCTCGGCATTTCCACCATCGCCCCGGTGTACACCCTCACCGGCGCGCTGGGTCCAACGGTCCGCGAAGTCGGCGCGCACTTGCCGGCGGTGTTCATCGTCGGCTTCCTGCCGATGCTGCTGGTAGCCCTCGGCTATCGCGAGCTGAACGCGGCCGAACCGGACAGCGGCACCTCCTTTACCTGGTCGGCTCGCGCCTTTGGCCCGATGATCGGCTGGATCGGCGGCTGGGGCCTGGTTACGGCCACCACCATCGTCCTGTCCAACCTGGCCGGTGTGGCGGTGGACTTCTTCTATCTCTTCCTCGGGCAACTCACTGGCAGCCACGAGGTGGCTGCGCTCAGCGACAACCTGCTGATCAACGTCATCACCTGTTGCGTGTTCATCGCCATGGCGGTGTGGATCTGCTGTCGCGGCATCGGCACGACCATGGCGGTGCAGTACGGCCTGGTGGCGCTGCAACTGTTGGTGCTGATAGGTTTCGCCATCGCGGCGTTCGGCGGCTCGACCCCCGAGCAACCGCCGATGAACTTCCAGATGGACTGGTTCAACCCGTTCGGCGTCGAGTCCTTCTCGGCCTTTACCGCCGGCCTGTCGCTGTCGATCTTCATCTTCTGGGGTTGGGACGTGTGCCTGACCATGAGCGAAGAGTCGGTGGGCAGCGATGAAGTGCCTGGCCGCGCCGCGACCCTGACCGTACTGCTGATCCTCGGCCTGTACCTGGTCACCGCTATCGCCACGCTGCAATTCGCCGGTATCAGCGAAGTAGGGCTGGGCCTGGGCAATCCACGGATCCAGGAAAACGTCTTCGCTCACCTCGCAGGTCCAGTCATGGGCCCGCTGGCAATCCTGATGTCCATCGCCGTGCTGGCGAGTACCGCCGCGTCGCTGCAATCGACCTTCGTCTCCCCGGCCCGCACTCTGCTCGCCATGGGCTACTACGGCGCCGTGCCAGAGCGCTTCGCGCGCATCTGCCCGCGCTCGCAGACTCCGCGTTATGCCACCATCTGCGCCGGCATCGCCGCCGGTGTGTTCTACGTGACCATGCGCACCTTGAGCGAAAACGTGCTGGCGGACACCATCACAGCCTTGGGCATGATGATCTGCTTCTACTATTCGCTGACGGCGTTCGCCTGTGTCTGGTACTTCCGCCACAGCCTGATGGACAGCGCGCGGCACTTCATGATGAGAGGCGTGTGCCCGTTGCTGGGCGGCGGGATTCTTTCGGTGATCTTCGTTCAGACCGCAATCGACAGCGCCTCGCCTTCGTTCGGCAGCGGTTCGCATGTGGGCGGGTTGGGGCTGGTGTTCGTGATCGCGATGATCATCCTGCTGCTGGGCATCGTCCTGATGCTGCTCTCGCGTCTGCGCGCGCCGGCGTTCTTCCTTGGCATGACGCTGCGCCGTCACGCAACCATCCCGAGCCGCCGCTGAGGCGGCCGGGACGGCGAGGGCTCAAGCCAGCAGTTGCTTGAGCAGCTCGCCGTGGCGTTGTTGCTGGCTTTCGCGCTGCAGGCGATTGGCGCGGAACACCGCTTTCAAATCTTCCAGCGCCGTGGCGAAGTCGTCATTGATGATGACGTACTCGTATTCGTCGTAGTGCTTCATCTCGCTGACCGCTTCGCGCATCCGGCCTTCGATGATCTCGTCACTGTCCTGGCCACGGTTGGTCAGGCGCTGGCGCAAGGCCTGCTGGCTCGGCGGCAGGATGAAGATCGAGCGCGTGCCCGGCATCTGATCACGCACCTGCTGCGCGCCTTGCCAGTCGATTTCCAGGATCAGGTCATGGCCTTCATCGAGGGTCTGCTGCAGCGCGCTGCGCGAGGTGCCGTAGCAGTTGCCGAAGACTTCGGCCTGCTCGAGGAAGTCGCCCTGAGCGTTCAGGCGGTCGAACTCGGCGCGGTCGACGAAGTGGTAGTTCACCCCGTTGTGCTCGCCCGGACGCATGGCCCGCGTGGTGTGGGAAACCGACACGCGAATGTGGTTCAGGTCGTCGGTCAGGGCCTTGACCAGGCTGGTCTTGCCGGCGCCGGACGGGGCCGAAATGATGTACAGGGTGCCGCTGCTGTGTTTCATGATGGGGGTGGCCTTACTCGATGTTCTGTACTTGTTCACGCATCTGCTCGATCAGAACCTTGAGGTTGACCGCCGATTGGGTGCTGCGTGGGTCGAAGGCTTTGGAGCCCAAGGTGTTGGCTTCGCGATTGAGCTCCTGCATCAGGAAGTCCAGGCGCCGGCCCGCTGCACCGCCGGACTTGAGCACCCGACGCACTTCGGTGACGTGTGTGCTGAGACGGTCGAGCTCCTCGGCGACATCGCTCTTCTGCGCCAGCAGGACCATTTCCTGTTCCAGGCGTTGCGGATCGAGTTCGGCCTGCATGTCGCTGAAGCGGTCGAGGATCTTCTGCCGCTGGGCGGCGAGCATCTGCGGCACCAGCGCGCGCAGGGTGGTGACTTCCTGGCTCATGCTGTCCAGGCGCTCGTTGATCAGCCGCGCCAGCTCCGCGCCTTCGCGGTTGCGGCCATTTTTCAGCTCCTGGAGCGCCGCGTCGAACAGCTCGATGGCTTCGACGTTCAAGGCTTGCGGGTCGTTGGCATCGACGACCAGCACGCCGGGCCAGGCCAGCACTTCCAGGGGATTGAGCGGTGCCGGCTGCTTGATCAGGCTGGCCACGGTCTCGGCGGCGGCCACCAGTTGTGCGGCGCGCTCACGGTCCACCTGCAACGGCTTGCCGGCGTTTTCTTCGTTGAAGCGCAGGGTGCACTCGACCTTGCCGCGGGAAATCCCCTGGCGCAGCGACTCGCGTACGGCGCCTTCAAGATCGCGGAAGGCGTCCGGCAGACGCAGGTGCGGCTCAAGGTAGCGATGGTTGACCGAGCGCAGTTCCCATATCAGGGTGCCTTGGGTCCCGGCTCGTTCGACACGAGCAAAGGCGGTCATGCTGTGCACCATGGGAAGTACCTCGCAGATAGATGAAGGGAAAGCCGACAGGCTGCAAAGGCGCAGGATTGTAACGCAGTGCGCTGCCGGCTCCCATAAACGGATGTGACAAACACTGCGCTGAACGCCGACAAAAACCTGTCGAAGCCCGATGTGCGCGGGGTTTGAGCCGTGCGACGGGCGGCGGGCGGGCCTTTCGCGCTCAGGCATGTCCAGTCGCGGCCTGGCGCTCTATAATGCTCGGCAGATTCGAACCCAGTACAGGTATCCCCTATGAAACGTCCAAGTGGTCGCGCTGCCGATCAGCTCCGCTCGATCCGCATCACCCGCAACTACACCAAGCACGCCGAAGGGTCGGTACTGGTTGAGTTTGGCGACACCAAAGTCGTCTGCACGGTCAGCGTCGAAAATGGTGTTCCACGCTTCCTGAAAGGCCAGGGCCAAGGCTGGCTGACCGCCGAGTACGGCATGCTGCCGCGCTCCACCGGTGAGCGTAACCAGCGCGAAGCCAGCCGTGGCAAACAGGGTGGCCGCACCCTGGAAATCCAGCGCCTGATCGGCCGCTCGCTGCGCGCCGCGCTGGACATGAGCAAGCTGGGCGACATCACCCTGTACGTCGACTGCGACGTGATCCAGGCCGACGGCGGTACCCGCACCGCGTCCATCACCGGCGCCATGGTTGCCCTGGTCGATGCGCTGCGTGTGGTCAAGAAGCGTGGCGGCCTGAAAGGCGGCGACCCGCTCAAGCACATGATCGCTGCCGTTTCGGTGGGCATGTACCAGGGCGAGCCGGTCCTGGACCTGGATTACCTCGAAGACTCCGCTGCCGAAACCGACCTGAACGTGGTCATGACCAGCGCTGGCGGCTTCATCGAAGTCCAGGGCACTGCTGAAGGCGCGCCGTTCCAGCCGCAGGAACTCAACGCGATGCTGGAGCTGGCGCAGAAAGGCATGGCCGATCTGTTCGAGCTGCAAAAGGTGTCGCTGGCTGACTGAGCCATCGCCCAATAAAAAAGCCGACCCAAGGGTCGGCTTTTTTGTGGCTGACGATCAGATCGTCAGCGTCCAGTCGTAGTCCACGATCAGCGGCGCGTGTTGCGAGAAGCGCGGCTGGCGCGGCAGGCGTGCGCTTCGTACGAAGCGGCGCAGGCCGGGGGTCAGCAACTGGTAGTCGAAGCGATAGCCCAGGTTGAGCATCTCGGCTTGTTCGTTATCTGGCCACCAGCTGTACTGGTCGCCTTCGCGGCTGACTTCGCGCAGGGCATCGACATAGCCCATGTTGCCGACGATCTCGTCCATCCACGCGCGTTCCGGGGCGAGGAAGCCTGGCGACTGCTGGCTGTCGCGCCAGTTCTTGATGTCGAGCTTCTGCTGCGCCACGTACAGCGAGCCGCAATAGATGTATTCGCGGCGTTTACGACGTTGCTTGTCCAGGTACTTGGCGAAGTCGTCCATCAACTTGAACTTCTGGTTCAGGTCTTCATCGCCGTTCTGCCCGGAAGGCAGCAACAGGGTTGCAATACTGACTTTGTCGAAATCGGCCTGCAGGTAACGTCCGTAGCGGTCGGCTGTCTCGAAGCCCAGGCCGCTGATGACTGCCTTGGGCTGCAACCGCGAATAAAGTGCCACGCCGCCTTGGGCGGGTACTTCTGCGTCGCAGGCATAAAGGAAGTAGCCATCTAGCTGAAAAGCCGGGTCGTCGAGTTCAAAGGCCGAGGCGCGGGTATCCTGAAGGCAGATGACGTCGGCATTCTGAGCTTGCAGCCAGCTGAGCAAACCACGCTCGACCGCAGCCTGAATGCCATTAACGTTCACACTGATGATCCGCATAAATGGCCCCAAAAATCACGTGCGTGTATGATACCCGAGCTCTACTCAATTAGCTAAATCCGTGGTAATCCGGGACTCTTCATGCAGCCGTATCAGCGCGACTTCATTCGTTTTGCCATCGATCGCGGGGTTCTGCGCTTCGGTGAGTTCACTCTCAAGTCGGGTCGTACCAGCCCGTATTTCTTCAATGCCGGCTTGTTCAACAGTGGCTCGGCCCTGGCCCAGCTTGGACGTTTCTATGCGGCGGCGATCGTCGACAGCAAGATTCCGTTCGATGTCCTGTTCGGCCCGGCCTACAAGGGTATTCCCCTTGCCGCGGCGACCGCGGTGGCCCTGGCCGAGCAGCATCAGCTTGACGTGCCATGGTGCTTCAACCGCAAGGAAGCCAAGGACCACGGCGAAGGCGGCAGCCTGGTGGGCGCGGCGCTGACCGGCGAAGTGCTGATCATCGACGACGTGATCACCGCCGGCACCGCGATCCGCGAAGTCATGCAGATCATCCAGGGCCAGCAGGCCAAGGCCGCTGGCGTGCTGATCGCGTTGAACCGCCAGGAGCGCGGCAACGGCGAGCTGTCGGCGATCCAGGAAGTGGAGCGCGACTTCGGCATTCCGGTGGTCAGCATCGTTTCCCTGACCCAGGTCCTTGAGTTCCTCGCCGACGATCCGGCGCTCAAGCAGCACCTGCCGGCGGTGGAAGCCTACCGCGCCCAATTCGGCGTCTGAAATGAAAACGGGCCGCTTCAAGCGGCCCGTTTTCATTTGGCTCAGTCTTTTCCGTAGTGCGGCGAGCGGGGTCCGTAGAGGATGCCGCCGTTCTTGTACGGCGTCAGCAGACGGGCACCGGTGATCCCGGCAATCGGGTAGCCGGCATCGTCCTGCACGCTGCTGATGATCTGATTGACCGCAGCGGTGATCAGCAGGCCGATAATCCCGCCTCCGCTGTTGTTCTGATTCTCCTGGCTGGACGCCGTGGCCGCACCGGTCCACAGGGTCTTGCCGCTGCGCAGGTCGACCAGGCTGGCCTTGGCCGTCACAATGGTTGCGCTGCTGATGACCATGTAACGCGTGCCATAGTCACTCACGGTGACATACAGCGCCGCGTCCGCACCGAAGATGTCGTGCAGCTTGTTGGTGGGCAACTGGTGGATGTCGCTCGGCGTGGTCATGCCGTTCTGACGGAAGGTCTCATCAACCAGCGCCACCGGCAGCACGTAATACCCGGCTTCGGCCAGCGGATAGGTCACGTTCGACAGCATGCTGTAGGTCGCCTTCACATCCGGCGACTCGTTCAGCGGCGGCAGGATGAGAATCGAGCGCGGGTTGGCCTGCTTGTATTCCGAGTAATCGACGCTCTTTTGCTGGTGAGCGCAGCCGGCGAACAGCGCGAGGATGCAGGCGCTCGCCGCCAGTTTGAACAGACGCTGGATCATTGTTTGGCCACTCCCTGGCGTGCGTTTTTCAGCAGAAAGTCCATGTAGGCCGCCGATTCAGGGAACAGCGCTTTCTCGGTCTGGAACTGCTGGACCATCTGATCATCCTTGCCGAGGCTCGAATACAGCAGGCCAAGCTGGGCGTGGTAGCCCGGAGGAACGGCGCCGTTCTTGGCGCGAATTTTCTGCAGATCACCTTCCAGTGCTTCGACCTGCGCTTCTTTCGACTCGCCCTTGAAGTACTGATAGACCTGCGGTTGGTAGCCTTCCCACTGATACAGGGTTTTCGGCCCGGTGCAGCCGGACAGCAGGATGCTGCCCAGCAGAACGCCGGCGACTGCGCGCCAGCTCAGGGTTGCCGTACTCATTACGGTTCGTCCTTGTGCGTAGAGTCTTTAAGGGGTGACAGGTTTCCAGGCGCCGCTTTCCACGGCGTCGACCAGCTTGTTCACGGCTTCGCGCATGGCCAAGTCGAGCACCTTGCCATTGAGGGTCGAGTCGTAGCTGGCGGTGCCGCCGAAACCGATGATTTCGCGGTTGGACAGGGCGTACTCGCCCGCGCCCTGGCTGGAATAAACCACTTCGGAGGTGCTGATGTTGACGATGTTCAGCGCAACCTTGGCGTAGGCGATCTGGGTCTTGCCGCGACCGAGGATGCCGAAGAGCTGATGGTCGCCGACTTCCTTGCGACCGAATTCGGTCACATCACCGGTCACCACGTAATCCGCACCTTTCAGACGCTGGGCCTGGCCCTTGATGGCCGCTTCTTGCTGGATTTCGCCCATGTTGTCGCGGTCCAGCACGTTGAAGCGATTGGTCTGCTGCAGGTGGGTGATGAGGATGGTCTTCGCCTGACCGCCGAGACGGTCGATGCCGTCGGAGAAGATGCCGCGCATGTAGCTGGAGCGGTTGTCGAACTTGCCGACCGCGATAGGCGCACGCACACCGCTATAGGGGCGGCTGACGCTTTCGACCTGCTGCACGGCGACCGCTCTGGATGTTTCTGTTGCACAACCTGCCAACGACCCGAAAGCGATGGCGGCTGCCAGCACGAGTCCATGTGAAGCATATTTCACGCTGTTTCTCCCAAATAAACACAGAAAACGGTTCAAGCGATCATGAAAAAGCCCGCCTGGTAGCGGGCTTCTCATTGAAAGGTATTACTGACGCGGCTTGCGGTTGGTGATCAGGGTGCCCACGCCGCTGTCGGTGAAGATTTCCAGCAGAACGGCGTTCGGTACGCGGCCGTCAATGATGTGCGAGCTGTGCACGCCGCCCTGGACCGCTTCCAGTGCGCAACGGATCTTCGGCAGCATGCCGCCGTAGATGGTGCCGTCGGCGATCAGGCTATCGACCTGCTCGGTGCTCAGGCCGGTCAACACGGTGCCTTGCTTGTCCATCAGGCCGGCGATGTTGGTCAGCAACATCAGCTTCTCGGCTTTCAGGGCCTCGGCGACCTTGCCGGCAACCAGGTCGGCGTTGATGTTGTAGGACTCGCCGTTCGGGCCTACGCCGATCGGCGCGATGACCGGAATGAAGTCACCCTTGACCAGCATGTTCAGCAGGTCGGTGTTAACGCCAACGACTTCGCCGACGTGGCCGATGTCGATGATTTCCGGCGTGGTCATTTCCGGGGTCTGACGGGTGACGGTGAGCTTTTTCGCACGGATCAGCTCAGCGTCCTTGCCGGTCAGGCCGATGGCGCTGCCGCCGTGACGGTTGATCAGGTTGACGATGTCCTTGTTCACCTGGCCGCCGAGAACCATCTCCACCACGTCCATGGTCTGGGCGTCGGTGACGCGCATGCCATCGACGAAACGGCTTTCGATCGACAGGCGCTTGAGCAGGTCACCGATCTGCGGGCCACCACCGTGGACGACCACCGGGTTGATGCCGACGGCCTTCATCAGGACCACGTCGCGTGCGAAGCCGGTTTTCAGCTCCTCGCTTTCCATCGCGTTGCCGCCGTACTTGATCACCAGGGTCTTGCCGACAAAGCGTCGGATGTAAGGCAGCGCTTCGGACAGTACCTGGGCGACATGGGTAGCGGCATCGCGATCGAGGGTCATGCAGGGCTCCAGTTGGAACAAGTGGTTCGGTCAGAACGGTAGTTGCAGGTCAGGGGCAACGCGCTTGAGTTGCGCGTGGAAAACAGCCTTGATTCGCTGCAGTTCGGCTTCGTTGTCGGCCTCGAAACGCAGCACCAGTACCGGTGTGGTATTGGACGCGCGGACCAGGCCCCAGCCGTGGGGATAATCGACTCGCACACCGTCGATGGTGGTCAGGTCGGCTTTGCCCCAGTCGGCGTCGCGTTGCAGTGCATCAATGATGGCGAATTTACTCTCGTCGGTCACATCAATGTTGATTTCCGGTGTGGAAATATCATTCGGGAAGCCGGCGAACAGGGTTTCGGCGTCCAGCGCGGTCTTGCTGAGGATCTCCAGCAAACGCGCGGCACTGTAGATGCCGTCGTCGAAACCGAACCAGCGTTCCTTGATGAAGATGTGTCCGCTCATCTCACCGGCGAGCAGTGCGCCGGTTTCCTTCATTTTCTTCTTGATCAGCGAGTGGCCGGTCTTCCACATCCGCGAGCGGCCGCCGTATTCGGCGATCAGCGGGGTCAGGCGGCGGGTGCATTTGACGTCGAAGATGATTTCGGCGCCGGGGTTGCGGGCCAGCACGTCCTGGGCGAAGAGCATCAGCAGGCGGTCCGGATAGACGATGCTGCCGGTGTTGGTCACCACGCCGACGCGGTCCCCGTCGCCGTCGAAGGCCAGGCCGAGGTCGGCGCCGGTTTCCTTGACCTTGGCAATCAGGTCCACCAGGTTTTCCGGCTTGCCCGGGTCCGGGTGATGGTTGGGGAAGTTGCCGTCGACCTCGCAGAACAGCGGGATGACGTCGCAGCCAAGTGCTTCGATCAGTTGCGGGGCGTTGACGCCCGCGGCGCCGTTACCGCAGTCCACCACCACTTTCAGGCGCTTGGCGAGCTTGATGTCACCGACGATCTGCTGGTGGTAGCGAGGAAGGATGTCGACTTTTTCGAGTTTGCCTTCGCCGCGGCTCAGGTCGTTGGTTTTCAGCCGGGTCAGCAGCGCCTGGATCTGTTCGTTGGCCAGGGTGTCACCGGCGATGACGATCTTGAAACCGTTGTAGCTCGGCGGGTTGTGGCTGCCGGTGAGCATCACGCCGGATTTTCCGGCGAGCACGTTGGCGGCGTAGTACAGCGCAGGAGTCGGCACCAGGCCGACATCGCTGACCTGGCAACCGGCGTCGACCAGCCCCTGGATCAGCCGTTCCACCAGCATCGGTCCGGACAGGCGGCCGTCGCGGCCAACCGACACGTTCGGTTCCCCCTGGGCCAGGCTCTGTGCACCGATGGCGCGTCCAATCCAATAAGCCGTTTCGGCGTGCAGGGTATCTCCCACGACACCACGGATATCGTAGGCGCGGAAAATGCTGTCAGGCAGTGCGGGGATCAGTTGGGCCATATCGTTCATCACGGAACTCCAGTCTCGATGGCTTTCGGGCGTGTGGAACGCTTGGACGGCCATTTTGCCGGAGAGTTCGCCCCCGGCATGGATCCGGGGGCGATCAGGGGATCATTGGCTACCGGAGTGACCGAAGCCGCCAGCACCGCGTTGGCTCTCGTCGAAGGCCTCGACGATGTCGAAATGAGCCTGTACCACCGGCACCAGGACCAGTTGCGCAATGCGCTCGCCGACGGTGATGGTGAAGGCGTTCTGGCCGCGGTTCCAGCAGGAAACCATCAGCTCGCCCTGGTAGTCGGAATCGATCAGCCCGACCAGGTTACCCAGCACGATGCCGTGTTTGTGGCCGAGGCCCGAGCGCGGCAGGATCAGCGCCGCCAGGCCTGGGTCGCCGATGTAAATCGACAGGCCGGTGGGGATCAGCAGGGTCTGGCCCGGCTCCAGGACGGTGTCTTCCTTGAGCATGGCGCGCAGGTCGAGACCCGCCGAACCTGGGGTGGCGTACTGCGGCAGCGGGAATTCGCCGCCGATGCGTGGATCGAGAATCTTGGCTTGCAGAGCGTGCATTTGGGTCAAACCTGGTTGAGGCGTTCGGCGATGAAGGCGACCAGCTGGCGGGCGATCTTGCCCTTGCTGGTCTGCGCGAACAGGGTTTCATGGAGCTGCCGGTCGATCACGCTGCAGGCGTTTTCCTCGCTGTTGAAGCCAATGCTGGGGTTGGCCACGTCATTGGCGACGATCAGGTCGAGGTTCTTGTCCTTGAGCTTGCGTGCGGCGTAATCGAGCAGGTGTTCGGTCTCGGCGGCGAAGCCAACGCTGAACGGACGGTCCGGACGGGTGGCGATAGTGGCCAGGATGTCCGGGTTGCGCACCATCTGCAGCAGCAGGCCGTCACCGGTCGTAGGGTCTTTCTTGAGTTTTTGCGGGGCGACGACTTCCGGGCGGTAGTCGGCGACCGCCGCCGAAGCGATGAACAGGTCGCAGGGAATCGCCGCTTCGCACGCCGCGAGCATGTCGCGGGCGCTGACCACGTCGATCCGGGTGACCCGGTCAGGCGTCGGCAGGTGCACCGGGCCGGTGACCAGGGTCACCCGTGCGCCGGCTTCGGCCGCGGCTTCGGCGAGGGCGAAGCCCATCTTGCCGGAGCTGTGGTTGGTGATGTAGCGCACCGGGTCGATGTTTTCCTGGGTCGGGCCGGCGGTGATCAGCACATGCTTGCCGGTCAGCGACTGGCGCTGGAAGCACTCGGCGGCGGACCACGCCAGATCGCTGGCCTCAAGCATGCGGCCCAGGCCGACGTCGCCGCAGGCCTGGCTGCCCGAGGCCGGGCCGAAGACCTGGATCGAGCGGCTTTGCAGGGTTTCGAGGTTGGCCTGGGTGGCCGGGTCGCGCCACATGGCCTGGTTCATGGCCGGGGCCACGGCGACCGTGGCGTCGGTGGCCAGCACCAGGGTGGTCAGCAGATCGTCGGCCACGCCTTGGGCCAGGCGAGCGATGAGATCGGCGGTGGCGGGTGCAATCAGCACCAGATCGGCCCACTTGGCCAGTTCGATGTGGCCCATCGCCGCTTCGGCAGCGGGATCCAATAGGTCCATGTGCACGGGGTGCCCGGAGAGGGCTTGCATGGTCAGGGGGGTGATGAATTCAGCACCGCCACGGGTCATGACCACGCGCACCTGGGCGCCGTGTTCCAGAAGTCGGCGAACCAGCTCGGCGCTCTTGTAGGCGGCGATGCCGCCGCCGACGCCGAGAACGATGCGTTTCCGATACAGCCGCTGCATAGGCCTGCCTTTTTCCGATGAGGGTTTGCGCGCAACGCCAACGCCTCCCCAGGCCGGATCGCTGCGCAAAAAGTGGCCGCTAAGATAGCACAGGGCTGCTCCCTGCAAGAGCGCCGGGAGCAGTAACGGACAGACAGAGGGAAATTGTCATGAGTATCAGGGACTGGCCCGTGTTGGAACGACCACGGGAAAAGCTGTTGGGACAAGGCGCGGCTAGCCTCTCCGATGCGGAGTTGCTGGCTATTTTTCTGCGGACGGGAGTGCGGGGACGCAGTGCGGTGGACCTGGCCCGGGACCTGTTGAACCGCTTCGGCGGGCTGCGGGGTTTGCTGGAGGCGGACCAACCGTGCTTCAACAAGCAACTGGGGCTGGGGCCGGCCAAGTACGCTCAGTTACAGGCGGTGATGGAAATGGCGCGGCGCCATCTGGGCGAGCACCTCAGTCGCAGCTCGGCACTGGAAAACCCAGCGGGGGTTCGGGCCTATCTCCAGGCGCAATTGAGGCACGAGCAGCATGAGGTGTTCGGCTGCCTTTTTCTCGATACCAAGCACCGTCCGCTGGGGTTCGAGGCACTGTTTCAAGGCTCGATCGACAGCGCCAACGTCTATCCGCGGCAGGTGCTCAAGCGGGCTCTGGCACGCAACGCGGCGGCGTTGATCCTCCGCGGTTATGGTGTCAATGCAAGTGTTACAAGGTCGGCTAAAGGCTGAGGCAGAGCCTCAAACCGGGGTTTTGCCTCATTTTGATGTTTCATCATCATTGTTGCACGTGGGCTCTGCTCACATGACCGGGAGAATGTGTTGAAATGCGGTTGTCATAGCTGTCAGTCAGCGACCGATCTTCATTCCATCCCCACTTGGGATGCTTCCTCACGTTCTGTGATTTCATGACTTACTGCTGGCAACCGCTACGGGCTGGCAAAGACCACGGCTCTATAGCGCAACTGAGATGGTCATAAAATGGCCGCCATTCTGTGCCTCTGCGGAATGCGGTTTCACAAGGAGGATGTTGTATTGTCGGCCCCCTATCTAGAGTCCAAGTTCTCCTATTTCTCCTCGGATTCGCTCCAACAGTTCGTCAGCGCTCGCACTATCTGCTAAGGAGAGGTACCCAGCAAGAATGACGCTCGCGGGGTGCACTCCGATTGCATTGGACATCTGCTCGATCTTGTCGATCGACGGGCTCCATCTGCCCTGCTCAAGGTTGCTGATGTAGGCCTGGCTCGGCCCTAAGCTTTCCTGAGAGAGATTTCGTTTAAGCCGATACGACTTGAGCACTTTACCAAGCGCATGCTTGAGTTCCGATCGCATTGAAGCAACTCGCAAAGGGAACGATGAAGCCGCTTCGATGCGTTCTGCACTATACTGTGGATAGTATATTTAGAGATGCACTGATGTTTCTGACCTACCAACACGCAAAAATCGATCAATTTAGTCTTTTTGGCGAGGATCCCTCCTCATGGAGCTATGTGGAACACAATATCCATAGGCCCTGGTTTTACGTCGTCACCCATGAGCAGGAGGGAGATTTTGTGCAGCATCCCATGCTGATGTTGAGTAACGACCAGCTCCTCCAATCTCTCGTGAGCGACCAGGAAAGCGGGTTAAGAGTGGAAAGTGTGCAGCTCATTACTCCGGACCATGTCAATCACGCTGGTCGGTGGATGATGGAACCCTTGGAGTCGATTTTGCGTTTCAAATCTGAGGAAGGCATTGCGTACGTATACAGGGTTCTAGGTGACAAAACCTATATTTACGGGGACGCTGAGTTCCCATCCCTGGAAGGGGCAAGCTACGAGACAATCTTCAGCAGCTCGATGCTCTTTGATACCGCACAAGAGCCCGTAGCCATGGCGGATCGCGAGTGAGGCTCAGTAGCAGCAATGCGGTCGCTCTAGCCCTAAACCGGTGATCAGGGCCTTTCCGAGCTAGTGGAAAAAATGGAGAAGAATACTTCAGCCGGCCAGCCGTCCAGCTGGCTCGAAATCCGCGCCGTTTGAAAGAGCCGCGTTCAGAAAGCGACTGCGATTCAAGGTTCGCTTTGCTAGTACAGCTCTTGCTTCAGCTCGCAATCGCTCATCTTCGACAGCCTGCGTTTCCTGCTTTGTTTTTCTCACCTTGGATTCTCCGATTGCCACGAACTGCGGGAGCGAATGATGTTCCGCCTGTACCGAGCGCCTAACACCAACATCAATCCCGGGTCACGTTTGGAGATTCAGGATACCTCACATCGCCGAATCGACTGCCATATGTGCACAGATTACTTACACGACGGCCAATGCAACCAGCCCTATCCTAAAATTTCTCGCTCGTGTCCAAAGCAAATATGGGTCAGGTCCGCAGGAGGCTTTAGGAGTGCGGAAAATTCCATATCTGCGCTTTTTTGAGCGTGATTTCACATGTGAAAAACCAAGGAGAGATCCAAGGATGAACTCCATCGGTAATCCACTGATCGCTGCTGCAATGACATTCCTTGGTGGTTGCGCCATTTACGACAATGCCAGCAAGGCGTAAATCGAAGGTGTCGGGACGGCGCAGTCAGCGGCGATTCACTGGTCGGCAGTAAGGCGAGACACTGTTGTCTGAGCGTGTGCCGGCCTACAGCAGGACGGGTAAGAGAGCCACCGAGGGACAACGTGGAAAGGTGGCCAAATCAAACCGAAAGTGGGATGAGCCAGCTATGTGCAGCCGGTTGATCGGGGTGTAGGCTTTCGAAATAGATGCGAAATTTTCGATTTAAATGCGACTGGTCTTCGAGGCGAGTAATGACCTATTTTCCCCCGGTTTCATCTGCTCAATCTGAACCTCGCCCGTCGCTGCGCTTTCTCCCAAAGACAAGCACAACGCTGGGTCTGGAGGCGGCAATGAACAAACCATCCCAAGAGAAAATGCGTGGAGGACAAGCCACTTCCCATGGCGAGGAAGAGCGCGACAACGACGCACATCGCCCCAACGGATCTACCGGTACCGGACACGACTCCACCGCACAGAAAGCCGCTCGTGGCCAAGCCCGGAAGAAGTCCTGATTCAGACCGGGGCCGTTGAGGGCCCCGGCTCCCTCATCCTCAGAGAATCGGCTTGCCGCCCGTAACGGCGTACCGTGACCCCGAGATATAGCTGCTTTCATCGGCCCCCAGCAGCACGTAGATCGGCGCCACCTCGACCGGCTGGCCCGGACGACCGAGAGGCGTCTTCGACCCAAAGTTCCTCACCGCCTCGTCGGGCATGGTGGATGGGATCAGCGGCGTCCAGATCGGGCCGGGCGCCACGCTGTTGACCCTAATACCTTTCTTCCCAAGCAATTGGGCCAGGCCCGCTGTGAAGTTGGCGATAGCACCCTTGGTCGTGGCGTAGGCCAACAGTGTGGGCGATGGATCATCTGAGTTCACCGAACTGGTGTTGATGATCGAGCTTCCCTTGGGCATCGACGGCAGCGCCGCCTGGCAGATGCGGAAGATGGCGGTGATGTTGACGTCGAATGTCTTCACCCACTCGTCGTCCTCGATCTCTTCCAGTGTCTCGTGAGTCGCCTGGAACGCTGCATTATTGACCAGGATGTCGATCCGGCCGAACTGCTCGACCGTCTTGCTGACGATGTCTCGGCAGTGCTGCTTTTGTGCAAGGTCACCTGGCAGCAGCAGGCACTGGCGACCCGCAGCTGTGACCCAACGCTGTGTTTCCTGGGCATCTTCATGCTCACTCAGGTAGGCGATGGCGACATCTGCGCTTTCTCGCGCGTAAGCGATCGCAACGGCTCGGCCGATGCCGCTGTCGGCGCCGGTGATCAGCGCGATTTTGCCGGCCAGTCGGCCATTGCCGGTGTAGGACTCCTCGCCACAGTCAGGGTAAGGATCCATCTTGCGCTGTGAACCGGGCACGGTTTGGGGTTGCGAGGCGAAGGGTGGCGTCGGGTATTCGCGCATGGCGGCTGCTCCTAAGGTTTCAGAAGGGTGATACCTGTTCGAGACGGTCCAGAACCCAGTGTTAGGGCGAATGCCCGCTCGTGGCGACGGGCGGTCCAGAGCGCCTCCCGCAGTGACGCTATTCGCCATCCGTCCGGGTTTCTCGTTGGCCGCCTGAACACACGCTGCAGCGCCTGGCCCTTAGGTTACGGGCAGCAAAAATCGTTTGGCTCAGGCCTCGGTACTGCAAGCCCCGAATCCATGCCAAAAATGGAGAGTCCTGATGAACAACCGACCAGAAAACTCACCTTCAGTGGTACCGCTACGCTTCGAGCCATCCTTTGAGCAGATCCCGGACGATGAGGCCGAGACGAGTAAGGAATTGGCCCAAGCCCTCCACGACATCATGGAGACGACGTTCAACAACAATGGCCATGCCAACCGTAGTGTTCACGCCAAGGCACATGGTCTGTTGCGCGGCAGGGTGACGGTTCCAGATTTGCCGCCCAACCTGGCGCAAGGGGCGTTCGCGCAGCCAGGTGTGTTTTCCGCTTATCTGCGTTTTTCCACCAACCCTGGCGACATTCTGGATGACAAGGTCTCCACGCCACGAGGGCTTGCCTTGAAGATCGTCGGTATTGAGGGACCACGTCTGCCTGGCAGTGAGGGCGAGGTGACCCAGGACTTCGTGATGCAAAACGCCAAGGCGTTCACCGCCGCCACCCCCAAGGCCTTCCTGAAAACCCTGAAGCTGTTGGCCAAGACCACTGATAAAGCACCTGGAATGAAGAAGGTATTGTCGGCAGTGCTGCGTGGTGTCGAGTCCACGGTGGAGGCCTTGGGAGGTGAGAGTGGCACGCTGAAGAGCCTGGGCGGCCATCCGCAGACCCACATTCTGGGTGAGTCCTTCACCACCGTGGTTCCCGTTCTCTACGGCCCCTTTTACGCCAAAGTGGCCGTGGTGCCGGTGTCGCCGTCGCTGTGTGTCCTGACCGACCGTCCAATCGACCTGAGTGACGATCCTGACGGGCTGCGCACGGCGGTGGCGGAGTACCTTCGTGAGGAAGGTGGGAGCTGGGAGATTCGCATTCAGCTGGCGACAGACATCGAGAGGATGCCGATCGAGGATGCTTCGGTGCAGTGGCCAGAAGAGCTTAGTCCCTATGTCACGGTCGCTCGCCTTGACGTCGCGCCACAAGCGTCTTGGGATGAGGCAAAGGTGGATGAGATCGATGACGGCATGGCCTTCAGCCCGTGGCATGGTCTCGCTGCGCACAGGCCACTGGGAGGCGTGATGCGGGTACGCAAACCCTCCTACGAGATGTCAGCGGACTTTCGTGCCAGCCACAACGGTTGCCCTATCCACGAGCCTCGGTAAGGCAGCGGCGGCGAGGCGCGGGGGCACCCGTGCTTCGTTGCTGCCAGCGGTCCACCTTAACAGACTGCGCGCTCACCGCAGGTGATTACGAATCTACTCCTCCAGCCTGTCTGTAAATTCCATATTTCCTCCATCTTCCAAGTACAACGCGGACGTTCCTACGCGATGTCAGTAGACCTCGGGCTGATCAAAAATGCCTGTTCTACACACAGACCAGGGAAAGGTGGCTGATGCGAAGTACTGGCTCGTTTCTGCTTCTCTGGTGCCGATGGCTCATTTCGATAGAATTTTGCACAGCGCCAACCGAACCCGTTCCGCCGAGTAAGGCTTATGGACGAACTCAAACTGAATGTTCGCCGTTCCCCTAAGCTCCTCGCTATAGCCAGACGTCAGTAAGATGGGCAGTTCCACGCGGCGCCGACGCAACTCGTTGGCCAAGGCGATGCCGCTGTCCCCAGGCATCAAGACGTCCGAAAAAACCACATCGAAATTCCCAGCATCCTCTCCGACCAGTATCAACGCCTCGGCGGCATTTCTAGCGCGACGAACGGTTGAAAAGCCCATGGCCTCGAGCATCTTTACTGCGATTACGCCAATTTCATCGTTGTCCTCTACAACCAGGATGCGGTAGGAGGACAGTGACACGGGGAGCGTTGCGGCGGGTGTCTCGCGCAGTGATTCATCCTGAGGTTTATCCACCTTCGGCAAATACAAAGTGAACGTCGAGCCACGCCCTTCTTCGGTCTGGACATCGATGTCGCCACCTGATTGCTTGGCGAAGCCAAACACTTGCGACAGGCCCAGCCCAGTGCCCTTTCCGACGTCCTTGGTGGTGAAGAACGGTTCGAAGATCTTCTCCAGGATCCCCGCCGGGATACCTTTGCCGCTATCGGCCAGTGAGACCGCCACAAACTTCTGGTCAGTGCCGGCATGACCACGGATAGGCGGTAATCTATCGCAACTCCCAATGGTCAGACGCAGAGTACCTTCCCCGTCCATAGCGTCCCGGGCATTCAACGCCATGTTGACAATGGCGATCTCGAACTGGCTCATGTCAACCTGCACAAAGCACTCTTCGTCAAGCAGGGAGGTCTCAATATTGACCAAGGCACCGGTAGCGGTGCGCAGCATGTCGCCCAGAAGCTCCACGCAAGCGCCGGCGTCGAAAACTGTCGGGTTAAGCGCCTGCTGTCTTGAAAAAGCCAGTAGTTGGCTGGTCAGCTTCGAGGCCCGGTCCACCGTATCGGATATCGCCTGTACATAGCGGTTTCTGCGCTCTTCCGGCATGTGGGGCTGTTGTAGAAAGTCCACCGACGAGCGAATGACAGTGAGCAAGTTGTTGAAGTCATGGGCCACGCCTCCAGTCAGTTGACCGATGGCTTCTAACTTTTGCGACTGCCGCAATGCCGCTTCCGCCTGCGCCAGTTGAATTGTCCGGTCCTCAACTCTTTTTTCCAGAGTGGCGTTTAGGGTCGCCAGCGCCGCGATACCCTGACGTACCGAGGCATCGGAGCGTGCCCGCTCGATATGGGCCCAGCAGCGGTCGGCGATCTCCAGCAGTAGATTCACCTCATGGGAGGACCACTTGCGCGGCACGCAGTCATGAATGGCCATGAGCGCTGTCAGTTGACCATTCTTGATGAGGGGCACGCATACCGTTGCGGCGATACCGATAGCCTGGAACGTCGCGGATTCCTCTGCCGGCAAATCTCGCCGATTGTCTTCGAGTACGAGGGGGCGCCCAGCATTTAAGTCTTGCACAGCCTGGACACCAAAGTCCGCGAGCCGATAGTGGCCGCGGATTCGCGGCGCTGCCTTGGCGGCCCAGTCGCCCCTGATAGTGAAACCGTCTCCGTCCGGGTCCATGTCAGCATAAGCACAATTGGATAGGCTCATGTGCTCGACCATGCGCCGGCAGGTCAAGTCCATGATGGCAATGGGATCATCCACCCCAGCCACTGCCGTGCTGATGGCGTCTAGTAAATTGAGCTTCTGATTGGCAATGACCGTTGCGGTGGTTTCAACGACGGTATCCAGTAGACCAACCACTACACCAGCGCTGTCGCGAATGGGGCTATAGCAGAAGGTGAAATAGGCCTGCTCCATCTGATCGGAACGCTGGACCATCAGAGGGAAATCTTCGATGAAGGTTGGCTCTCCACGGAAAGCGGCTTCGGCATAAGGCTTGATGTGCTCCCAAGCCTCCTCCCAGACTTCGTCGAAAGGGCGTCCCAGGGCAGTGGGCTTGTTACCGAGGATAGGTGTGAAAGCGTCGTTGTGGAGGGTGATCAACTCAGGCCCCCAGACAATTGCCTGAGGGAATTCGGAGGAGAATGCCAAGGTAGTTGTAGTACGCAGTACATCCGGCCAGCCGTCCAACGGCCCGAGCGGCGTATTATCCCAGTTGAAACGGCGCAGACGGTCGAAGGCGACATTTTCGTCGGGTAGCCAATCAGACATTGGAATCACTTCCTATTCGAGTCGGGGCAAAGGATACGCAATGCGTTGGTGAGGACTCAGACCCGAACAGAATACTCGTGTTCCTCGATGCCGGTCAGGGGCGACAAGCACGTAAGCCAAGCCTCCCTTGATCATCCGACCCGCTCTATCACCGCTGGTGGTTGCGGATCTCGTTCTCTAGCTTCTCCGCAAGCTCAGCCGCTACTACAGGATTCACCTGAGGGCAGTTTTCAGCCAGCGCCCGGTACTCCTTGCGCAGCTCACGCAGCTTGGCGCTGTCCATGTCCTCCAGATCGAGGACCGATCGCTCGGCATGCTTGGTCGCCCGGATCAACTCGTCGAGCTTCACATGAATGATGTCGTTGTCGCGGTTCTGCGTGTTCTGAATCAGGAAGACCATCAGGAAAGTGATGATCGTAGTCGAGGTGTTGATGATGAGCTGCCAAGTGTCATTGTAGTGAAACCAAGGCCCCGTCACGGCCCAGAGCAAGATCAGAAGCATGGCCACCAGAAACGTCCGAGGGCTGCCTGCCCGGTTCGAAAGCCACTGGCAAAACATCGCGAATTTCATGATTTCCTTCCTTTTTTGTCCCTATATCCATGGGACCGCAGCAAGCGTCTGAAATCTTTTTTTACATTTGCTCGCGTAGTGATGCGAGCCGCTGCCGTGGTGGTCTTCGCCGCTGATTAAATCCGACTGAATTTCGTCATCTCTCCTCCGCTCCATAGGCTTGGTTAACAAGTGGAGAGAACCCCCATGGCAGGATCACAGCTATACGTTATCGAATACGAGCTGCACGGCAGCTATCGAACTTTCATTATCCGCCTGGAGAGGATGGACAACGCCGAAGCCTGGCATTGGGCGAGTTGCGACGCGGGTGTGGGACTGATTCCGAGGTTCGGCCAGCACTCGCTCAAGAAAGTGAGCAGGCCAATGGCCGAGCGTCATGGGATCACAAACGTCAAATGGCGGGTATCAGGCCAAGGGCCAGCTTTCGTGCCCCAGCCGGTGGATGTTGGAAAGTTTTCTACGACGTGAGAAAGGAGTACCAGGGCGTGAGCCGCCCTGGTACAGCACTGCTCGGATCAGCGACTGTTGCCGCTTGGACGACCGCCGCCATGGCTCTGCTGGCCACCGGTACGTCCGGCCTCGGAGGCTCGTTCGTGGTCATTGGCGAAATTGCCACCAGATGACTTCCCGCCCTTGCGTCCGGCTTCCGCCGCTTTCTCCCGATCGTTTGCGAAGTTGCCCGGATTGCTGTTTGCGCTACCGCCCTGATGGCCGCGATTGCTCTGGTTGTTTGCCATGATCTTTCACCTCATGTTCTGGTTTCACACAGGAAAGTCTGTGTTCCTCTAGGACGCCTGAAATGGCTTCGATCATTCACTCGAATCGCCCCGTGTCGGACGAGGTGCGTTAAAGGATGAGAGGGTTAGCCTGTCGCGCACGAACGCCTTGTTTCCCGGCGGTTTCCTGCATGGGTATTTGGGTCATCAATGTTTGAACGCTTCTGAACAGCCCCCGAGGCAGACGGTCTATCGCCCTGGGTGTACCGGAACGGAGCGATCATGAATCTCGAATGCCTGCTTGAAGAACTGCTGATCGCTAGGGGGCCTGGCGGCCAGGAGGATGAGGTTCGCACGGTTTGCCTGCGAGAGCTGGGGCGCTGGTGCGACACCGTGGAGACCGACAGGGCGGGCAATGTGCTCGGGTTGGTCCGGGCGCCGGGGAACGTCGACCCGCAGTCGGCGATCCGGGTCATGGCTCACCTCGATGAAATCGCGATGATCGTGAAGAGGGTCCGCGCCGACGGCCACCTTGAGGTGGTGGCGCTGGGTGGCGCCCAGCCCGTTTCCTTCGGCGTTTGTCCGGTCGATATCCTGGGGGATCAGGAGGTCCTCCCCGGCGTTCTGTCGTATGGCTCTATGCATAACAGTGGTAGCACGCCCAGTGGCCGGGATGTGCTTTCCGGTGACGTGCAATGGAAAGATGTCTACGTCGTTACCCGGAAGTCGAAGCAGGAACTGGAGCGGGTCGGTGTCCGTCCCGGTAGCCGGGTGGTGCTCAGCCAGCACTGGCGCAGGCCGTTCAGGGTGCAAGATTGCATCGCCGCCCATTTTCTGGACGATCGGGCTCCGCTGGTCGCGGTGATAGAGGCGGCAAGGCTGCTGCAGCAAAACCGCGAGCGACTGAAGCAGGACGTCTGGTTCGTTTGTACCACCCTGGAGGAAGAGTCCAATGCCGGCGCCCTGTACGCCGCATCCAGACTCCCTGGCGATACCACTATCGCCGTGGAGGTCGGGCCGGTTCTGGAGGAGTACGACACTTCGCTTTCTGCCCATCCGATCATCAATACCGGCGACCAGAAAGGCTATTACAGCCGTTCGGTCGTTCTGGCCTTGATGGCCGCTACCATTCGCGCAGGTTACGAGCCACAGTCAGCACTGCTGGTGGATTTCGCCTCTGACGCCAGCGCCGTGCTGAGTACGGGTGTTGACGCCCTGGCGGGGTGTATTGCCATCCCAACAGAAAACACTCATGGCTTTGAAATGGTTCTGTTAGAAGGTATTTCGGCCTGTGCTGCTACGCTGGTCGAATATTTGATACATCCATCGACCGATAAAGTCTGCACAACGGATCAGGAAGGAAAGCCGCGTGAACGTTGAGCGCTCAGGTATGGAATTAACCGGTTGCCGCATCGTCGTGATTGAGGACGATCTGGTCTTGCGGGATCTCCTCGTCAGCATCATTGATGGACGCGGCGCCGTCTCTGTGGGCTTCAACAATGCCGAAGACGCGCTTGTCTACTTGCTGGAGCAGCAAGGCCAATGCGATCTGGTTATCGCCGACCATGGCGTACCAGGCACCATAAAGGGCCTGGAGCTAGCGGAAATGATCAAGCAGAAGTGGGCGACCCTGCCTGTGCTACTGACGTCGGGCTACCCCCTGGATACGGAGCATTTGCCCGCGCCGATGAGTTTTCTCTTCAAGCCTTGGTCGATCGAGGAGCTTGATGTTGCCCTTGTGCAACTACTGCCTGAATGGGCTGGACGCGGCCAATCAAGCTCGGGCCTGACTCCATAGAAAACGGTCATTCCTCGGGAATGATCGATATTTTCCCGTTGCGCTCCACGATCGCGAATTTGATCTGCTCTACCTTCTCCACGCCTTGGCTGTTACGGGCCGACTCCAGAATATCGTTCTCGGTAAGCCTTGCCCGCCGCATCCGCTCATGAAGAAAACGCCCCCGTTCCACCACGAGGGTGGCGTGGCCATCGAGAAAGCGGGCAAGAGGCCGGGAGCTCAGCTTCGCCAGAGACAGGCCTACGTCCAGGACGATCAGCGTGGCGATCACCAGCATGGCGTTGGTAAAGGAGAAGTCCTCCCCCAGCAGGGCCTGTTGGGTCGCCTCGCCAATGATCAGTAGCAACACAAAGTCGAACGTGGTCAGGTCCGCCAATGAGCGTCTGCCGGCGATCCGGAACAGGATCATCAGGGCGATATACATGCCCGCGGCTCGGAGGATCGAGTCCATGAAACGCTCCTAGGGAAACAGGAAGGTTGAAAAACTGACGGAGGTGCCGGGACCCGCCTCTACCAGCCCCTGCAGCGTGCCGACGTACTCCGAACGAACGGTGAGGTACAGGGTGGCGACGCCGTCTTCACTCGTGCCCAACTGGAGAAGCAGAGCCTGGCCTCGCGACATCGAGGTTTGAGGTTCGGGTTGCATCGTCTCGATGCTGGCCTCACGCAGCAGTGTGCCGTCCAGCACCAATGTCACAGGTTTTCCCGCTGTGCCTCGCACCGTGATCCGCAGATCGTCCACCGTGCCGCTGCGGCTCAAACGCTGGTACTGCACGCGAAGGCTGCCGTCGGCGCTGACCGCTTCGGCATTGCTCAGCGGCCCGTTGCCGAATACGCCGGCGAGCGCCAGGAGCACGATAAGGACCAAGGCGTACCAGCCGATGCGTTCGAAGGTCCAGACACGGTGCTGCATCCGCATGTCTTCGCGGACCGGAAACCGCCGCGAGTGCAGCTCATCTTCCTTCATCATCAATGCCCTCAGGCCCGTTCACCCCGCAGCCAGCGCCGGTGGTAATGAGGAAGCTGAGTCAGGCCATAGAGCGCCGCTTCCCGCATCACCTCGCTGCGCTCCCCAAAAAAGCGCTGACAGCGGGTAAAGACCGCTGGAGGTTCCCCGGCAAAGGCCCAGGCAAAGCACAGTGTGCCTGGAGCAATGCCATCTTCAGGTTCAGGGCCAGCCACGCCAGTAGTGGCAATGGCAATATCTGCCTTGCTGTCCTTTAGCGCGCCAATTGCCATTTCCCAGGCAACGGCCTCACTGGTCAGACCGTATCGTTCGATCGTCTCGGGAGTGACACCAAGCAGTCGTTGTTTGGCTTGGGGGGAATAAACCACGTACCCGCTTTCCACCACCTCACCAGTGCCAGGCACCGTGGCCAGCAGCGAGATCATGTAGCCCGCCGTGCAGGACTCGGCGGTGGTCAGCAGCAGGTCATGTTGTTTGCAGTACGCCAGTACGTCCGCAACCGGATCCTCACGCATCGCTCTAGCCCGCTTCGTTGTTTCTGGGTTGACGGTTTTCCGAAACGATTGGTTCAGCGCAGGATTGAGGAACGTACCAGCCGCAATCACTTACTCTGGCCTGTCTCATGTCAAATTGGTTTATCGACAAGCTGGACAGTGGGATCAGTTACGCTACTTTGACGAAACGGCAGATCAAACTGGCATAGGGCTGGCTGAATGAAACAGCGGGGAAAGACATTCTGGGAGTGGGTAGATCCCGATCTACATCACCGTACTCATGACGAAAAACTGGATAACGGACGTACGATCGATGTGCAGGTACGCTTGGCGCGGACGGGAGAAACTCAACTCTTCGTAGGGGTCTACGATGAGCTCGGTAAGCCGCTCTCTGAAGAGGCTTTCGACAAGCGTCCCGGTGAGACAATGACCCGAGCACTACATTGGGGTGTTGCGCATGCCCGACAGCTTGGTCAGGCCGCCTCTGTATCCGTAGCGAAGCAACGCGGCATGTGAGGTGTGCCCCATCCCGCCGGGCGGTGGCGGGATGAAGGCGTGTGACCCTCAGCCCGCCATCTACTTGCCGAGCTTCTTCTGGACGGCGTCGGCGCCGGAGCCCACCGCCTTGACCGCGTCGCGAAGCTGCTGCTCGGTGACGCCGAACTTCTTGGTCCAGTACTGGACCTCCCACGATTCCGAAAGGTTGATGCGAGACCGGTCTTGCGGCCCCCGGTTGGTAAGATCGTCAGCCATATTCCCTTATCCTCGTTGACGCCTGACCCGCTCAGGCTCCAAAGAATATAGACCACCGATTCGTTGCCGCCGGGCCCTCGCATGCCGGTGGAACGGCCGAAACGCTGCCGCGTCTGACATTGAAGACCCGCAGCAATAGAGGCCGCCACTTCCATGAGTTTCATCATCTGGGTCGCCACCTTGGGAATGGTGCTGCTGGTATTGGCCCTGACGTCTTCCTATCTGCGCTGGACACCGGTCACCACAGCCGTCGTATGCCTGGGGCTGGGAATCGGCCTAGGCCCTGCCGGGCTCGGTCTGTTGCAGTTGCCGATTTCGTCGTCCAGGGGCTGGATGGAACACCTGACCGAAGCGGCAGTGCTGTTCTCGTTGTTCGTCAGCGGCCTCAAGCTGCGCCTGCCGCTCCACCACCAGCGCTGGAAGATTGCGTTCCTCCTGGCTGGCCCGGTGATGCTTCTGTGCATCGGCGGCGTGACCCTGCTCTTGCACTACGGTATGAATCTGGGCTGGGGTGTTTCCGTGCTGATCGGTGCAATCCTGGCTCCCACCGACCCGGTGCTCGCCACCTTGGTCCAGGTCAGCGATGCACAGGACTACGATGGCGTGCGTTTCGGCTTATCCGGCGAGGCCGGCCTTAACGATGGCGTGGCGTTTCCGTTCGTGCTGCTCGGCCTGCTGCTGATGCAGCACACCACAGGCATCGGCCAGAGTCTTGGCGGCTGGCTGACGGGCAGCGTGCTATGGGCGGTCCCGGCGGGCCTGCTCAGTGGTTACTGGATGGGCCGAGGCCTTGGCCAACTGACGCTGTACCTGCGCATCCGCAACGAAGACAGCACGATCTCGCCGAATGACTACTTGACCCTGGCTTTGATCGCGCTGGCGTATTTTTTTGCCGACCTCATCCATGCCTATGGCTTCCTCGCCGTTTTCGCGGCGGGCCTCGGCCTGCGCCAGGCGGAGGCTCACACCAGCACCGACCTGGCCGAGCCCGCCGAGCACTTGGTGCAGCCGGTAGTCGGTCACCAGCACCTGGCGCCTGAGCACGCAGTGAAAGGTGATGTGGAGTCGCTGGAGGAAGCACAGGTGGCCGCAGGCATCATGCTCGGCGACATGCTGGCCTTTGGCAGTCTCGTGGAGCGGGCCATGGAGGTGTTTCTGGTGACCTTGCTAGGGGTGGTCCTGATCGAGCACTGGGACTGGCGGGCGCTGATTGTGGCCGGCGCGTTGTTTCTGTTGATCCGCCCCTTGAGCGTCTTCCTGATGCCTTGGGGCAATCTGCTGGACTGTCAGCAGCGAGTGCTGATCGGCTGGTTCGGCATTCGCGGCATCGGCAGCCTGTACTACCTGTTCTATTGCCTCGGTCATGACCTATCGCTAGGTGCTGGTGAGCTGATCATCAATCTCACCGTCTCGGTGGTGGCGTTGAGCATCCTGCTGCACGGCGTGACGACACAGCCCATTCTGGCTCGCTACCGACGATAGACCGTTGGCGGACAAGATTATGTGCCGTCATTGGTTAGCACCTTTGGTCCTTCCTCTTCATGACGCGGGGGAACGCCGCTGCTTTTCCCGGTACCTGATCTGAACAGGGTGTGATTCGTTCGCCCTTTCAATCGGGAGTCCAAGATGAAAGCAATCGTGTACAACGGTCCGCGTGACGTCGCAGTGAAAGACGTACCAGACGCCAGAATCGAGAAGCCCACCGATGTCCTGGTCCGCATTACCACCACCAACATCTGTGGTTCGGACCTCCACATGTATGAAGGTCGTACCTCATTCGAGGCCGGTCGGGTCTTCGGGCACGAGAACCTGGGCGAGGTCATCGAGGTTGGGCTTGGAGTCGATCGGGTGAAGGTGGGCGATCGGGTCTGCCTGCCATTCAACATCGGCTGCGGCTTCTGCGAGAACTGCGAAAAAGGCCTGACGGGCTTCTGCCTGACCGCCAATCCCGGCTCGGCTGGTGCCGCATATGGGTTCGCCGAGATGGGGCCGTACCAAGGTGGCCAGGCGGAGCTGCTTCGGGTGCCCTATGCGGACTTCAACTGCCTGGTCCTGCCAGAGGATGCCCAGGAGCGCGAGGATGACTACGTCATGCTTTCGGACATCTTCCCGACCGGCTGGCACGCCACCGAACTGGCCGGCCTCCTACCGGGGGAAAGCATCGCCATCTACGGGGCTGGGCCCGTTGGCCTGATGGCTGCCCATTCCGCCATGATCAAGGGCGCCTCCCAGGTGTTCGTCATCGACAACCAGCCGGACCGGCTGAAGCTGGCAGCGCAGATGGGCGCCACGCCAATCAATTCCGTCGAGCAGCAGGCAGTGGAGCAGATCCTCAACCTCACTCATGGCAAGGGCACGGACCGAGGCTGCGAGTGTGTGGGCTATCAGTGCTGCGATCGCCATGGCCACGAGGCCAATTACCTCACCATGAACAACCTGGTGGCCTCGACGAAAGCGACCGGCGGCATCGGCGTGGTTGGCGTTTTTGTACCGCAGGATCCAGGTGCGAAGAACGAACTGGCCAAGGAAGGCAAGATGGCCTTCGACTTCGGCGCGTTCTGGTTCAAAGGGCAGCAGATCCGCACCGGTCAGGCCAACGTCAAAGCCTACAACCGCAGGCTCGCTGAACTAATCCACCATGGTCGTGCAACGCCCTCGCAGATCATTTCCCATCGCTTGAAGCTTGCCGAAGGGCCTGACGCTTACAAACACTTCGACGCGCGCGATGACGGATGGACGAAAGTCGTTCTCAAGCCTGCTGCGTAGGGGATTGCGCCCCTGCTACCTCAGCACAGTTGCATGCCTGGGAGGGGCTATGGAAGGCCCCAACCGCTGAGTTCAACGGGCCAAAAACTGGCCGGTTGGTGTTTTCATCCTTTAAGGCATTAGGCAATCCGGCATTTTCACTACCTAGTGTGGCCACGGCGTTGGCCACCGCATGCCATTGAAGCTCTTCAGTTTGCCAACATTCGTTCTCGATAATGCCGTGTAGGCGCTCAGTGGGTAATTGCACTGATTTGACCAGCTGTTTGCATTCGACTTGACCAGTCATTTGCATCGGATGTGACCAGCCACGGCTACGTCTTGACTGGCAGGAAACGACCCAAAGCTGCCCTTGGCGGAAGGCAGCCAATGACCCGAGCAGTCCTCCATAAAAGACAGCTTGTGTCGAGAGGGGCGAGAGAAACTGTAGACATTAACCTTTAATGAAGAGGTCTTGTTGGGCCTCCAAATACTTGAAGTTGGTACTCCGAAACGGCCTCAAGTAACGACTCCGCCAGTACTCTCAGGTGCTCGGTCTCATCGGATGGGCGCCCCGCAGCTTTGGCTTCGTGGTACCTTCGCAATGCCTCAATGGCCTGCTGCATCAGTGGCTCACCCGCCTCTATCTTTTCCCGTAAGTCGTCCATGCTGTCCTCCGGTTTTGCCCACAGGAGTATAGGACGCATAGCAGACCACTCCGTTAGGTACCCGTCATGAAGAACAGCTAACGACCTATAGTGGTCACATCTGCGTGGTCAGACTTGCATAATCAATGGGTGTGCCACGTAGCCGGATCGATGCTTGGGGCGCCCTTTACGGGCGGCAGTTTTGGGGCGAACCAGGATGAATTACTTCCTGTACTCGTGTAGAAAAAAGTACAACTTTTTTGACAATAGCCGGTGTGAAGTCGACCCGACACAATAGCGTCCAAGTCGTCCGGAAATGTCTTCTGGACAGTGCTCGGAGTTCAACATGTCTTTTTTCGATTCGGTTTTTGATTTTGTTGGCAGTGCGGTTGGTGCGGTAGGCGATCTGGTTGTCTCGGCAACGGATACGGTGATCGAGAACCCAGGCAAGACGGCCCTGATTTGCGTTGGTACTCTGGCCACAGGTGGCGCAGCCGCGGCCTTTGCGGGCCCGATCGCCGCCGCTGTTGGTTCGACGGGGTTGTTGGGGGCAACGGCTTCCGGTACGGCCATCAGTTCGCTCTCTGGGGTTGCACTGACCAACGCGTCGCTGGCGGCGCTGGGTGGTGGCGCTATCGCCGCAGGTGGCGGCGGCATGGCGGCGGGTGCAACGGTAGTGGCGACGACCGGCATGGCAGTGGGGGCTTCGGCAAGCGTCGGTGTGGTGGCAGGTGCCGCAACAGCAGAAAGGAAAGGGTAGGTGTAGATGGCTCGTATCACCAAGGCACAGAAGGCGGGCCTGGACTTCCTGGATCTAGTTTTATTTAGCGAACTGGTCGTTTACCGAGGCATGGACGCCGAGGAGCGCCGACAGCTTGATACGGTCGTTCAGCGGGTCACGCAGATGGCTGAAAGCCGACACGCGGGTCGTGAGGTCGAGATCATCAAGCATTTGGCATACTACTTCCTGGAGGTAAGTCTGGCCAACACCGCTGAGGAGTTGAGGCAGGCTATCCCCGTAGACGTGCCTCGGCCGGACTTGTCGAACGAGACGATAGAAGCTGTCGATCGCTTTACACGTGATTTCCAGATGGCATTCATGCTTGCGATGACAAGCACGTCGACGGGAGTTGAGGCCAGTTACGCACTGGAAATTGCTGAAACCTTGAGGGGGGAATTCGTTGGCTACTCGGCACTGGTCCGCCGTGACCTGCTCAAACGCTGCTTTGTTCGTGAGTTCGGGGATGTGTCGGTGGGCGTCTACTGCTGGCTGACCGTTACGGGGGTGCTGCCCGTGACGAAAAACGATCTGGGTCGATTCGATCTCGAATTTGATCAGAAGTTCATGACACGTCTTGCCTTGCTTGCCGACTACGAAATGATTACGCATGGCTTGAAAGTTTTGATAAGCAAGGACAACTCTATTTGTGTATATCTTGGCAAGCGTGAGTTTAACTTGAAGGATGAGACGGTCGATCGTCTTCTGGATATACAAAAGCACTTCAATGCGGCCACTACCAAATCGAGCTTGCGTGGCATCCCTCTGATCAATCTCCGGGATTTGAAAGACAGGGCTCGGGTGCAGGATTTCTTCGAGCAGTGGGGCTCTCGCACTGTGCGATTGCGTATGCACACGGGGACGCTGGCCAGTTGGCTGAGCATCCTGGGGGCGAACATGGTGGAGCTTCAACTGTTGCGCGAATATGAGCGTGCCGCCCGGGAAAAGTACCCCAATAGCGCCGGGCCCATTGAGATCGCTGACTTGAAAGTCGCGGCTATCTTCAATGCTTGTGACAATCAGCACACCATCACCGAATACGTGAAGGACAGGCTTCTGGAGTACGGTCTCAAAATCAACCCCGACACACTTTACCGCATGCACTCGACGATGAGAAAAACCGTGTTTCGTTTGCTGAGCCTGTACTGCAAGCTGACGCGTGACGCGGGGGTTGCCACGTCGCCCCTCTACGATGACACGTTCTACGGCTCGACTTTCATTCATGCGGACAAGCTGGTCCATTGAGAGCTTCAGCTTTGCCGAATGAATGGCGCGTGGCGATGTAAGCGCGGTAGTGGCTTCATGATGATACTGATCAGTCTGAAGCCATCCACAATTATCGAACAATTTTCATTAGTGCGCAGTATGGTTTGTGTCAAACCAAAATGTCAGGTTCAATAGACGCTGCAATCAAGTTGGAAATTTCCGTGTGAAGCCGTACATCCTCCCCCTCGGAAGAGATAGATATTACTAGACTATACCGAGCTTGAGAATTGTATTTTCCTAAGTGGTGACGATATCGCCACCAACCGGAAACTGGTGATATTGCAATTTTATCTCTTGCCGCCAAGTCAATCGCGGGACCTACCCAGACATCACTATGAACTGAGCCAGCAGCGATGTGCTTCGCTCCAAACGTCCAGTTATTATCGCTTTCTGTCTTTGGCGGTTTCTGCTCAAGTGATTCTAGCTTGTTTATTCGGTGGCGGAATGCGGGCTCAGTCTCTGACTTTCGTTTCAAGTCAAAACGCAGCCCAAACGACTGGTATCGAGCTGGGATAACTTGCGCTAACTCACTGGGGCTCGGCTCTATGAAGTAAGACAAGGTTATTTTCAACTGGACAATGCGGTTCTCAAGTCGCTCCAGCTCGGCTTTTGGCCAAGGAAGGTCATAATAGTGGACTTCATTGAAATGAGGCTCACCACTTTCTTTTCCCCGCTTGTCACGGTCCTTCATAAACGGCTGGATATGAGCCTCTGAAATGAGAGCCAAGTCTTGCTCGGCAGACGCGAGGGCACGTGCTAACTGCGGCACTCCATATCCAAAATGCCGAGCAAGCAAGATGCGCTCCTTCTTAGATTTGCCTCGCAGCTTATCTAGCATGGTGGGTGTCCATTGCGCGCTATGGATCATCAGCGCTCGAACTGTTTCTGGCCAAAAATCTGGGTGCTCAGCCATGATCGCTGCGGCCATCCCCGCGGCCTGGGCCGTAGCTGAGCTGGTAGCCCAAAACTCTTCAATCGGATTTCGTGTGAAGTTTTTGCCAGTTGTCAGGATCGACAGTGCAGGAACGCCTGAGTAAAACTGCTGGCCGTCTGGACTTAAGGCTTTGTTACCTGCTTCGAAGACAACTTCAGGTTTGATCGGGCAGCGGCTGTGCTCCCAATCAACCGATGATCGACTGTAGGGACTATGGTCGCCAGCCTCGGCAAATGTCCCCCATCCCTCATAGCCAGGCTGACCCTCCAAATCAGTCTTATTGGTGAATCCGCCTACCGCTATCGCATTCCAGGATTGCGCAGGATCTTCGATTGGGAATTCGTACAGGTCAGCCACGTCCTCAGGGTTTGTTGAGTCTGGGATGTTGCCTGCCGAAAGAATGAAAAGACGGCGTGGTCCGGTTTGCCCTTCCTCGTCAAAATCACCGATCATGGTGCCCGAACACAGTTGGTCGATTGCAGAGCTCCAAGTGGTGGGCCGTTCGCCGGAGACATGCTCATTCGACACAGCCATACAGAATACCCGGCTCCTATTTGGGGCCCTCGTCTCTGCTAAACTAGCGGCTGACTGAGTAATAATTCCATAGCTTGCTGGAGTGTTTCGCTCCCATCCTGGAGGGGGTAAGAATTTTACAGACTCCAGCTTATAGCTCAGTAATAAATCTCTCTGGTCAGCCATCGCATAGGTCATATCACCATATAAAGCTGCACCCGCCATATTTGTGCCATGCCCGTTATGGTCATCGCTCCCCCATTCCTGGTTTACTGCTTGGCAATCATCTGAATGCAGCGCTGGCTGCAGCAGTGGATGAGCGGAGCTCACACCGTTATCCAAAATGCAGACTGCGGGGCTATCTTCGCTGGGTGCGCGAATCCGCCCCAGCAAATCAGCACTCCAATCCTGTTGGTCTCGAGACGTTAATCTGGTAAAAAAGTATGGGCTATCGGACGCCCGGCGCAGCTCTTGGATTCCGCAGGAGTTATCCACCAACATCGATATTTCAACCGCGTTCGCGTATATCAGCAATACCTCAGCGTCAGGAAAAATAAGAGTGTTTTCATTAATTCTGAGTTTGATCTTGGCCGCTATGCGTCTAACAAGGTCTACTTGAGTAGCGTTGCACCAACACTCCCACCATAGCTGTTGCGTGCTGGTTGGGAAGGGGCGAGAGTCAGTCCAAAGGCTCTGCACGGAACCGAGAGAAAAGTAGTTGATGGAAGAGAATTTTGAATCGTTCTTTGGTTTTCCCCCTGGCGTTCTCTGCTCAGCATATTCAGCGAGTTTTTTATCAAAAAAAGACACCGAGTTTTCGGGCAGGTACAGTGCACCAATGGTGACTCCGTCCTCTAGAATCCGCAGGGCTGACAGCCGAATGTTTTGAGTTTTCCAATTCAAGTCCGGTGGAGGAGCCCCCGCCTCGATCTCAACATCAAGGTAGAGAGCACGTGGGCTTTCGCTGATTTCATTACTGAAGTAGCCATTCTGCCCGGAATGAGCCGTTATGGAGAGGTCGAGCCTCTCGCGAAGCCGGCTCCCATGTCCTGCCTCTCGCTCATTCGATGCAGAACTCATGTCCATCTGCCTTTTCTTATAAGGCTGGCCGGATTTAAATTTTTCAAATCTGAAGTGGGGGAGTTCGTACGACGCCATGTTGGAATTTTCCATAAATCCAAAGCCCAAGACGCTTAAGGTACTAGCTGGGGCTTAATCCTGAAAGAGTATCTTTAAGTGCATGCCTTTGCTGCAGGGCAGTAATTATTTGCTCTGCAGTTGCCTGCTTCGCATCATGGAGAATCAAGTCCTTAATGACTTCAGACACCGCTCTGCTAATCTCGGCTTGACTGAGGCCCGAGGCGACGGTGCCAATCTTGGCCCATGGCAATCGTTTCGGCAGATATGCATGCATGCACATCTCGATGACAGCTTTTACACCTTTCGCATCCGGCAGAGCATACTCAATCACTTCGTCAAAACGTCTGAAGAGTGCTTTATCAAGTAGCTCTGGATGATTCGTAGTCGCCACAACTAGACTATCCGTGCTGTTAGGCTCTTCCAAAAACTGAAGAAAAGAGTTTAGAACGCGGCGCATTTCGCCCACATCATTATCAGCGTTACGCCGTCCCCCGATCGCATCAAACTCATCGAAAAGGTAAACGGCTCGCACTGTGTTTAGATGATCAAAAATCAAACGAAGCTTGGACGCTGTCTCGCCCATGTAACGAGTGATCAATGTTTCTAGGCGAATGGTGAATAGAGGCAGTTGGAGCTCGCCAGCCAATACGGATGCAGTTAAAGTTTTACCGGCGCCAGGTGGTCCCACCAGCAAAAGGCGTGAGCTAGGGGGCATGCCATGGGCTCTCAGCTTATCCCTCTGGCGCTGTTGGTGGATCAGCCTTTTGAGGCGGTTACTCTTTGACTCATCCAGAATCAGATCGTTGAGCTGAGCTTTGGGGTAGGCAACCGATAGAAGATTCTCCAACTCGCCCCGCGGTTTAGAGATCGGAATCGCGATCTGGTCAGGGCGAAGCGTCTGGCTGGATTTGCCTTGTCCACGTTTACGCGCTGTATCAACCAGCGTTTTCAGCTCGGCCGCAACATCACTCCGACCGCGTCTAGCTTCAGCGGCGGCAACCTGCAAGGCGATCGAGAGGAATTGCTCCTCATCACCTTGGTTGTGGCTGCTCAGCAGAGCAATGATTTGTTGGGCCGTAGCCATTTGAGCGATTTCCCTGTCCTATCAGCGGGCCACTGCGTTTGGTGGCATTCTAGTCTAATCACCTTCATAGGCCTACCTACGGCCATCTGATTCATCTCTGACGAAGGCTGGCCTTCGTTGCTCAGGCCGGTCCCTAGAGCTTTCATTTCAGATGTGGACACAGCGGTGAACTATTGTCGAAAGCGCTTTGCAAAAGGCCGTGACAGCATTCCAGCGGATTGCAGAGGCGCTCCACGCAAAATTGCGCCGAGAACCAAGATTCGACGTAGCACATTTCAGAACCTTATGGAGTGGTTCGGCTCTTTGATTTGCCGCCATAGAGCATGGCTATGATAGGCACCTTACGGCTGTTCAGTTGGAGCGACTGACTACGGTTTTCCAGCAGCCTCACCTGCTAGCTAATACTCAGGGCGTTGCGGATAATGATTACATCAGGAAAACTGGCGCCACTCGGTTTAGGGCGGGGCAGCAATTAGTAATTAAACGCGAAGCTGCGTATCAAACGCTGGCTTTTGTCAAACAACTGACGCATGGCATCCGCGCTGACGCCAAGAGTCCTGGGTGATCCCGGCGACTGCCTTTGGCCGAGATCCGTCCGCTTTGGGTCGATTCCTGCCGTTCAAAAACGTACCCGTGCGCCGGTCACATCCGATGCAAATGGCTGGTCAAGTGAGATGCAAACACTTGGTCAAGTCATTTGCAATTTCCCACTCAGCTCAATGAGTTTGATGGCGCTACGTCCTTGCGTCTCCAGAACCAAAACCAGGGGTTACATTCATGGGTGCCGACCGAGCCCTTGCTCGGCATTGACATCGCTGGAGCAAAAAAAAATCGCTTGCAGGGGGCTATTCATATAGCCAAGCGCTTGCTCGCATAAACGGGCGGATCGGAAGGATCGCCGGCCCGTTCAACCATCTCTGAGCATTGAGTTACACCGCAGAACTGATGCGATTGTTTCTGTAGCGCCCCGGTGCGACGATAACGACCCCCACCAATGCTGTGGAATATCGTTCATGGAACACCCAACTCCTGATGAGACGATCCGGGCTGCACTGCGAAAAACCCATGCCCGCCTCAAGAGGCAGCATGAATTGGTTGTCGAGTTCGGTGTTCATTCGCTGAAATCGAACAGTCTTGATCCGTTAATTAATCAGGCATGTAGGGTAGTGGCAGAGGGGATGGAAACCCGCTTTGCCAAGGTCCTGACGCCTATCGAGGACTCCAATGATTTCCTCCTGGCTTATGGGGTCGGCTGGGATGAAGCCGACATCGGTAGCGCAATTGTAGGTGGGGATGTCGCGAGTCCCGCCGGCTACGCGATATCGACTTACCGTCCAGTGCTTTCCAATCATCTCGGTCAGGAAGAGCGGTTTCGGACCCCAGAGTTGCTGAAGAAATACGGGATAGAACGCGCGATCAATGTGCCAATCCGGGGTCTCTCGGTCCCTTTTGGCGTGCTGGAGGCCGACAGCAGCGATGGTGATGACTTCATCGAAAGCGACCTGGTCTTCCTGGAAGGTATATCCAACGTTATTTCGATGACCTTGGAAAGGCTGGCCGCCGGCGCTGACGTCCCTGCATCGAACCCCTATTCGGAAAGCATGCTCAACGCCAGTCCCGACTGTGTGAAGGTCCTTTCGATTCAGGGTGAAATCGAATTCATGAACGAGGCAGGCCTCTGTCTCATGCAGATTGGCGACCTGGCTCAGGTCAAGGGTAAGTCTTGGTGGCAACTTTGGCCTCAAGAGTCCGAGTCACTGGTCCTTGAAGCACTGGAAAAGGTCGTGAGTGGCGAATCGACGCGCTTCGAGGCCCTCTGTCCTACCGCACTCGCTGAGCCCAAGTGGTGGGATGTCACGGTTGCCCCTATCTTGGGGCCTCAGGGCGTAATGGAGAAAGTGATTGCGGTTTCCCGGGACATCACCGAGCGTCGGCATCACGAAGCCCAGTTGCTATCGCTTATCGAAGCGCAAAACACCCAACTCAGCAGAAGTAACCTGGACGTCGAGGAGGTCCATCACCGGGTCAAGAACAGCCTCCATCTGGTCAATACCCTGTTGCTCCTACAAGCCAACCTGACTCCCGATGAGGCTGTCAGGATTCAGCTTCAGACAGCGGCTGGCCGGGTCGTCACCATCGCCACCGTGCATGAGCGCCTTTACCAGGCCTCGCATGAACAAGCCATCCTGGCTTCCGACTACCTCAAGACGCTACTGGGCGATTTGGGACGAGCACTGGCTGACCGGAAAATCGACCTAGAAGCCGACCCACTGATACTTCCTCCAGAGCGCATGGCGCCGCTAGGTTTGGTAGTGTCTGAGCTAATCACCAATGCCCTGAAATATGGGAAAGGGACCATCGAGGTCGAAGTCAAGGATGCGGGAGACCACGCGCTGATCAGCGTTTCAGATGAAGGGGACGGTTTTCCGGATAACTATCCCAAGCCAACCGGTACCGGCCTAGGGATGCGCTTGGTCAAGAATTACTGCGGATATGGAGCTGCAGCCATTTCGGTCGATAGACAGTCTGGAAAAAGTACCATCCGCGTACGATTCAAGGTGTAGGGCTTGATCTCAAACCTCCGGCTCACTGGTCTAGGAGTTCATTGATCGCGCGGCTCAACGCGTCCAAGGTGCATGGCTTGGTAATGAATCGAGCATTGCCTGGGAGAAAACCTGGCTCAAGCACCGTATTGCCTGAAACGATGATGACCGGAAGCTCCGGGCGCAACGCCCAGACCACTTTGGCTAGATCCAGACCGTCATAGTGGCCGGGCATGCGCACATCAGTAATCAACAAGGCCAACGGTTGATCCTCTTGCAGCTTGTGCCTCGCGTCATCGGCGCTTGCGCACTCGATGACGTCAAGCCCCAAGTGCATTACGACTTCAGTCATCAACCATCGGAGGATGTCGTCATCCTCCACCAGCAACACCAGCCCACCCATAGATTCCTCCCACCATTTCCCTATTGGTGTCAGCACATTCACCATTGTTTCCAAGGACTGACAGAAAGAAGGACGGACGGCGCACGAGCGCAAGCGTGCCCATTTTGGAGGACATAGTGATGTCCGGCCGAACGTTACGGTTGGGCCAACCGGCTGAACCAGTGGGCGTAAGGCGTATGGCCTACTCGATGCCTGTTGAGATCAGGTGCACCATCCGTCCACCACACGGGACCTCGCTCTCCTAAAGCAACTTTTGCCTGCTCAACAGACGCCCGGGCCGCAGCCAACTCATCGGCATCATTTGCCGACTTTGCTGCTTTGACCCTACGGCGGGCGGCCATCAAGCTATTTACCCACTGCTGCCGCTCTGCCTCCGTTAGCGCCGGGTTCGAGCAACGCCAAAGCACACCATTCACAACGAAGTACCGGCCATCTGGCGTTTGGGGATGCATGACGGTCTCCCGCGATTCAGTCATCGGAATCCGAAGGAAGACTCAGCGGCTTGATCAACTGCGCTCCCTGATTGCGAACATTGCCAACCGCTTTTCCGACTTTGTACCAATGGAAGTCTTCCACTGGGCGGCAGTGCTCAACCGCGATCTGGTGAACGCGTTCTGGAGAGGTCTCCGGATCTACCCATTCGCGGGCATGCTCGGGCGCGAGCACCAACGGCTTGCGATCATGGATATCAACCATCCCGTCATCACTTGCAGCAGTGATGATGACAAAGCCATCGCGTTCATCCTGTTCTAACCCATGATGCACCTCGGCGAGGCCGGCGAAGAACATCGGCATCCCATCTTTCAAGGTGATGAAGTAAGGCTGTTTCCTTTTGGGGTTCAGCGGATCCTGGACCCATTCATACCAGCCATCGGCGGGGGCCAGGACCCGACCGTTGGGCCAAAGCTGTTTGAAAAACTTCCCGGTCATCACAGTTTCGACCCGTGCGTTGATGGGGTCTGGACGCTTGCCCTTGGCCCAGAAGGGTGACCACCCCCATCGAACCTTGTCGACGCTCAAGCCTTCGTCGGTTGGCCGGATGATTTCAACGCGGGTCGTAGGCGCCACGTTGTACCGCTCGATGGGCCAGAGGTCATAGCCGTTTATCACCAACTGCTCTGACGCAAGCTCCTTGAGGTAATGGTCCATCGGCTCATAGATTGAGTAACGGCCGCACATGGGTGTCACCTGTCGAAATCTTCTCCTATGAGATTGACCACAAGCAGCCAAGATCGTTAACTGTATATACATACAGTTTTGAATAATAAGGCCTGCGTCATGAGCTTCAGTATTCTTGGGCAGCTATCAAAAGGTGGCCATCGGCTGCCGCTTTACTCGTTCCAGGTGCCAGCGGGCTTCCCATCGCCTGCCGCTGATCACATTGAAAAGCACATCTCGCTGGATGAGCTGTTCGAGATTCGGGCTCCCCACGTCTACCTTGTGAAGATCGAGGGCGACAGCATGCAAGGTGCCGGTATCTACAGCGGAGACCTGGTGGTGGTCGACCGAAGCCTCTACGCAGAACATGGCGATATCGTGATCGCAGCGCTGAACACCGAGCCCGTATGCAAGCGCCTGCACATGCGTGACAACGTTGTGATCCTGATGTCCGAGAACCCGAAATTCCCACCACGTCATGTGCTGGAAGGTGATGAGTTGGTCATTTGGGGAGTGGTCAAATACAGCGTTCGCGATCATGACAAAGCCTGATCCCGTCTTTGCGCTGATCGACTGCAACAGCTTCTACGCAAGTTGTGAGCGCGTATTCCGGCCAGACCTCATGAGGACTCCAATTGTAGTCTTGAGCAACAACGATGGCTGCGTGATCGCCCGGTCTTACGATGCCAAACCCTTTGTGAAAATGGGTCAGCCATATTTCCAGATTAAGGACCATCTCCGGCGTCACGGCGTGGTGGCTTTCAGCAGCAACTACGCGCTGTATGGCGACATGAGCGAGCGCGTGATGGCGACTATTGAATCGATGGTGCCATCGCTTGAGGTCTACAGCATCGATGAAGCCTTCGCTGATCTGACCGGCATACAGGGTGACCTGACGGCCTTTGGCCGGAAATTACGCGCCACGATCTACAAGAATACTGGCCTGCCTGTTGGCGTCGGGATTGCCAGAACGAAAACGCTCGCCAAGTTGGCCAACCACACGGCCAAGCGCCTGCTCGACAAGACGGGTGGCGTAGTAGACCTGTGTGATGAGTTCAAGCGCGACTGGACGTTACGCAATACTGACGTGGCAGAAGTATGGGGTGTCGGCAAACGCATGAAGTCCCATCTGGAACTCATGGGCATCAAGACGGCCATGGATCTTGCGAGGGCTGACCCTTGGACTCTGCGCCAGAGGTTCAGTGTGGTGATTGAAAAGACTGCCCGTGAGCTCGCCGGCACTTCCTGTCTGGAACTGGAAGAGGCTGACCCTGTAAAGCAGGAAATCTGCTGCAGCCGCATGTTCGGTAACCGACTGACCGACATCGAACCGATCAAGGAGGCGGTGGCCACCTATACCCAGCGGGCGGCGGAGAAGCTCAGAACACAGAACTCATTCTGCAAAAGGATCCGTGTCAGCATCCGCACCGGCATGTTCAACCCAGAAGAAGCCAAGTATGCCAATGGAGCCTTGGTTGAACTGCCCTATCCCACCAACGACGTTCGGCTGATGACAAAAGCGGCGACGGAAGCGGTCAATCGACTTTATCGCTCCGGGTTCAAATATAGCAAAGCCGAAGTGCTGCTCATGGACCTACGCCAGCCTGGCGAATTCACCGATGACCTATTCGCGCAGTCGCAACCCGTTGCAGCGGAGAAAGTGATGACGGTGCTAGATGAAATCAACGGCAGGTGGGGCCGGGGGACCTTGCGGGTAGCCAGCGTGCCGACGGCTCCTGAATGGGCCATGAGGCGAGACCTGATGAGCCAGAGCTTTACCACGAGGCTTGATCAGCTTTGGATCGTGAGAGCTTGTTAACCCTAAACTCAAGACGCACAGTTTTTTGCGCAGTCGCGGCTCTCGGTCTTCGAACGGTCGGTCTATCAGCCATACTTCAGCAATCTCCCTTGGGAGAGGCAGGTATGCATTCAACTGAATCAGCCACTGTCGGAGCTGGACATCTATGAAGGAATCACTCAGCGAGGCTCTGGTTTCCTTAGAGCCTTTGACCAAGAAGGCGACAGAAGCCCTGCGTCGATACCACGAAGCCAAATCTAATGGATCTTCAGCCGAGAATATCGAACGCCTGCGGCTTGAGGCTGAAAGCCTTTTCCAAGCGATCTCAGCCTACCAGTCCGGCGTGCTTGGAGCAGCCCAAGCGACCAGGCACTGATGGAACGACATGCATTCGATCGAGTGCCCCGGATTCGAATCCGAATCGATTTCACAACCGGCGCGGAGCTAACCTTTACTGTGCTCCTTCGACGTCGGCCCGGTTCCACGCTTTATCCCGCGGGGACCCGCCACTCCCCAAATCGCGAGTCCAACAACGGGCAACACAACCAGTATTAAAGCCCACATCGCCTTGGTGGAATCTGTTTTGTCACTGCGGAACACACTGACGATCGCCCACAGGTCCACCAATAGGATAATTGCCGCCAGGGCAATCCAAAAGTACGTCACAGGCTCACTCATGGCTGTCTCTCCCTACACTTGAAATGGCCGCCTGGCTGAGCGATTGCGACCCTTATGCAGATGAACTCTCAGCGCCGGGTAAGTTCAGGCGAAGGCTGATGAAGGGGATGATCGGCGCAAATGCGATGAGTCAGGCCCGGCCATCGTCGCACTCAGCGGCGTGAAAAACCTTTGCGCAGTCCTGCCGCAACGCGCTTTGCTGCGATCACCTGCACGAATGCAACTCGTTTGCTCACCATCGGCAGTGCCAGCCATCAACGGAGTGGAACCCAGCTGACAAAGAGCAACTCAACCATAGGCTAAAACCTATGTTTAGCCCGTGATGAGGTGATTCAATGAATGCAATTGACCTACTGGTTCAAGACCACAAACTGGTGAAGAAGCTGCTCGAAGATCTCTCTAACACCACAGAGCGCGCGGTAAAGAAACGCGCTGATTTACTTCATCGCATCGAGCATGAGCTGCAGATCCATACCGCTCTTGAGGAAGAGATTTTGTACCCGGCCATCAAGCAAGCAGGTGGCAGAGAAGAAGCGAAAATGTACTACGAGGCAAAGGAGGAGCACCGAACCGTTGACTCCCTGGTGCTCCCTGATCTGCTGCATACCGAAACCGGAACCGTCGAGTTCGCAGGCCGTGTAAAGGTCATGAAAGAGTTGCTGGAGCACCATATCGAGGAGGAAGAAAGCGAGTTCTTCCCTACCGCCAAGAAGTTGTTGGGCAAAAAAGCACTTGAGGAACTGGGCCGAGCCATGGAGGCGCAGAAGAAGCTGCTCAAGGGGGAGCAACGAGCTGCCTGACACAGCATGGCCTGCTGGCCCGCACCGGGCCGGCAGGTATTTCTTGTTCAAACCGCAACAGCGATTAGGTAGGGCATGACTTACTGGATTGGGTTTCTTGAATGGCCAGCCATGGTGATGACGGTGCTGGCAGCGTGGTGCATAGGCTCACGTCGCCCAGGAAGGAGGAAGGTCGGCTTCTGCTGCTTTATTGTCAGCAACGTGCTTTGGAGTGTTTGGGGATGGCAGGCAGAAGCCTGGGCTCTGATCATCTTGCAGCTCTGTCTGTGCGCTATGAATCTGCGGGGATGGAGAAAAAACACCCAACTGCAAAACTGCGAATGACCTTCAAGTGTGGTCCACGACAGGGATCCCGACTCATGGCACCTCCTAACTGGGCCTTATTATGAGGCTTGGAGGTGTCTACAAAACCCGGGGCGATTCAGTCCATTGCGTTAGCCATCTGCACAGCTCACGGCAGTTCTTTAGCTGTTCGCAACCCCGCCCATGGAGGATTGGAGTTTGAACTGACGTTACCATGCACCTGATGGTCAGCCGCCGTCTGGCAGTAACTTGATGATCACATCATCTGAGCCATCACCAGGATCCTGTTTTTAGACCGTGCGAGGTGATTGGTGGGTAATTGCATTGACTTGACCAGCTGTTTGCATTCGACGTAACCACCCAATTGGATTCGATCTGACCAGTCATTCGCATCGCTCGAAACTAGGTGCTCTGTGCTGAAGTCGGGGGTTAGGAGTCGTAAATCCACTGCCAGACTATGATTGGTCGTAGCGTTTGCGTGTAGTCCGGTTATGGGCTCGATCGCACTCTCCATCCTGAGGTAGCCACGCTTGAGCATTGAAAAGACGACGAAGCTGATCAGCACGCGCAGTGAAGAAAACGCCAACCGACTCCTGCTCGCGGGGTGGGCGCTGTTACTCGTCGCTGATCGACATCAAGGTGATTATCAGTGGGTGCATTATCTCTTAGGGTGGCAACACGAAAGTGAGCCCCGGGAAATAACATTCACCGGTGTTGAAGAGGGGCCGGATCCATTTTGAGTTGTCTGGATGAGCCAATGGGCATCCAGTCAAACCTCAGCCCGGCCATATCTTGAACAACGATTTTCCCCGCAGATTCAGAACTGCGCGACCTAGTGCTGTGATCGGAAGGCATGGTTTGGTGTTCGTCAGAGCGTCACGGGGCAATGGGTGGCGTGTTCAGGTCGCAGATCGACTGGATCCCATTGACCATGGACGCAGGCGAGACGACGGCGGTGACACAGGTCTGCGGCGGCTCGCAGTCGTTCGACGTGGTCAACCAGTTGCGTGTCCTGCGCCGCTGGATGCGCATGTTCACCATCGCCAACCAATTGTCCGTGCCCAAGGCCTACTTGGAGTTCGACAAGGCGGGCCGCATGAAGCCCTCGGCGTATTACGACCGTGTCGTTGACGTAATGGAGGAGCTGGGGAGGTTCACTTAGTTACGTCGTGATCGCTCAGACTACCTGGCCAATCACTACTCCGAGGGGAAGGAGTCGGCTGAAGAGCTCTCACGCGCGTCAATCGACGATCTATTTAAGGCAAATTGAGGATGCAACAGCACCCGTAAAAACGACGATTGCACTTGGCGTTGTTTATTCAAAGAATTTTTCCTGCAGAAGTGGGGGGTTTATCAGTCGTGACATCTTCAAAATACCGTCTCGGGTCAATCGCGTTCTCTGTCATTAGTTGAGCGGCTTTGACGATCGTTTGTATCAACTGATTATTTTCCGTTCGCGCTTTTTCCAACTGTGCCTCGAGGGCAAAAATTCTGGCATTACTATTCTTCCGCCTGGAATTTTTTGCATCCTTCAAATGGGTCTGGGTGACCGCATATAATGACCGGATCTCCTCATCTCGCCATAGTGTTTGCCTACTTACAGCGACCTGCTGGGCAAGGCCAGTCTGCGTGAGTGGTCCTTGAATCCGTCCGTCTTTATACTGAGCGAGGATAGCAAATGCTTGCTCTTTCCATTTTTTCTCTTGTTTCATAACGGGGCCTTCTTAATTTTTAAGTAAACTTCTAAGGCAGCCTTGCAACTAGCAATCATGTCAGTAACAAACAAAACGTGTTGGTCAAATGCTTGAGTGTTGTCGAGTTCGGATCTGATGTTAGATGTGATATCGGCTACGTTGTTAAAGATTACCTTAAAGATTCTCTCGTATTCACTTAATAAGCTATCGATTGCGGCTTTTGCTTCTAAATCATCAGGATTAAGGTGGAATGATTTACATCCGGCGTCTGTACCAAAGCCTCTAATGCACATCAAGCCTTTGTCGCAAGGGCTTACATAAAGCTCACGTGAACATCCGCCCCAGGGCGTCAAATTCAGAATGCTTAGTTTCTCTATGATCATTTCTTCGATTAGGTCGTCAGCTATTGACTCTTCCCGCCATCGGATGACCAGTTTTCCCAAGAAGTCTGCTGGAGGATCATCGGTTAGGTATAAAGACCTCACGTATTCTGCCCGCTCCTTTGCGGTACGATAGTCGTATTGCCGACTCTGGCGCGGGGTGCGCCCCATCCAGAGGTCCACAGCTGTTTCAGAGGGGCCGGCGCGAAGAATTGCCGTGGTAACCCAGCGACGAATTTGGTGAGGGGAGATTGAAAATATCTCTCCGTCTTGGCGCCTCAAATCAAGCCTCTGAAAAACTGTACTCTTTGCAGAGTTTGCACTGAGATAGTTGTAGAGGTCGGCTCTGAAGAGTGGTCGCGGAATTATGCCTTGCTCAGATACCGAGTTAAATTGGTTTTCCCAAACAACAATCAGATTGTCACTAAGTTTGCTAGGGTAACCTTTGCTTGTGTACTTCGCATGGTAAGGTGCGTCTTCGCCATCGTCGGGCATTGTAAATTGCTCTTCGAAATGGCGCTGCAAGTGAAATCTGTATTTTTTTTCTAAAGCGCGCTTGAATAGTCGAATATCGATGACCAAGGATGGAACTCCGGCTCCGACTCCTCTTTTTGAAAGCATGACCTCTCTAATGCGCTTCCACTCTCTCTTGATGTCGAGTAGTTGAGTGTCTGAAGGTTTATTACCAGCTTTGAAGAGCCCACGTTGGACCATCCCTTTAAGGAAAATGCGGAGCTGGTCAATAAACCATTTGCTTTTGCTTATAGAAGCTTTCGAGGAATTTGTGTGTATTCCTATATCAAGAACTGAAACGCTGTAACAATTTTTCTTGAACTCGTTAAGATAGTTAGACCAGTCCCACTTAAGTATTCGCTCATCTATCCAAACCGAAAATCGTGCAGCCGTTACTCTGGGGAGTTCAACACTGCAGTTGTAAAATCGTCCTCCTCTACAAAGCTCCTTCTTGGATATAGGAAAGCACTCGGATATTTCTTCCAATAAATAATGTTGCTCCACAGGTAGGCCAAGCGATGAGATTTGATCCAAGGTGCCGGGGTCGAGAGGGTGAATGTTTCGGTGGATAGCTAAAGCTTTTTCTATAAAGGAAAAACCATTTGATTCAATATCAAGTGCGCGATCCCTAGCGCCCTGGCAGCATTCCAGCAAATATTCATAGGCTTCTTTGATCGGGGCGCTCCACAAGTCTGCAACTGGTACGGCGCTGGGTATGAGGTTTTTTTCAACAGGTACCCGGACAAATGTTGTATGAGTGTCACAGTCTTGGATAAGGCAGTTCGCTGGTAGATTTGCTATTTCACCAACCCTCAAACCAAGAGCCATGCCGAAGCATAACGATTCTAGGCGAATCCTATCAAACCCCTGATTTGGCTCAAGATTTGGAGAATTTTTGATGATCCACCTTGCTTGTGCGATCCCCTTGTGTAAGTCAGAAACGTAAAGGTTTTCTTCTCTTTTTTTAAAATCTTCTGATGTAAGTTCTAATGCGCTGTGAATGGGATTTGGAATCCCAGGTTCCCACTTGATGAACCGGTCTAGAAATCTGAGTTGAACTCCGTTGATCGTGATTTTTAGCTGGTTAAGAAAATTTAGAAACGCTTTGAGTGCATTCGATCTATTATAAGTGGTAGCTTTCGAAAAGTTTTTTTTGAAGGAATCTACGGTACTGTCAAAGACTTTCCGCGTTATGTTGCTCCATTCAACGTTCTGGCTATCCATTATAGAGGATAAGTGTCTGATCGATGCCATTCGCCCGATAATCAGAGTCGCTGAAGGCTGCATAAGTATCTCTTTAACTATAAAGCAGCGAGCGAGCTTGCCAATCACATTTGGAAGAGATGGTTGATCTTGGAACCATCTGTGGAGAGGGTCGAGTGAAGTGAAGGGGATGTTTTTTGAGTTATACTGCCATGCCTTTCCCTCGAACTCCCCTGACACTAATCCGCATGACTTAAGATCATTGAATTGTTTCTCTGCAAGGTCGTAACGGTTTTCCAGAACTACCATAGATACGCTCAATTCTATAGCTCCTTCACGGCGATTATCACTGACTTGGCGCCATGAATTGCTGCTTCGACCTGCTGAGCCATAGCGCCAGTAGAATTACTTCCGAGCATCTGTTGGAATCTGGTAATGTCAGCCAGAGCTGCTTCATGATTCGCATGACGGCTAGGTCGGAACTTTGAGCATGCATAGCACGTCACCGTAGGATGGAAAGGGCATGGCTCATTGGAGCTGCATGACCCTATTCCGCTTATCGCTGTTAGTATAGATCTGTCAGTTACTTCTTCCGAGAATTTTCCAGACCAAATTTGCACCGCGGCATTGATCTCCGGGCTTGCCATGTGAGTTGTATTTATGAATTCTTGGAGTTCAAGATTGTAGCGAAAATAGTGCTTGATCGATCCAAGGTTTGAATGGTCTAGCGCCTCCGCTACCTCTTCAGGGGATGCTCCGGACAGCACCATTGAAGTAGCTTTGGTTCGGCGCAGCCTGTACGCCGAGACCCGCATGAGGGGCGCAGTTTCTTGTGAGGGGCGGTGAGGGTCTAACAACCGAAGCGCCCACGTGAGCGATTTGAATTCGTAACTTATACGGCTGTTATCAAGGTGAAAAATGAATGGCGTAAGTTTGGGGTTGGTTAGAAATCGTAAGAAACGGCTTTCCGTTTTGTAGGTTGAGGGGAACAATGGGGTAGCTAAAGCGGGAGTGTTTATGCCATGTTTGGCACATAACGCATTAATGCTTTCGGATGCGGCATTGCATTTGTTCTCAGCTAAGGCGCACTGAAGCCTTACAGCCTCTGCAGTATCGTCGGAGATATAGCGCTTTACTAAATTGCTCGGATGCCTCCTCAGCCTTGAGCGACGAATACCTTTCACGCTTGGCACTCTGACAAATGGGCCATTTTCATCAATTCCGAAATCGGTAACTTGCATTAGAGCTAGCTGTATAGGGCGTATGCCCCAATCGCGGCAAAGAAGAAAAAGTGTGCGCTGAGTATGAGTCACGAACTGATTGCTGGAGAGATGCATCTCGATGTGCGTGAGTTGTACCCTAGTGAATGGGCCCAAGTCGTCGTCTCGCATTGTAACCAAGTGTCTGTTGTCAAATGCCTTTATTGAAAGTTGAGACAGTTCAAGGTGGTCGTGCTCGTTGAAGCCCGAGACGTCTTCATCCAAACACCATCGATAAAATACTCGAAGCGCTACTAATTCATCGTTACGGTTTAACGATTTTAGGCGAATGCATTCACGTAAAGCATATGAAGATATTTCATACCCAATTGTCTCTGCGTCACCTTCAGCGAATTTATGCGCGGCCAGAAGCCGCTGGGTAAGAATCAGTGGTCTAAGGTCGATGTGGGTTTGTATTCGATCTATGAACCATCCCCTGAGTAGCCATTCAACTAACAAATTGGTGTGTAGAGAGCCGCCCCATGCTATATTCATCGGAGCGCATCCGATCTTCTCTATCGTTAACTTATCAAGCCACTTAGTTTCGTTACGAATTGTTATGGCTTGACCAAATGTTGATTTAACCACGAGAGGGAAGGCGTCAGCCTCAATGCCGAATAGATCTTCAATTTCGGTAATCAACCCAGTCGGCGAGAAGCTAGCCATCGTTACTCTCCCACGAGTTTTTGTCGTCGGACTTTCTGATGATTTCCCCTAGGCGATCAGATATTGCTTGCCGAGAGTAAAGTTCAACGCTTTCGCTGCTTGTACTCCATCCTCCAAGGTACGCCAAGGAGTCCTTGACATTTATGCTCATGGCACCGCTATTTTCCATTTTTTTACGGGCTACATTTGCACCTGTCGCTCGCAATCCATGCGGATGAATTCGTGTATTGAAATTTGGCGCTCCGAGGCTGGCTGCGGTGACTCGAAGAATTGTATTTACGGTTCGTGCAGACAGCCGCCGTCCATCGCGGGAGCTCACGAAGAGTGCAGTACAGGGCCTTTTCGGTCTGATAAGCTTAAGCCGATGTTCAGAAATATATTCCTTCAGGAGCGCTGCTAGCGATTTGGTTATGGGGACGATTCGTCCTCGTGTCTTAAGGCTTGCACCGTCTTTTCTTCGCTCTCTGTTGATATCGCTGGGACGCTTTATACGGATTGTAGGGGAGGGTCCAAGATCAATATCATCAATCTCTATTAGAACTAGCTCTCCACGCCTGGCAAGCGTTTCAATCATCACCATGACCAAGCATTGATTACGGGTCTGTATTTGTGCGCTCTTGAACGGATTTCTAAAGCTATTCGGAATTAGTACGCGTCGAAGTAACGCTTGTGCCTCGGAATCTAGCGGAGTAGCAGGCAGCGGCGGTTCTGATTGTTGCGAGATTTTAGTAACTTTTTTTTGTAGGTTTCTGAGATTTTTGGCTTTGTTTTTTTCCGCTTGATACTGCTCAAGTAGGCTTAGTCGATTGAGTTCTGCGTAATGCTCAAAGGAGAAATCTATGAATGATTTAATCGCTTCGAACCGTCGTGCGCATGTCGATTGGCTCGCTCCCGCGCCTCGTTTGGTGGAGCAGAGGGATTCGGCTAGCGATGTCAGCTCCGTTGAACTGAAGACCATCAAACGCTCAAGTTTTCCCTCTAGGGGGGAGCCTCGGCTGAGAGCCCACTCATACGCAATACCAACGTCACGTAGGTAGTTCTCGACAGTATTGGGACGTGATTTGTGAAGCAAATCCTCTGCCCAGAGGTTTGCAAGGATCACTGGAATGCCCTCCACCAGGAGGTACGGCCGGAGGCCTGAGGCAGTCCGGATAATTCGAATTTCGCAGATAGGGACGTCTGGCATCAGTAGCTCCAGCTCTGCAACGTTTCTGAACATATAACATAAATGCCACAACCACCCCTCCGGAAATCCCGAGCCGAGTCAGGCCGACATTCGCCTGACCCAGCGGCTGAGGGACGCGCTCGAGATGATCGATGTGCGCGTGCTCGACCACTTCATCATCGGCGACGGCGAACCGCTGTCGATGCGCGAGCACGGCTGCTTCTTCAGCGATCCACCTTGACCCCGGAAAAGTCCTGACGACCGAACGGGCTGACCTTGTAGCCTTCCACGCCGCTACGCATCAGCACCGCGGCGGTGGGGTGCGCCAGCGGCAGCCACAGCGCCTGTTGCTGGATCTGCGCCTGGGCCTGCTGGTAAAGCCGGCTGCGCACGCTCTGGTCGCTGGTGGTCTTGCCGGCACTGATCAACTGATCCAGGCGCGGGTCGCAATAGCGGGCGAAGTTGGTCCCGGACGTGACTGCCGCACAGGAGAATTGCGGGCTGAGGAAGTTGTCCGGGTCGCCGTTGTCACCGGCCCAGCCCATGAACAGCAAATCATGTTCGCCGGCCTTGGCCCGACGAATCAGCTCGCCCCACTCGATCACGCGGATTTCGGCCTTGATACCGATCTTCGCCAGGTCCGCCTGCAGCAATTGCGCGCCCAGGCTCGGGTTGGGGTTGAGCAGGCTGCCCGACGGGCGGGTCCAGATGGTGGTGCTGAAGCCGTCGGGCAGGCCGGCTTTCTTCAACAGCTCCTGGGCTTTGGCGAGGTCGGTCGGGTAGCCGGGCAGCGTTTTATCGTAGCTCCAGGTATTGGGCGGGAAGGGCCCGTTGGCGGCCACGGCGGTGCCTTCGAACACGGCCTTGAGGTAGCTGTCCTTGTCGAAGGCGAGGTTGATTGCCTGGCGTACTTCGGGCTTGTCCAGCGGCGGATGCTGGCTGTTGATGGCGACGAAGGCGGTCATGAAGGCTTCGGTTTTTTCGACCTTCAGGGTCGCATCGCCAGCCGCCGCGGCGATGTCCAGCGGCTTGGGCGAGAGGGCGATCTGGCATTCGTTGCGCCGCAATTTTTGCAGGCGCACGTTGGCGTCCGGGGTGATAGCGAAGATCAGCGGGTCGACGGTGGGCTTGCCGGCGAAATAGTCCGGGTTGGCCTTGTAGCGGATGCTGGCGTCTTTCTGGAAACGGGTGAAGACGAAGGGCCCGGTGCCGATCGGCTGGCTGTTGAGCTTCTCCGGGGTACCGGCCTTGAGCAGCTGATCGGCGTATTCGGCCGGGTAGATCGAGGCGAAGCCCATGCTCAGGGTGGCGAGGAAGGTCGCGTCCGGGTGGCTCAGGGTGAAGCGCACGCTCAGCGGGTCCGGCGCCTCGACCTGCTTGATCAGGTCAGGCAGCTGCAGGGACTGGGCGTGAGGAAAACCACTCTGGGCGATCTTGTGCCACGAGTGCGCGGGGTAGAGCATGCGCTGGAAGCTGAACAGCACGTCGTCGGCGTTCAGGCTGCGGCTGGGCTTGAAGTACGCGGTGGTGTGGAATTTCACTTCCGGGCGCAGCTTGAACTCGTAGACCAGGCCATCGGGGGAGACGGTCCAGCTTTCGGCCAGGCTCGGTACGACCTTGCCGGCGGCCGCATCGAACTCCACCAGGCGGTTCATCAGCACGTCGGCGGAGGCGTTGGTGGTGGTCAGCGCGTTGTACTGGACCACATCGAATCCTTCCGGACTGGCCTCGGTGCACACGCTGAGGGCGGCGGCCTGTGCCGCGGCGGGGCCGAGCAGGGCGGCGAACAACAGGGGTAGAACGGCGGGACGCATAGGAATTCCTCAGGCTGAACGATGGCCCATCTGCCTGTGCAGTTTGGAAAAGTCCTACCCTAGTGCGCTGGATTACAAACGCCAACTGATTTTTCAGCAGTTTCGCGACGAGCGGTTGTCTGCCCCGCAGGCCTTGTACCTTGCAGGACGGGCCCGGGAGCGGGGAGGGCAATTCACATCTTGTGTTGTTGTGCTCTGGTGTTTCTGGTATAAAGCAGCGCTCTTTTCTAGGGGCCCGGTGTGTAGCATCCTCGGGTGTAGCCGGTAAGACCCCGAAGAATCACGGCGCCTGGCGCCAAAGACTGAGAGATTAAGCGGCCAACCCATGCCGGGTTGGGCATGTGGTTTTAGAGGGCTGAGGCATGTCGAGAGTCTGTCAAGTTACTGGTAAGGGTCCAGTAACCGGGAACAATATTTCCCACGCAAACAACAAAACCCGTCGTCGTTTCCTGCCGAACCTGCAGCATCATCGCTTCTGGGTCGAGTCCGAGAAGCGTTTCGTGCGTCTGCGCGTTTCCGCCAAGGGCATGCGTATCATCGACAAGCGCGGCATTGACGTCGTTCTGGTCGAAATTCGCCGTAACGGCATCAAGGTTTAAGGGAGAAAGTCATGCGTGAATTGATCCGTTTGGTGTCGAGCGCTGGTACTGGCCACTTCTACACCACCGACAAGAACAAACGCACTACTCCGGACAAGATCGAGATCAAGAAATACGATCCGGTCGTCCGTAAGCACGTGACGTACAAGGAAGCCAAGATCAAGTAATTGGTCTGGTTTTCAGAAAAAGCCCGTATCCCCGGATACGGGCTTTTTTTATGGTCAGCAAAAAAACGCCCGGCGCAGTGCCGGGCGTTTTTCATTTCAGGGCGCTCAACCGAAATTGAAACCTTCGATCAGGCCGTTGCCACCGGTGAGGATATGGATACGGCCGAGATCGTAGTCCAGGGTGGTCGCTTCTCCCGGGGCAACGATGCGAGTGCGGCCGGTCAGTTCGCCGATCTGTGCCTTGGTGCTCTTGGCGTAGGCGGTGCCGATCAGATCGTTGAGCACTACCAGAACTTCTTCATTGGTCATGACGCGTCTTCCTTGTAGGGTCGATGTCCGGGTGGACCGCGTCATGCTCCTCTCGCCTCAGGTGTGCCCGGCGGTAGTTATCTATTTCTGCTCGAACATCACGTAGATCTTGCGGCACGGCTCGAGCACTTCCCAGGTGCCTTTGAAGCCGGCGGGAATCACGAAGCGATCACCGGCCCGCAGCGTCTTGGCCTGGCCCTGTTCGTCGCGCAGGACCGAGACGCCATAAACGATTTCGCAGTATTCGTGTTCGGTGTAGTTGACGGTCCATTGCCCCTCCGCACCTTCCCACACGCCAGCAGCAAATTGGCCACACGGGCTGGCGTAATGGTTGTAGACCGCCTGCTCGGGGTCGCCCTTGAGCACCTTTTCGGCGGCGGGGCGGTAGCGTTCGACTTCGGTCAGGGCGTGGGAAAAATCGACAATCTGCTGGATATTCATGAAGCGGCTCGCCTTATTGTTAAATAAATTGAACATCACTAAGCATTTATCGGCAAAGTGTCAAATATATTGATAATTCGTGTGTCAGTAGTTTAGGGTGTCGAATGCTGTAGAGCGATGACCGCTCCAGCAGAATTTTCTGACAGCGTCGCCGACCTCACGTGCCGCGCTGCATCTCTACAACAGGAGGAGTTTGGTATGACCACCCTGACGCGTGCGGACTGGGAACAACGTGCCCAGCAACTGAAGATCGAAGGCCGTGCTTTCATCAATGGTGAATACACCGCCGCTGTCTCGAACGCGACGTTCGAGTGCTCCAGCCCGGTCGACGGACGCCTCCTGGCGCACATCGCCAGCTGCGATGAAGCCGATGCCCAGCGCGCCGTGGAAAACGCCCGCGCCACCTTCAACTCCGGTGCCTGGTCGCGCATGGCGCCGGCCAAGCGCAAGGCCACCCTGATCCGCTTCGCCAACCTGCTCAAGCAGAACGTGGAAGAGCTGGCGCTGCTGGAAACCCTGGACATGGGCAAGCCGATCGGCGATTCGTCGACCATCGACATCCCGGCCGCCGCCAACGCGCTGGCCTGGAACGGCGAAGCCATCGACAAGGTCTACGACGAAGTCGCGCCGACCGCGCATGACCAGCTTGGCCTGGTGACCCGTGAGCCCGTGGGCGTTGTCGCCGCCATCGTGCCGTGGAACTTCCCGCTACTGATGGCCTGCTGGAAACTCGGCCCGGCCCTGGCCACCGGTAACTCGGTGATCCTCAAGCCGTCCGAAAAATCCCCGCTGACTGCCATCCGCATCGCCCAACTGGCGGTAGATGCCGGTATCCCGGCTGGCGTGCTGAACGTGCTGCCAGGCTTCGGTCACACCGTCGGCAAGGCCCTGGCCCTGCACATGGACGTCGATACCCTGGTGTTCACCGGTTCGACCAAGATCGCCAAGCAACTGATGATTTACGCTGGCGAATCGAACATGAAGCGCGTCTGGATGGAAGCCGGCGGCAAGAGCCCGAACATCGTCTTCGCTGACGCCCCGGACCTGAAAGCTGCTGCTGAAGCTGCCGCCAGCGCCATCGCATTCAACCAGGGCGAAGTCTGCACCGCCGGCTCGCGCCTGCTGGTGGAGCGTTCGATCAAGGACCAGTTCCTGCCGATGGTGCTGGAAGCGCTGAAGGCCTGGAAACCGGGCAACCCACTGGACCCGGCGACTACCGTCGGCGCGCTGGTGGACACCCAGCAGATGAACACCGTGCTCGGCTACATCGAATCGGCCCACGCCGACGGCGCCAAGCTGGTGGCGGGCGGCAAGCGCATCCTTGAAGAAACCGGCGGCACTTATGTCGAGCCGACCATCTTCGATGGCGTGAACAACGCCATGCGTATCGCCAAGGAAGAGATCTTCGGCCCAGTGCTGTCGGTCATCACCTTCGACACCGTCGAGGAAGCCATCGCCATCGCCAACGACACCCAGTACGGCCTGGCCGCCGGTGTGTGGACCGCGAACATCACCAAGGCCCACCAGACCGCCAAGGCGCTGCGCGCCGGCAGCGTCTGGGTCAACCAGTACGACGGTGGCGACATGACCGCGCCGTTCGGTGGCTTCAAGCAGTCGGGCAACGGCCGCGACAAGTCGCTGCACGCGCTGGAAAAGTACACCGAGCTGAAAGCCACCTGGATCAAGCTGTAACAGCACAGGCGCGGCCTTGAGCCGCGCCCGTCCGATCCGGTCGCACAGCCGGGCCTGCCGCAAAGCAGGCCCGGCTGTGTCGTCTGTGCCGTCTGAAAATCTACGAGGAGGGTGAAATGCGTTGGGGGACTTACTTCGCCGTGTTGGCGGCGGTGCTCAGCGTCGGCCTGGCGCTGGGCGTCAGCATGCCGCTGGTGTCCTTGCGCCTGGAAAGCTGGGGCTACGGCAGCTTCGCCATCGGCGTGATGGCGGCGATGCCGGCCATTGGTGTGCTGCTGGGTGCCAGCCTGTCCAGCCGGTTGGCGGCCTACTTCGGCACGCCGGGGCTGATGCGCTTGTGTCTGTGGGCCGGCGCGCTGTCGATCGGTGCGCTGGGGCTGTTGCCCAGCTATCCGGTGTGGCTGGTGCTGCGCCTGCTGATCGGCGTGGTGCTGACCATCGTGTTCATTCTCGGCGAAAGCTGGATCAACCAGTTGGTGGTGGAGCAATGGCGCGGGCGGCTGGTGGCGCTGTACGGCAGCAGTTATGCCTTGAGTCAGCTCGCCGGGCCGCTGTTGCTCGGCGTGGTCGGTTCGGAGAATGACCTCGGCTTCTGGATCGGCGTCGGCTTGCTGTTGGTGTCGCCGCTGTTGCTGTTCGGACGCAGTGGCGCGCCGAGTACCGAGGCCGGTGCGGTGACGTTCCGCGACCTGTTCGGCTTCTGCCACAACCTGCCGGTGATCGCCTGGGCCATTGCTCTGTTCGCCGCGTTTGAGGCGATGATTCTGACGCTGTTGCCGGTGTACTGCCTACAACAGGGTTTCACCGCCGAGGTCGCGCTGTTCATGGTCAGCATCGTGGTGGTGGGCGACGCCGTGCTGCAACTGCCGATCGGCGCGCTGGCCGACCGCATCTCCCGGCGCACCTTGTTCAGTGGCTGCGCGTTGACCCTGGCGTTGTCCAGCATCGCCATTCCGCTGCTGTTGCAGACGCCGCTGATCTGGCCGGTTTGGGTGTTGTTCGGCGCCAGCGCCGGCGGCTTGTTCACCCTGTCGCTGATCCTGATCGGCGAGCGCTTCCGCGACGATGCGCTGGTGCGCGCCAACGCCCATGTGGCGCAGCTCTGGGGCATTGGTTGCCTGATCGGGCCGCTGGCCGCGGGGGCGGGCAGCCAGTGGGTCAGCGGTCATGCGTTGCCGTGGTTCATGGCGATTGGTGCGTTGGGTCTGGTGCTGTTGTCGCGTCGGCCCAATGCGTTCGAGCCGGCAGCCATCCCCGACTGACCCGCAACACAGCTCGCGCCTCCAAAGCGCAGCCATTTCATCCATTTAACAGGGAATTTTCCTATATACCCGCCGCTGACCAGCATTCAGGATCCTCGCGGAATTTCTTCCTCAAGGATCCCATGCCCAGCGGCCACCACCTGTGTGGTCCTGCTCATGGTGGAACCTGTCCACATGTGATCCGGCGCTGAATCTGGCGTTGGGCGCGTAGTTACAGGGAGCACTGCATGCCCGCCCAATCCGACCTGCGCTTCACCTTTACTGCCGGTCCCGACGACTTCGAGGTCGTCGAATTCCACCTCACCGAAGGTCTTTCCGAGACCTTCCGCCTCGACATAGACCTGAGCTGCGCCAACCCCGCCGTCGACTTCGGCCAGGTCCTCGACCGTCCGGCGCTGCTCACCCTCTGGCAAGGCGGCCAGCCCGTGCGCTATGTGCACGGATCGGTCAGCTCGTTCCAGCAAGGCGCGACAGGCTTTCGCCGCACCCGCTACCGCGCTGTCGTCGAGCCGCGCCTGGCCCGCCTGCGACTGGCCTCGGACTGGCGCATTTTCCAGACCCTCACCGTACCCGACATCGCCACCGCGATGCTGAAGAAACACGCCCTCGCTCTGGACTACGAACAACGCATCACCAACGCCCATGAAACGCGGGAATACTGCGTGCAGGCCGGCGACACCGACTACCACTTCGTCGAACGCATCATGCGCGAGGAAGGCTTTTTCTACGGTTTCCTGCACAGCGCCGAAGGCCACCGCCTGGTCCATTGCGACCGCCTGTGGATCTTCGGCAAGCAGCCCGGCCCGCCGGTCGAATACAACCCCAAACCCGGCGGCGATCGTCCGGGTCCGGCGCTGCACAACTTTACCTACACCGAAAACGTGCGCAGCGCCCGCCAGACCCAGCGCGACTACAGCTTCAAGAACCCGCTGTACAACCAGCAAACCCGGCGCGAAGCCACCGACCTGGCGCACCAGGCCAGGAGCTACGAGCGTTACGACTATCCCGGCCGCTACAAGGGCGAAGTGGGCGAGGCCTTCACCCGTGATCGCCTGCGCGGACTGCGCGGCGAGGCCTGTCAGGTCATCACCGAAGGTGACGACGCGCGGCTGGTGCCGGGCATCTATTTCGACCTCGTCGGCCACCCGCGCGAAGACCTGAATCGCGGCTGGCGCCCGATACGCCTGGAGCACCGCGGCAAGCAATACGTCAGCCAGGGCGAGGACAGCGCCGACGCTGCCCAGGGCACCCACTACAACTGCGTCGCCACTCTGGTGCCAGACGATGCCGAATGGCGCGCCGAGGCGTTGCCCAAACCACGTATTGACGGCCCGCAGCCGGCGAAAGTAGTTGGCCCGCCCGGAGAGGAAATCTACTGCGACGAATTCGGCCGGGTGAAGGTGCAGTTCCCGTGGGACCGCGAGGGTAACGAGGACGAACACAGCTCCTGCTGGATCCGCGTCTCGCAGAACATCGCCGGCGCGCTTTGGGGCCATATGGCGATTCCGCGTATTGGCCAGGAAGTGATCGTCAGCAACTTCGACGGTGACCCGGACCAACCGGTTATCACCGGCCGAGGCTTCAATGCCCTGCAGCGGCCGCCCTACGAACTGCCGAAGCACAAAACGCGGATGACCCTGAAGAGCCAGACCCACAAGGGAAATGGCTTCAACGAGCTGCGTTTCGAGGATGAGGCCGGGCAGGAAGAGGTATTCATCCATGCGCAGAAGGACCAGAACAATGTGGTCAGGAATGACGAGACCACCTTCGTCGGCCATGACCGCAGCGAGCAGGTCGAGAACGACGAAACCCTGACCATCGGCCACGACCGCAAGGACACCGTGGGCAATCACGAGCAGGTGGTCATCGGCGTGAACCGGCGGCATCAGATCGGCCAGGACGACGAGTTGAGCATTGGTCGCCATCACACCATCACCACGGCCCAGGACCGTACCGAACAGGTCGGCAATGACCGCCTGGACAAGACCGCGGCCAATCAGCGGGTGGAGATTGGCGGGCATCTGGACCAGCAGGTGCAAGGGGATGTCACGTTGAAGGCCGGCCAGAGCATTACGCAGCACACCAAGGTGTATGAAATCCACGCTGCCGACGCGTTTGTCATCAAGGGCCCCGGCGGCACGCTGCGTATCGATGGCGCGGGTATCACGCTGGATGGCATCGCGATCACGCTCAAGGGGCCGGCGACCAAGACAGGCGGAGGGGGCGGTAACAGCCTGACGCTGGCAAGCGAGGTCGCGCAAACACGGGGCACGCAGTGCGAGGAGCAAAGCTCATGACAGGCGAAACCGTCATGGGGGTTGTCGAGCAGCACCGTGCACCGGACGACCATGTCTATCTGCTGGTGAGCGGGCTGGCCGAATGCGCCTTCGATCATCCGCTCAGCGTGCCGTCCCTGATCCAGTCGCTGGGCGACGCTGCCGTTACACGCGTGCTGCGGCCGGACCTGGCCCATGCTCCGGATCGATGCCCCGCGCTGATTCAACTGGCGATGCCGGGCGAGGCGGTGCCAGAACTCTATCTGACGCTCAGTGCCGACTATGCCGCACGGGATCTTGCCTACAACGAGCGATATATCTGTGGCTGGTTGTTCAGCCCGCAGCCGCTTGATGTCATCGCCACCCACATCGCGGCCCGATGCAGTACCGCCTCCGCCAAGGACGGGAAAATCTCGCCCTGGTTCGAGCCGCTGAGGCTGGAGCTGTTGTTTGCCACGATGCGCACGCAGGCAGGTCAATTGCTGGGCCCGGTCCGGTTATGGCTTCTTCCGCTCAGTTGGGAGGGCTATACCATCGTGCGTGGCACCAGCAGTTCTGGCGCTCCCGGGCTTCCCCAGGATGCCAGGGAAAGCCAGCAACTGGCGCCTGTGATCAACCGGTTCCTGGCCGTTTGGCGCCAGGCCCTGCGACAACCTCCTCGCTTCGCCCCGTGGCGCTGGACGGGCTCTTCCGGCCTGCCGACCTATGCCGCCGCGCACGCTTTCCAGCTGATTCGTGATGCCCACAGGCTTGGGCTTCGCAACAGTCGCGACCTGATCGCCCTCAGCCTGTACCGCGTGCTCATGCACCCCCATCTGCCGCAGCACCCGGATATCAAGCACCTCATCGCCCAGGCGAGCGCCGGCAAGCTTGATTTGCAAAGTCATTTTTCAAGCAGCTACAGCGAAGCCCATTGGAGACGCATCGTTGCCGATTTGCCCCGCGCGAAGGACTACTCATGAATTCCGATAACCGTTTTGATTTCGGCCTCTGCATCGACATTGCCTGCAACGAAGCCAACCCGCTGGACCCTGGCATCTGTCGGGTCTGCCAGCGCAGCGGCCTGCCGATCCTGCCCCTGCGCGCTGCCTATGCTCCGGAGCCCTGGTACACCCAGGCGCTGCCGCTGAACCGCGGTTCTGAGGTCAAGGCCGTGCGCATGCGGCTGGAGCAGCCGCGCATTCTGCGCCAGGGCTTTCTCTACGTGATGCTCGACGGCAGGGAGTGGCAGGCCTACAAGATCACGCCCGAAGGCATGTTGCGCCAGTTCCCGCCGTACCAGATGCCCCGCGAAGAGCCTCGGCCCCTGCCCGAGTCCTGCATCACGGCGGACCATGATATTCCGGGGTCCTTCCTCAATATCGACACCAACAAGTACTCCACTGCCTGGCTCGCCATTGCCAACGATCCCTGGCCCGAGAGTGTGCTGAATGGCTACCTGCGCGGCGGCGTGGTCGATGGGATGGCGCTGGAGGACCGCTTCTACAAGCTTGACCTCAAGACCGCCCGCAACGACCCCGCCAGCGTCGGGATCGCCATGACCGAAGCCGACCTGCAGATGCATCAGGTGCTCGAATACGCCCAGCCCATGGCGGGTGATTTTCACAGCGTGCACGGTTTCTACCCACGCAACCACCGGCTGCGAGCCCTCGCCGGGCATGTACGCACGGTGACCCAGGAATACAAGTTGGCCAAGGGGGTGCTGGCCTTGGTCCTGCCCGACCCTGTCGGCGTGGTGCAGGAACTCAACGCCCAGCGCCTGTTCCGCTACCAGGCCATGCAGGAATGGTGCTCCGAATCGCAGCGGCGTTTCGAGCACTTCACCTCCCTGGCCCTGCTCGGCATCCGCCAGTTGAACGTCAGCAGGGCCGAGGCCAGGGCGATCAAGGAAGCCAGGGAGGCCGTTGAGGAGAACCTCGCCTATCACTCCCGGCCCCAGTTCTACATGGCGCCGCTGCCGGTTCTTGATCTGGAGAAGGAGAAAGCGCGCAGGACCGCCGAAGCAATGACCGATGCCCGCGAACGGCTCGACGAACGCTACGACGAAAAAGCCCGCCAGGACTTCGAGGACCGCTACAACAAGACACTGGCGGCCTGGCAAAGAATCGTCGACGACGTCGCCGAACCCTATGCGAGCCAGCACGGCGGTGCGGCGTTCCAGTTGGCGGCCCGTCACGACTACAGCATCACGAGCAGTGACTCGACCGAGGCCTTTATCCGCATGTTGGCAATGTGTCAGGCCGGCGGTCCCACCGAGCGCATTGCTGACGGAGTGTCAGGGGCCACCCAGAGCCTGTGGAAGCAACAACTGGAGAATCCAGGCAGCTTGCTTTACAGGGCCCTGCTGACCGAAGACAGGAAACCTTTGCAACAATTCGCCCACGACCTGGCCGGGGACGAGCAGACCCGGGTCTTCCATGGTGGCAAGACCTTGATTGGCGCCATGGAAGGCGACAAGGCCTTGGGCGTGTCGACGAAGGCCGCTGTCAGCCTACTGCTCGGGGCTGCCGCCACTGCCAGCAATGCCCTGGGGGAGCAGTTATCAGGGCAGGCCAGGGCGCTGTTGACGCATCTGCACCAGGAAGCCTGGTTGCACTACCACGGTGTCGAACTTACCCGGATCACCGTGTCCCTCAAGGTGGGCGAGTACCTGACGCTGCTCAACGAGGCGCTTTACGAAGGCACCGAGCGCTATATCGCGCAGCTCGACAAGCAATTTCGCAAACCGGCCGAGCGCAAGGTGCGCGCCATGCTGCTGAGCAACTACTTTGCACCGGCACTGGCCAGCAATCACGCCAAGCTGATCGATATCGTCGTATGGACGAAGGAAAACACCGAGGACCTCAAGGCCCGGCTGGAGAAGCTGCGGGTGGGTCTCGGCGATGGCGTTGACAATGCCCTGCGTAGCGTCAGCATCGATAGCTCCGCCCTGAAGGGCGGCATGCAGGACTTCGCCCGCCACCTGAGCGTCAATGCCGAGGCTGCCCGCCTGCTGGCCGGAGACGCCATGCGCAACATGCGCAACACCGTGACACTCGACGGGACCGGGGGCGTCAATCTGGGGCTTGCCCTGGGCAGCCTGTATTTCCAGCAGGATGCCCTGCGCAGAAGCTACGAGAACATGCTCAAGACGATAGGCGACGAGCATGACGAGGCGGTGGCTGCGGTCATGTCGGCGTCGGTTGGGGTGATGGGGGCGAGTGTCGAAATTGTCGGAGGAACTCTCCAGCTGTTGCGGCCTGATTTGGAGGTCTTGATTACCTCAGCTGGGCGGGTGCAGCCGGTTGGATTGGGATCGCGGATTCTGCAGTTCGGCGGGGCGATTGTGTCGGTGGCGAGTGTGATGGAGGGGTTGCAGTATGCGTTGGCGGCGGGGCGTGTAAGTAAGGTTGGTGATCAAGATGCAGCCACTGCCTATAGGATTGCTGCCGGAGCGGCGATTTTTTCAGCAGGCTTTGGTGCAGTGGGCTCCCTAGCCTTGGTAACAGCAGTACTTATTCCGCTTGGAGTCGCGGCATTACTAGGTTTGGCGGCGTATGGGCTTGCGGTGTGGGCGAAACAACTAGAATCTCTTCCCTTGGAGTTGTGGGCGCGACATTCGCTCTGGGGACTGCCGAAAGAACATCGTCGCTGGCAAGGCCCGCACGACATGGATACGGCAATCGGCGTCTTGAACGCGGCGCTGTTGGGCTTGATCGCAGACCTTGACGTGACCAACCGACTCCCGCGGCTTGGTGAAAAGATATCAGGGCGCGGCGGGTTCCTGGAGTTCAGGATGGTGCTGCCAGGGTACGACGCTGACACGTCGCGTTACGAATGGGCGCTGTGGGCGTACCGGGCACGTGAGGTACCAGGACAGATCATTGCAAGCGGGAGAACTGACAGGCCGAATTCTCCTTTTCCACCTCCGTCATCGTGGGAACGACCAGGCTACGAACCTGAAACGACGGCACCGATCATTCATCACGATGCTGAATCAAAAACGCTTGAGGTCAGTGGAGCTATTGCTTTCAGAGGCTTTCTTGACTTTCACGCCCTCGAGCTTGAGGTCTCTTATTGGCCTGACAAGAGTGACGAGTCGGGGGTGGCCCGGCTGATCGTGAGGGAGGACGAGATTCAAGGCACGCGGGGGCGAGGCTTCATATGAAACGTCCTGGCTTGGTTCCTCCTTGCTCGGGGTGGCAAGAGGATCTGCACTATCCTGACCACCCTCCGGTCGTGGTTCCGGCGCTCGGGTCCGACACGCCCAACTATCAGGATAATATTTATCTGGAATTACCGCGTTCGTCAGCTCTTGTCAGAGGATGGGTGATCTGGTTCGCACCACTATCGATAGCCTTTCTTGCCATGTTGTTGTGGGACTATCTGCCGGCTATGCAGGCAATTCGCTTTGAGTTGCATTTAATGGTTATCGCCACTTTGATAGTTGGAATCTGGTCTATCTGTATCTTCTGGAAATTCGATGTAGCACCTCCCCGCGATCAGCCCCTCCGCTTCAACCGAGCCCGCCAACGCCTCTACGCTTACAACTTCAACTACCGCTGGTGGAACCCCTTCGAACGCTGGCGGGTGGAGCCGGTGGCCTACGACTGGTCACAGGTCCGTGCCGAGCGCTGGCTGAAACGCGGTGCGACTTCGCACGGGGTCGTCATCAAGGGCGGCGTGGTGCTCTCCATAGTCAGGCCGGGCACCAATGAAGTCATTGACCGCTTTCCCCTCACCACCATGGGCGCCGACGCCCCCGCTTGGGCTTACATCTGCACCTACATGCAGCAAGGCCCCGACGCACTGCCGCCCCCAGGCGCGCCGAAAGACCACAACGATGTGGGATTAAACATCGCGTTGCTGCTGGCACCCAAGGTCAAGTGGCCTGCGGATATGGACCGGGAGTCGAGGACGGCGCCATGAGTGATGTGCCGATGGTGTTCGAGGTTCTCGATGCTCAAACTATTAAGCTCGAAGTGCCTTATTGGCCGTACAGAAACGATGAATCCGGCGCAGCCCGACTGATCGTGAAGGAAGATGAGATTTCTGGGGGGCCGAAGTGGTGAGTCGTATGAACAGACCACAACTCGTTCCTCCCTGCTCCGGGTGGCAACAAGATCTGCCTCATCCTGATGAAGTGCCGATCGTAATGCCGGCTCTTGGATTCGATACACCCAACCATCGGAATGATGTCTTTCTTGAGCTGCCGCGTGCGTCGGCACTTGTAAGGGGATGGTTTATTTGGCTCGCACCGTTTCAGGGATTTCTGACGGTCGACATATTGTGGAGCTTTTTTTTATCTGAACGCACATTCAAAGTCGAAGAGTGGTTCATGTTTCTCTCCAGTGTTTGCGTTGGAGTTTGGTCTTTCATGTTCTGCATAAAATTTGAATTGGCTCCACCTCGGGATTTACCATTACGCTTCAACCGCGCCCGCCAACGCCTCTACGCCTACAACTTCAACTACCGCTGGTGGAACCCGTTCGAACGCTGGCGGGTGGAGCCGGTGGCCTACGACTGGTCACAGGTCCGCGCCGAGCGCTGGCTGAAGCGCGGCGCGACTTCGCATGGGGTCGTCATCAAGGGCGGCGTGGTGCTCTCCATCGTCAGGCCGGGCACTAACGAGGTCATCGACCGCTTCCCCCTCACCACCATGGGCGCCGACGCCCACGCCTGGGCTTATATCTGCACCTACATGCAGCAAGGCCCCGACGCACTGCCGCCCTCAGGCCCGCCGAAAGACCACGACGATGTGGGCCTCAACATCGCGCTGCTGTTGGCGCCCAAGGTCAAGTGGCCCGCGGATATGGACCTGGAGTCGAGGACGGCGCCATGAGTGATGTGTCGATGGAGTTCGAGGTTCTCGATGCTCAAACTATCAAGCACGAAGTGTCTTATTGGCCCGACAAAAAAGATGAATCCGGCGTAGCCCAGCTGATCGTGAAGGAAGACAAGACTCAGGGAGCGCGGGGGCGGCGTTTCATATGAAAAGGCCTGGACTTGTTCCGCCTTGTTCGGGGTGGCAGGAGGACTTGCACCATCCTGACCACCCGCCGCTCGCAGTCCCGGCGCTCGGGTTCGACACGCCAAACTATCAGAGTGAAGTCTTCTTAGAGCTTCCACGTACATCGGCAACTCTAAGAGGTTTGCTTATTTGGCTCGCGCCGTTCCAAGGCATTCTCACCGGAGACCTATTGCTGAGCTATCTGACAACCGAACGTGTACTGAGAGCCGAGGATTGGATTGCATTCCTTTTTGGTGTTTCCGTCGGCCTTTGGTCATTTCTTTTTTGTATGAAAATTGAATTGGTCCCACCCAGGGATCAGCCCCTGCGCTTCAACCGCGCCCGCCAACGCCTCTACGCCTACAACTTCAACTACCGCTGGTGGAACCCGTTCGAACGCTGGCGAGTGGAACCGGTGGCCTACGACTGGTCACAGGTACGTGCCGAGCGCTGGCTGAAGCGCGGCGCGACTTCGCATGGAGTTGTCATCAAGGGCGGCGTGGTGCTCTCCATCGTCAAGCCGGGCACCAACGAGGTCATCGACCGCTTCCCCCTCACCACGATGGGCGCCGACGCCCACGCCTGGGCTTATATCTGCACCTACATGCAGCAAGGCCCCGACGCACTCCCCCCACCTGGCCTACCGAAAGACCACGACGATGTGGGTTTCAATATCGCGTTACTGCTGGCATCCAAGGTCAAGTGGCCCGTCGATATGGACCTGGAGTCGAGGACGGCGCCATGAGTGATATGTCGATGGAGTTCGAGGTTCTCGATGCTCAAACTATCAAGCTCGAAGTGCCTTATTGGCTGGACAGACACGATGAGTCCGGCGTAGCCCGGCTAATCGTGAAGGAAGATGAGATTTCTGGGGGAGCGAAGTGGTGAGTCGTATGAACAGACCGCAACTCGTTCCACCTTGCTCCGGATGGCAAGAAGATCTGCCTCATCCTGACGATGTGCCGATGGTAGTTCCGGCTCTTGGGTTCGATACGCCCAACCATCAGGATGATGTCTTTCTTGAACTGCCGCGTGGATTTGCGCTTATCAGAGGATTGATGGTTTGGTTCGCTCCTGTCCAAATCATCATGACTGGAGGGATGTTATGGCTTTTCTTGTCAGACTGGCGTGAGCTGAGTCCTGAAGAATGGATCATGTTTGTCTTCGGAGCTTTCGTCGGAGTTTGGTCATTCCTGCTCTGTGTTAAATTCGATGCAGTACCTCCCCGAGATCAACCTCTCCGCTTCAACCGCACCCGCCAACGCCTCTACGCCTACAACTTCAACTACCGCTGGTGGAACCCCTTCGAACGCTGGCGGGTCGAGCCGGTGGCCTACGACTGGTCGCAGGTACGGGCCGAACGCTGGCTGAAGCGCGGCGCGACTTCGCATGGGGTCGTCATCAAGGGCGGTGTGGTGCTCTCCATCGTCAGGCCGGTTACCAACGAGGTCATCGACCGCTTCCCCCTCACCACCATGGGCGCCGACGCCCACGCCTGGGCTTACATCTGCACCTACATGCAGCAAGGCCCCGACGCACTGCCACCCCCAGGCCCGCCGAAAGACCACAACGATGTGGGATTAAACATCGCGTTGCTGCTGGCACCCAAGGTCAAGTGGCCCGCCAAAATGGACCTGGAATCGAGAACAGCGCCATGATCGATAGGTCGATGGAACTCGAGGTTCTCGATACTCAAACTATCAAGTTCGAAGTGCCTTATTGGCCGGACAGACACGATGAGTCCGGCGTAGCCCGGCTAATCGTGAAGGAAGATGAGATTTCTGGGGGGCCGAAGTGGTGAGTCGTATGAACAGACCACAACTCGTTCCTCCCTGCTCCGGGTGGCAAGAAGATCTGCCTCATCCTGATGAAGTGCCGATCGTAATGCCGGCTCTTGGATTCGATACACCCAACCATCGGAATGATGTCTTTCTTGAGCTGCCGCGTGCGTCGGCACTTGTAAGGGGATGGTTTATTTGGCTCGCACCGTTTCAGGGATTTCTGACGGTCGACATATTGTGGAGCTTTTTTTTATCTGAACGCACATTCAAAGTCGAAGAGTGGTTCATGTTTCTCTCCAGTGTTTGCGTTGGAGTTTGGTCTTTCATGTTCTGCATAAAATTTGAATTGGCTCCACCTCGGGATTTACCATTACGCTTCAACCGCACCCGCCAACGCCTCTACGCCTACAACTTCAACTACCGCTGGTGGAACCCCTTCGAGCGCTGGCGGGTGCAGCCGGTAGCCTACGACTGGTCACAGGTCCGGGCCGAACGCTGGCTGAAGCGCGGCGCGACTGCGCATGGAGTCGTCATCAAGGGCGGCGTCGTGCTCTCCATCGTCAAGCCCGGTACCAATGAAGTCATCGACCGCTTCCCCCTGACTACCATGGGTGCCGACGAACACGCGTGGGCCTATATCTGCACCTACATGCAGCAAGGCCCCGACGCGCTACCGCCTCCCGACCCGCCGAAAGACCACAACGATGTGTCGTGGTGCAACATCGCCATGCTCCTGGCACCGAAGGTCAAATGGCCCGCCGATATGGACCTGGAATCAAGAACGGCACCATGACAACTGCAACGTCCTCCAGTCCTCACCAAGCCCGCGCCCAACCCCACCTCACAGCATCTTCTCCAACCCGACGGCCTTGGTGATCCAGGCATTGAAACGCCGCCACAGGCCGCCGGGTTCGGTGGTCAGCACGCGCCGCTGGCCGTTGTCCTCGGTGACCCACACCAGCTTCCCGTCCTGCAATTCCACCTGATACGCCACCGCTGGCGCCGTGCCCTGGATCGCCAGGTCGCGGGTGTATTGCGCCAGCTCCGGGCTGTCCACCAGCACCCCGACTTCGGTGTTCCATAGCACCGAGCGCGGGTCGAAATTGAATGAGCCAATGAACGTCTTCTGCCGGTCGAAGACGATCGCTTTGCTGTGCAGGCTCGAATCCGAGCCGCCACTGACGCTGTAGCGCGGCTGCCCAGGGTCACCGGGCTGGCGCCGCAATTCGAAGAGTTTCACGCCGTGTTCCAGCAACGCCTTGCGATAAGGCGCGTAGCCACCGTGCACGGCCGGTACGTCGGTGGCTTCCAGGGAGTTAGTCAGCAGGCTCACCGAGACGCCGGCGTCGGCGCGTCCGGTCAGGTACAGCAGGCCCGGTTCGCGGGGGACGAAGTACGCCGAGATGAGGATCAGTTCATGGCGCACGTTGTTGAGGTCCGGCGCCAGTTGCTGGCTCATCAGCAACTGCGGGTCCGGCTCGTCGTCGGCCAGCACTTTGCTCGGCGCATCCCACAGGGCCTGGCTATGAGCCCAGATCAGTTCGTTGCGCCAGATGTCGAGGCGCGGCTGGGTCTGGTAGGCCATCAGCCGGTCGTAGAGTTGTTTGTGCTGCAGCCGCGCCTCGGCCAGTGATTGTTCCAGGCGCTGGCGGCTGGCGCGCAGGTCGTCGGCGTCCGGCTGGCTGTAGAGGAAATCACCGATGGGCTGGCTCAGGGCGCTGTTCCAGTACTGGTCGAAGCTGTGCCCGAGTTGTTCGGCGACCGGGCCGACGCCCAGCAGGTCGATGTCGGTGAAGTTCAGGTTCGGCTCGGCGTCGAAATAGGCGTCGCCCAGGTTGCGCCCGCCGACGATGGCCATGCTGTTGTCCACCAGCCAGAGCTTGTTGTGCATCCGCCGGTGTTGGCGCGAGAGGTTGAACAGCCGGCCCATGGCGCGGGTGACGCCGGTGCTGCGGCCCAGTTGCAGCGGGTTGAAGACGCGGATCTGAATATTCGGATGGGCGGCCAGCACGCCCATCTCGGTGTCCTGGCCATCGCTGGTGGTGTCGTCGAGCAGGATGCGCACCCGCACCCCGCGGTCGGCGGCGGCCAGCAGTTCATGCACCAGTGCCCGGGTGCTGAGGCCGTCGTTGACGATGTAGTACTGCAGGTCGATGCTGCTTTGCGCGTTGCGGACCAGCTCGGCGCGGGCGCGGAAGGCTTCGTTGCTGTTGGGCAGCAGGCGAAAGCCGGAGCGCCCGTCATAGGCCGCGGCCTGACGTTGCACCGAGCGGCCGAAGGCCGATTCGTTGGCCGGCAGGGCCTGGCTGACATCGCGCGGGGCGCTGACGCTGGCACAGCCACTCAGGGCCAGCAGCAGGGTGAGCAGGAAGGGCAGCAGCCGATAACTGGTCAAATGAGGATTCCGTGGTCGCGGGGCAGTTGAACTGTAGACCGCGCGAAGCGGCGCAACGTTACCCGGCGATTACCTCCTCGGCCAGTAGACGAATGGCGGTTTCGCCGACGGTGCGCACTGCGGCCTCGATCGCCGGGCTCGGCCGGGCGGCGTAGTTCATGCGCAGGCAATTGCGGTACTTGCCCGAGGCGGAAAAGATGCTGCCCATGGCGATCTGTACGCCTTGGCCGAGCAGGGCGCGATTGAGGCGCAGGGTGTCGAAGTGTTCCGGCAATTCGACCCAGAGCAGGAAGCTGCCCTGTGGCCGGCTGACCCGGGTGCCTTGCGGGAAGTAGCGGGTAACCCAGTCGATCATCTGGTCGCGGCCGCGCTGGTATTGGCTGCGCATGCGCCGCAGGTGGGGCTGATAGTGGCCGGCCTCGATGAAGTCGGCGATCGCCAATTGCGGCTGGGGCGCGGTGCTGCCGGTGCTGATGTATTTCATGTGCAGCACCCGTTCGAAGTAGCGCCCCGGCGCGACCCAGCCGATGCGCAAACCGGGTGCGAGGGTCTTGGAGAAGGAACTGCACAGCAACACGCGTCCGTCATCGTCGAAGGACTTGATAGTCCGTGGTCGTGGGTAGGTGTAGGCCAGGTCGCCATACACATCGTCTTCGAGGATCGCCACGTCAAAGCGCTGGGCCAGGCTCAACAGCGCGCGTTTGCGGGCCTCGGGCATGATGTAGCCGAGCGGGTTGTTGCAGCTCGGCGTCACCTGAATCAGCTTGATCGGCCACTGTTCCAGCGCCAGTTCCAGGGCTTCGAGGCTGATGCCGGTGAGCGGGTCGGTGGGGATTTCCATGGCTTTCATGCCCAGGCCCTTGAGGGTCTGCATGGCGCCGTGGAAGCTCGGTGAATCCACCGCGACGATGTCCCCCGGTTCGCACACGGCGCGGATGCTCGCCGACAACGCTTCGTGGCAGCCGGTGGTGATCACCAGGTCGGCGGCGTTGACCGTGCAGCCGGAGTCGAGCATCAACCGCGCCACTTGTTCGCGCAGGGCCAGGTTGCCGCTGATGGTGTCGTAGTAGAGGCCCGGCATGTCCTGGCGGCGGCTGAGCTGGGCCAGGCTGCGCAGCAGCGGTTTCAGGGTCGGGCTGTCGACATCGGGCATGCCGCGGCCCAGTTGCACCACATCCTTGCGCGGCACGCTGCGCACCAGCTCCACCACGTGTTCCCACTGCGAGATATCCACAGGTCGCTGCGCCGGGCGACCTATCGCCGGCAGGGCCGGGAGGTTGCGGTGCTGCGGCACGAAGTAGCCGGACTTGGGTCGCGGTGCCACCAGGCCGTTGTCTTCCAGCAGTCGATAGGCCTGCTGCACGGTGCTCAGGCTGACCCCGTGTTCAAGGCTCAGGGCGCGTATCGACGGCAGGCGGTCACCCGGACGGTACAGGCCCTGTTCGATGCGGGCGCCCAGCAGTTCGGCGAGGTTGAGGTAGAGGGTCATGAGCGTACTCCAGACAGGCTTGTAGGACGCAACCAGTACAGATGTCGGAAAAATACAGCATTCAGAGCGAATTTGGCGAAATCTGTATGGAAATAATAGTCGCCGGTTGGATCTGTAATGCTTTTTCCCGCGCGCGCATCATTTCTTCACGGTTTCCCACCCTGAAAGGAGTGACGCGATGAACGGCCTGAGTGATGTGCGATTGAAGTTGTATGGCTGCGAACTGGAGCAAGGCCAGCGCAAATCACTGATCGACACGCCGACCGGCATGGGCCGCCTGGGCCTGATGCTGCATCGCTGGCGCACCCGCCGGGCGCTGCTCGAGCTGACGCCCGATCAGTTGAATGACATCGGTCTGAGCCGCGAGGCCGCCGAGGAAGAAGGGCTCAAGCCGTTCTGGCGCTCGTGATACGGGTCAGGTCAGTTCCTTGAGCCGATGCCAGAGCATGCCCAGCGCCAGCAATGGCGAGCGCAGGTGTTTGCCGCCGGGGAAGGTGATGTGCGGGACCTTGGCGAACAGGTCGAAACGCCCGCTCTGCTGGCCGCTGATGGCTTCGCCGAGCAGGCGGCCGGCCAGGTGCGTGGCATTCAGTCCATGCCCGGCATACGCCTGGGCGTAATACACATTGGCCTGGTCGCGTAGCCGACCGATCTGCGGCAGGCGGTTGGCGCCGATGCCGATCATGCCGCCCCACTGGAAATCGATGCGCACGTCCGCCAGTTGCGGGAACACCTTGAGCATCTTCGGCTGCATGTAGGCGCCGATGTCTTTTGGGTCACGGCCGGAATAATGGCAGGCCCCGCCAAACAGCAGCCGGTGGTCGGCGGACAGGCGGAAGTAATCCACGGTGACGCGCTGGTCGCACACGGCCATGTTCTGCGGCAGCAGTTGCCGCGCGCGTTCCTCGCCCAGCGGCTCGGTGGCGATGATGTAGCTGCCAGCGGGAAGAACCTTGCCGCCCAACTCGCGGTTGAGGTCGTTCAGGTAGGCGTTGCAGCACAGCACCAGGGTGCTGGCGCGGACGCTGCCTTGCTCAGTGTGCACCGTCACCTGCGGGCCGTAGTCGATGCGAGTGACGGCGGACTGTTCGAAAATCTGCACGCCCAGTTGCGTCGCCGCTGCCGCCTCGCCGAGGGCCAGGTTCAGCGGGTGCAGGTGGCCGGAACCCATGTCGATCAGGCCGCCGGCGTAGCGGTCCGAGCCGATCACGCTATGCATTTGTCCGGGCTCGACCAGGCGCAGTTCGTGACGATAGCCGAGGTCGCGCAGGGCCTGGGCTTCTTCGGCGAAATCGTCGAATTCGCCGGGTTTGTTCGCCAGGTCGCAGTAGCCCCAGGTCAGGTCGCAGGGGATGTCGTGGCGTTCGACCCGCTGGCGGACGATTTCCACCGCTTCGAGGCCCATCAGCTTCATCTGGCGCACGCCGTCTTCGCCGATCACCGGGCGGAATTGCTCAAGGCCGTGGCCGACGCCGCGGATCAGTTGCCCGCCATTGCGTCCGCTGGCGCCCCAGCCGACCTTGCGCGCTTCCAGCAGGATCACGTTGAAACCGCGGTCGGCCAGCTCGATGGCGGTGTTCAGCCCCGAGTAACCGCCGCCGACCACACAGACGTCACAGCGCAGTTCTCCGGTCAGGCGCGGGTAGTCCGGCTGCGGGACGCTGCTGGCGGCGTAATAGGAAGCGGTGTGCGAGGTTGACTGCTGAGCGCGGGGCGGCATCGGGTAGTGGTCCTGAGGCGGGCTATGCGGCGCAGGATATGTCTTGCATCAGGTCGGAACAATATCGGACTGAACGCGTCATGCGACTTAGGGCTCAGTCGTTGCCGGGATGATGCTCGGCGGCTCACCGGAGCCGCCGAGGCTAGCGGTGCGCAATCATTTGATTACTTTCATGGGCGACACATTGACGGCCGGCAGTCCGAGACTGGAAAGATCAATGACGCTGACATTTTCCGCGGGCTCTTCCGGATCGACCGCGGGATCGACCGCTTCAAACTTTATATCGGTTATCAATATATTGGCTTTGTCCGTATCTCCCAAGCCCCAGTTGACGATCGCAAGTTTCCCATGGGTAGTGGGGGGAAGGTGATTTATTGTGAAGCGGTGAGTATAAGTTTGTTCCTTGACGGAAACGCGTATAGACCCCGCTTGGTTCGGTGTGTCAGGGAGTAGAGGATATAAAAAAGGATAAGCGATCACTTCCCCGATCAGACGATTTGCATCGTTGTCGGACTGGACGCCACTTTGCATTGTCCCCCCGGTGGGAACAGCTTTTGCCGTGATCGTTAGCCGAAAGTGAATGCCCGATAATTCATCGGAATTAGGGATTATTTGTTGGAGATTTCCGTTTTGCGGACCGTCAAGTCCATTTGTAAGTAACCATTTTTTATTGTTCCATGAAATAATTTCAAACGTTAAAGGATGTCCTTCCATCGTTGTCCATGGTTCAGTTCCTAATTCAAAATTTCCATTTTTAATGAGGTTCATGATCGCGCGTCCAAGTTGTTAAGTGCCGTTTTGGCACTTCAAACAATAGGCGCTTGCCGGGAGGGCGAAAACTGACATTTTTAACAGTAGTGCACCTGGATATTCGGTGCGAAGGTGGATGATTTACTCATCGGACCGTGGATTAATAATTTTGCGGTGGTTGGGCTTCATGTTTGACGAGCCCTTCGGCAAAATACCGAGCCGTCCCTGTCAGTGTCCTCTCATGTCCTGTAACAGCCATAAGATTCGCTTCCTGCGCGAACAGATTCCGTCGTTCGACTGCGTGCCCGGCTGCCACGACTGCTGCGGGCCGGTGACCACTTCCAGCGAGGAGATGGCACGCCTGCCGCGCAAGAGCGCCGAGGAGCAGGAGGCCGCGCTGGCCGAATTCAACTGCGTGCACCTCGGGCCCCAGGGCTGCACGGTGTACGAGGAACGGCCGCTGATCTGCCGGCTGTTCGGCACCACGCCGCGCTTGCCGTGCCCGCGTGGGCGCGGCCCGCAAGAGATGATCGATGCGGGCGCTGAGCAATTGGTTCATCAGTTCATCGCCAGCACCCGTCAGGTGCTGGTGTAGAAATCAGTCGGGAATCGGCAGGTTCAGGCTTTCCTTCACTTCTTCCATGACGATGTAGCTCTTCGATTCGCGCACGTGCGGCAGCTTCAGCAGGATGTCGCCGAGCAGCTTGCGGTACGAGGCCATTTCGGAAATCCGCGCTTTCACCAGGTAGTCGAAGTCACCCGAGACCAGATGGCATTCCAGCACGTGCGGCAGCTTGAGCACGGCGCGGCGGAATTCCTCGAAGGTGTCGCCGGACTTGTAGTCCAGGCTGATCTCCACGAACACCAGCAGGCTGCCTTTAAGGTGCTGCGGATTGAGGCGGGCGTTGTAGCCCATGATGATGCCTTCGCGCTCCAGGCGGCGGACCCGCTCGGTGCACGGTGTGGTCGAAAGCCCGACCTTTTCGCCCAGCTCGGTGAAGGAAATACGCCCGTCGGTCTGCAGGATGCGCAGGATATTCCGGTCGATCTTGTCCAGTTCACGCTTGCTTTGGTGCTGGGTTCTCATAGTGGATGCCCCTTTGTAAAAGCCAACTTTGCCGAGAATTCTCGCCAAATATAGGTTTTTATATAGTGAAATGCACTGCCTCGAGTTTTTTACACTGCGCGCATTCATGCCTTTCACAATAAATGTCGGCGGTGCGCCGCTTCGAGGGATACAACATGCGCGTTCTGGTACTTGGTAGCGGTGTGATCGGAACCGCCAGTGCCTACTATCTGGCCCGGCAAGGTTTCGAAGTCGTGGTGGTCGATCGCCAGCCGGCGGTGGCCATGGAAACCAGTTTCGCCAACGCCGGCCAGGTCTCGCCAGGTTATGCCTCGCCGTGGGCCGCACCGGGCGTTCCGCTGAAAGCCATCAAGTGGCTGCTGCAGCGCCACGCACCGCTGGCGATCAAGGCCACGGGCGACGTCGACCAGTACCTGTGGATGGCCCAGATGCTGCGCAACTGCACCGCGAACCGCTACGCGGTGAACAAGGAGCGCATGGTGCGTCTGTCCGAGTACAGCCGCGACTGCCTCGACGAACTGCGCGCTGAAACCGGCATCGCCTACGAAGGCCGCTCCCTCGGCACCACCCAACTGTTCCGCACCCAGGCGCAACTGGACAACGCCGCCAAGGACATCGCCGTCCTCGAGCAGGCCGGCGTGCCTTACGAGCTGCTGGACCGCGAAGGCATCGCCCGCGTCGAGCCGGCCCTGGCCAACGTTTCCGACATCCTCGCCGGTGCGCTGCGCCTGCCGAATGACCAGACCGGCGACTGCCAACTGTTCACCACCCGCCTCGCGGACATGGCGATCAAGCTGGGCGTCGAGTTCCGCTTCGGCCAGAACATCCAGCGCCTGGACTTCGCCGGCGACCGCATCAACGGCGTATGGATCGACGGCAAGCTGGAAACCGCCGACCGCTACGTGCTGGCGCTCGGCAGCTACTCGCCGCAACTGCTCAAGCCGCTGGGCATCAAGGCGCCGGTCTACCCGCTCAAGGGCTACTCGCTGACCGTGCCGATCACCAACCCGGACATGGCACCGACCTCGACCATTCTCGACGAGACCTACAAGGTCGCCATCACCCGTTTCGACAACCGCATCCGCGTGGGCGGCATGGCTGAAATCGCTGGTTTTGACCTGTCGCTCAACCCGCGTCGGCGCGAAACGCTGGAGATGATCGTCAACGATCTCTATCCTCTGGGCGGCAACCTGAGCGAGGCCGAATTCTGGACCGGCCTGCGCCCGACCACCCCGGACGGTACGCCGATCGTGGGTGCCACACCGTTCCGCAACCTGTTCCTCAACACCGGTCACGGCACGCTCGGCTGGACCATGGCATGCGGCTCCGGCCGTCTGCTGGCTGACCTGATCGCCCGGAAAAAGCCGCAGATCAGTGCCGAAGGCCTCGATATTTCACGCTACGGACAACACCAGGAGACCGCCAAGCATGGCAATCCAGCGCCAGCTCACCAATGAGCGCATGAGTCAGATCGTCACCCACAACGGCACCCTGTATCTGGCGGGCCAGGTGGGCAACGACATGAACGCCGGGATCGAGCAACAAACCCGTGAAACGCTGGGCAATATCGAACGCCTGCTGGACCTGGCAGGCACCGACAAGAACCGCCTGCTTTCGGTGACCATTTACCTGAAAGACATCGATGCCGATTTCCAGGGCATGAACGCGGTGTGGGACAAGTGGCTGCCCAAAGGCGTCGCACCGGCCCGCGCCACGGTCGAAGCCAAGCTCTGCGAACCGGAAATCCTGGTTGAAATGTCGGTGGTTGCCGCGCTTCCGTAACGCTCTCTCGTCTTCACCCGGTGCCGTTCAGGCGCCGGGTCTTTTTTCCTCAAACAGACTGCCAGAAGGCTGCCGTCATGCGTCCCGCCCGTGCCCTGATCGACCTGCAAGCACTCCGCCACAACTTCCAGATTGCCCGTCAACTCTCCGGGGCCCGTGCCCTGGCGGTGATCAAGGCCGATGCCTACGGGCATGGCGCGGTGCGCTGCGCCCAGGCGCTGGAAGCCGAGGCCGATGGTTTTGCCGTGGCCTGCATCGAAGAGGCGCTGGCGCTGCGCGAGGCGGGGATCAAGGCACCGGTGCTGTTGTTGGAAGGCTTCTTCGAGGCCGACGAACTGCCGCTGATCGTCCAGCACGACTTCTGGTGCGTGGTCCATTCGCTGTGGCAACTGGAGGCGATCGAGAAGGCCGCGCTGGCCAAGCCGATCCAGGTCTGGCTCAAGCTCGACTCAGGCATGCACCGGGTGGGCCTGCATCCGAAGGACTATCAACCCGCGTACCAGCGCCTGCAGGCCAGCGGCAAAGTGTCGAAGATCGTGCTGATGAGCCACTTCGCCCGCGCCGACGAACTGGACAGCCAGGCCAGCAACGACCAAGTGGCGGTGTTCCAGGCCGCGCGCCAGGGCCTCGACGCCGAAGTCAGCCTGCGCAACTCGCCGGCCGTGCTTGGCTGGCCACAGATTCCGAGTGATTGGGTGCGTCCGGGCATCATGCTCTATGGCGCTACCCCGTTCGAAACCTCGCACGCCGAGGCGGACCGTTTGCAGCCGGTGATGACCCTCAAATCCCGCGTCATCAGCGTGCGTGCATTGCCCGCCGGTGAGCCGGTGGGCTACGGCGCGCGCTTTGTCAGCCCGCGTCCGACCCGGGTCGGCGTGGTCGCCATGGGGTATGCCGATGGCTATCCGCGTCACGCGCCAACCGGCACGCCGGTGGTGGTCGCCGGCCAGCGCAGTCAACTGATTGGGCGGGTTTCCATGGACATGCTGTGCATCGACCTCACCGACGTGCCACAAGCCGGTCTCGGCAGTCCGGTGGAGTTGTGGGGCAAGCGGGTACTGGCCAGCGAGGTGGCGGCGAAGGCCGATACCATCCCGTATCAAATCTTTTGCAACCTGCGCCGGGTGCCGCTGATCTATACCGGAGAGTGACGCGCCATCACTGACGAGCTGCGGGTCGAAGTGTTGTAAATACTGAACGCTGTTGCGATGATGGCGCACATTTCGACCCCATACGTTCGTCAGGAGGGCTCCAGCATTGGACGTCGGTGAACGACTACAAGCCATTCGCAAGCTCAAGGGCCTGTCTCAGCGGGAACTCGCCAAGCGCGCGGGCGTGACCAACAGCACCATCTCGATGATCGAGAAAAACAGCGTGAGCCCGTCCATCAGCTCGCTGCGCAAGGTGCTGGGCGGTATTCCGATGTCGATGATGGAGTTTTTTGCCGAAGACCTGCTGCCGGAAAATCCGAAGCAGATCGTCTACAAGGCCCACGAACTGATCGACATTTCGGACGGCGCCGTGACCATGAAGCTGGTCGGCAACGGGCACCCGAGCCGTGCCATCGCCTTTCTCAACGAGATCTACCCGCCAGGCGCCGATACCGGCGAAGAAATGCTCACCCATGACGGCGAAGAGACCGGCATTCTGCTCGAAGGTCGGCTGGAACTGGTGGTGGGCATGGAAACCTTCATCCTCGAGGCGGGCGACAGCTACTATTTCGAAAGCACCAAGCCGCACCGCTTCCGCAATCCCTACGATGAGCCGGCACGGTTGATCAGCGCAGCCACCCCGGCGAACTTCTGAACAGAGGCTTGCGAACAGAGCGTGGCGCGGCTGATTGTCGCGGCTAAACCCCTTTAGTCTGTAGGGCTGTTTCGGTGCGGCGGGGTTCCCGCTATACTTGCGCCGCCTGCGAATCCGTGGCCGCGGGCGTGACTAGCCACCATGAGGGTGTACGTGTGAACCTAATCAAGAAAATGCTGGCCGTACCAGCTACCGTAGTGGCCCTTTGGGCAGTCAGTGCTCAGGCTACGACCAACGACGAGATCGCCAAGCGACTGGAACCCGTCGGCCAGGTCTGCGTCCAGGGTCAGGAATGCAAGGGAATGGAAGTGGCTGCCTCCGCAGGCGGCGGCGGTGCCAAGACCCCGGATGAAATCATTGCCAAGCACTGCAATGCCTGCCATGGCACCGGTCTGCTGGGCGCGCCGAAAGTTGGCGATACCGCAGCCTGGAAAGAGCGTGCCGACCACCAGGGTGGCCTCGATGGCATCCTCGCCAAGGCCATCACCGGCATCAACGCCATGCCGCCGAAAGGCACCTGCGCCGACTGCTCGGATGACGACCTGAAAGGCGCCATCAAGAAAATGTCCGGCCTGTAAGCCTCGCGAACCTCGCAACGAAGCCCGCCTTGTGCGGGCTTCGTCGTTTCTGGCTACCGTGGAGTAATTCGGACACCCGCCCGGTCCAAGCTGTACTCACGGGCGCCACGGGGAGAGGGCACAGTGCACAGGTATTCGATCGAGGACGCGGTGGAGCAGGTGTTGGCGCAATTGCCGGCGCATATTCACATGGGGCTGCCGTTGGGGCTGGGCAAGCCCAACCGCTTCGTCAACGCGCTGTATGCGCGGGTGCGGGCGCTGCCGGAGCGGCGTTTGACCATCTACACCGCGCTGACCCTCGGCCGCCCCGATCTCGGCGATGGCCTGCAGCGGCGCTTTCTCGAACCCTTCGTCGAGCGGGTGTTCGCCGATTACCAGGAGCTGGATTACCTCGCCGACCTGCGTGCCAGCAGGTTGCCGGCGAACATCCGCGTCGAGCAGTTCTTCCTCCAGCCCGGCAGCCTGCTGCACAGCCCGCAGGCGCAGCAGGACTACGTCAGCAGCAACTACAGCCATGCCGCCCGCGATATCAACGCCAAGGGCCTGAACCTCATCGCGCAACTGGTGGCCGAGGACGACACCCGCCCCGACCACCTGAGCCTGAGCTGCAACCCCGACATCACCCTCGACCTGCTGCCGATGATCGCCCGCCGCCGCGCCGCCGGCGAAACCATCCTGCTGCTCGGGCAGGTGCACACCGAGCTGCCGTACATGCCTGGCACGGCGGAGCTGGCGCGGGATGATTTCGACTTGCTGATCGACGCCCCGGAGCAGTGCCGGTTGTTTTCCACGCCGAACATGCCGGTCAGCACCCAGGACCATCTGATCGGCGTGCACGCCAGCACCCTGGTGCGCGACGGCGGCACACTGCAGATCGGCATTGGCGCCATGGGCGATGCGCTGACCGCCGCACTGCTGGCGCGGCAGGCGGATACGCCGGGGTATCAGGCGCTGCTGGGCGAGCTGGACCTGTCGCCGTGGCAAGGGCTGATCGAGCGGGAAGGCGGGGTCATGCCGTTTGTGCACGGGCTCTACGGTTGCAGCGAAATGCTCGTCAACGGCCTGCTGGCGTTGCTCGAAGCGGGCATCGTCCGGCGCCCGGTGTATGCCGACGAAGCACGCCAGCAGGCGGCCAATGCCGGTGCGGCGGCGGACAGCGACGGTGTGCTGGTGCACGGCGGCTTTTTCCTCGGGCCGCGGGCGTTCTACCAGCGCTTGCGCGAGTTGCCGATGGAGAGCCGCGCGCGGATCGCCATGGGCGCCATCAGCTTCATCAACGAGTTGTACGGCCAGGAAGCGCTCAAGCGTTTGCAGCGCCGCGATGCCCGCTTTATCAACACGGTGTTCACCATGACCCTGATGGGCGCCGGGGTGGCCGACCAACTGGAAGACGGCCGCGTGCTCAGCGGCGTGGGCGGGCAATACAACTTCGTGGTCCAGGGCCATGCGCTGGAGGGCGCGCGCTCGATCCTGCTGCTGCGCTCCTGGCGCGAGGCGGGCGGCGAGGTGAGTTCGAATATCGTCTGGGAGTACGGGCACTGCACCATTCCCCGGCATCTGCGGGACATTGTGATTACCGAATACGGCATCGCCGACCTGCGCGGGCAGACCGACGCTGAAGTCATCGCCCGCCTGCTGGCGATCAGTGATTCGCGCTTCCAGCCGCAGTTGCAGGCCCAGGCGCAGAAGGCCGGCAAGCTGGCGGAGGATTTCATCCTTGATGCGCGCTTTACCGACAACACGCCGCAACGTCTGGAAGCGCTGCGTGCGCGGCATGGGCGGTTGTTCCCGGAGTATCCGCTGGGCTGTGATTTCACCGCCGAGGAGCGGGATCTGTTGCGGGCGCTGAACTGGCTGAAGAGCAAGTTCAAGCTGAGCGAGGCGCTGGAGCTGGGCAAGGCGGCGCTGGATGCACCGGCGCCGGAGGCGTATCCGGCACAGTTGGCGCGGATGGGGCTGGAGACGCCCGAGGGGTTGAAGGAGGAGGTGTATCAGCGGTTGTTGCTGGCGGGGTTGCAGGCGACGGCCGGGAGTTTTGCCGGGTGAGAGCGGGCCCGTTTGGGGTTCATCGCGAGCAAGCTCGCTCCTACAGAGCCCGTAGGTGAGGGCCCCAAAACCCGAATATTCTTATTTCCTAAAGGTATTTAAATAATTTTTCTTATGCCTTTATAGTCATTCCCCTGCGTACCCGCCGACCAATCGGCGCGCCGCACGAACACGAACCAACACGGCAAACCCCGTGAGTTTCTTGATCGATGCGCGCACCTGTTGGGCGCGCTCTGGGTGGGAGTGAATCATGTCAGCGGTCTCTAACGTCTTGTCGTCCATCGACGGCGCGCAGCAACAAGCCTTTGAAATACGGCCTTTCAACGGCGCAGTCGGCGCCGAGATCATCGGCCTCGACCTGGCCCTTCCGGTCAACGGCGAAGACTTCGCCCGCATCCACCGGGCTCACCTCGACCACCATGTCCTGGTCTTTCGCGACCAGCGCATAACCCCCGAACAACAGATCGCCTTCAGCCGCCGTTTCGGTGTGCTGCAGATTCATGTGCTCAAGCAGTTCCTGCTGGCCAATCACCCGGAAATCCTCATCGTCTCCAACATCGTCGAGAACGGCCAGAACGTTGGCCTGGGCGATGCCGGCAAGTTCTGGCACTCGGACCTGTCGTACAAGGAGCTGCCGAGCCTGGGTTCGATGCTGCATGCCCAGGAACTGCCCAGCGAAGGCGGCGACACCCTGTTCGCCGACATGCACAAAGCCTGGGAAAACCTGCCGGAACACCTGCGCAAGGCGGTCGAAGGCCGCAGCGCGGCGCATTCCTATACCGCGCGCTACAGCGAAACCAAATTCGAAGGCAACTGGCGTCCGACCCTGACCGCCGAGCAACTGGCGCAGGTTCAGGAAGTCATTCACCCGGTGGTCCGCACCCACCCGGAAAACGGTCGCAAGGCGCTGTTCGTCAGCGAAGGCTTCACCACCCGCATCGTCGGCCTGCCCGAAGACGAAAGCCGGCAGATCCTCGCCGAGCTGTACGCCCACAGCGTGCTGGAGCAGAACATCTACCGCCATCAATGGCGCCCCCACGACCTGGTGTTCTGGGACAACCGCTCGTTGATCCATCTGGCCGCCGGCTGCCCGGCGCACCTGCGTCGCAAGCTGTACCGCACCACCATCCAGGGCGACGCCCCGTTCTGACCTGTCGAGGAATTCCCCATGCGTAAATCATTCAGCCGCCTCGCGGCCAGTATCGGCCTGGGCGCCAGCCTGATCGCCGGCAGCCTTGTCGCCCCGAGCGTGGCCCAGGCCGAAGGCGAAATCCGCATCGCCGAACAGTTCGGCATCGTCTACCTGCTGCTCAATGTCGTCCGCGACCAGGGCCTTATCGAGAAGCACGGCAAGGCGCAGGGCCTCGACATCAAGGTCGACTGGACCCAACTCTCCGGCGGCGCCGCGACCAACGACGCGCTGTTGTCCGGTTCGGTGGATATCGTCGGCGCCGGCGTCGGTCCGCTGCTGACCATCTGGGACCGCACCTACGGCCGGCAGAACGTCAAGGCCGTGGCGTCGCTCGGCAACTTCCCGTACTACCTGCTGAGCAGCAACCCGAACGTGAAGACCATCGCCGACTTCACCGAAAAAGACCGCATCGCCCTGCCGGCGGTGGGTGTCTCGGTGCAGTCGCGCTTCCTGCAATACGCCGCTGCCAAGCAGTGGGGCGACAAGGAATACAACCGTCTCGACAAGTACAGCCTGGCCGTCCCGCACCCGGACGCCACCGCGGCGCTGCTGGCCGGCGGCACCGAGCTGAACGCGCACTTTTCCAACCCGCCGTTCCAGGACCAGGCGCTGGCGAACAAGGACGTTCACGTGGTGCTCGACACCTACGAGCTGCTCGGCCCGAACTCGCCGACGGTGCTGTTCACCACCGAGAAATTCCGTGCGGACAACCCCAAGACCTACAAGGCCTTCGTTGACGCGCTCGCCGAAGCAGCGGACTTCGCCCAACACGACAAGGCTGCGGCGGCAGACACCTATATCCGCGTGACCAAGGCCAAGATCAGCCGCGACGAGTTGCTGAAGATCATCGACAACCCGAAGTACGAATTCAGCATCACGCCGAAGAACACCTATCCGCTGGCCGAGTTCCTGTACCGGGTCGGCGCCATCAAGCACAAGCCGGAATCGTGGAAGGACTACTTCTTCCAGGACGACAAGCCGTTGCAGGGGAGCTGAGTTCATGACCGCCCCATTGCAAGGCCACACGGTCAGCAAGCTCAGCCCCATAGACACCCCACCGTTGTTGCAGGTGGATTCTCTCAGCCTGGAATACCGCACCGCGCAGCGCGTGGTGCGGGCCACCCACCAGGTCAGTTTCGATGTGGACAAGGGCGACCGTTTCGTCCTGCTCGGGCCGTCCGGCTGCGGCAAGTCGACCTTGCTCAAGGCCGTCGCCGGCTTCATCGAACCGAGCGAAGGCAGCATCCGCCTGCAAGGTCAGGCGGTGCATGGCCCCGGCCCCGACCGCATCGTGGTGTTCCAGGAGTTCGACCAGTTGCCGCCCTGGAAAACCGTGAAGCAGAACGTCATGTTCCCGCTGCTGGTGTCCGGCACCCTCAAGCGCGCCGAAGCCGAGGCGCGAGCGTTGCACTACCTGGAAAAAGTCGGCCTGGCGGCGTTCGCCGACGCCTATCCGCACACCTTGTCCGGCGGCATGAAAGCGCGGGTTTCGATTGCCCGGGCACTGGCCATGCAGCCGAAGATCCTGCTCATGGACGAACCCTTCGCCGCCCTCGATGCCCTGACCCGGCGCAAGATGCAGGAAGAGCTGCTGGCGTTGTGGGAAGAGGTGCGTTTCACCCTGCTGTTCGTCACCCACTCGATCGAGGAAGCGTTGGTGGTGGGCAACCGCATTTTGCTGTTGTCGCCGCATCCGGGGCGGGTCCGCGCCGAGATCCACAGCCATCAGTACGACCTGCACAGCCTCGGCGGCACTGACTTCCAGGCCAGCGCCCGGCGTATCCACAACCTGTTGTTCGAAGACGGCCAGGCGCCGGCCGATGAGGCTGACCTGGACTTCAACGACATTCGCATCGCCTACTGACCGGGAGCTTTCTCATGACCACTTCATCTTCCCCGCGTCAGGAATACGAAATCGCCCTGCAACCCTGGGACGGCATCGCCCTGGAGCGCGAACTGCCGCTGGCCCAGCGCCTGTGGCAGCAACGTTGGCTGCGCAAGAGCGTGATCCTGATCGTGCTGGCAATCCTCTGGGAGGCCGCGGCCCGCTATCAGGGCAACGACCTGCTGCTGCCGACCTTCCTGCAAACCGCCCAGGCGCTGTACGACGGCCTGATCAGCGGCGAGCTGCTGGAGAAAGTCGGCGTGTCGCTGGTGGTGCTGCTCAAGGGCTACGTGCTGGGCATCGTCCTGGCGTTCGGCCTGACCAGCCTGGCGGTATCCACGCAGATCGGCCGCGACTTGCTCGACACCCTGACGTCGATGTTCAACCCGCTGCCGGCCATCGCCTTGTTGCCGTTGGCGCTGCTGTGGTTCGGCCTGGGCGAGAACAGCCTGATTTTCGTGCTGGTGCACTCGGTGCTCTGGGCCCTGGCGCTGAACACCTACGCGGGTTTTCTCGGCGTCAACGAAACCCTGCGCATGGCCGGGCGCAACTACGGCCTGCGCGGACTGCGGCTGGTGGTGCACATTCTGGTGCCGGCGGCGCTGCCGTCGATCCTTTCGGGCCTGAAGATTGGCTGGGCCTTCGCCTGGCGCACGCTGATCGCCGCCGAGTTGGTGTTCGGCGCCACCAGCGGCAAAGGCGGGCTGGGCTGGTACATCTTCCAGAACCGCAACGAGCTGTACACCGACAAGGTGTTCGCTGGCCTTGCGGTGGTGATCCTGATCGGTCTGCTGGTGGAGAGTCTGGTGTTCAACGTGCTGGAGCGGGTGACGGTGCGGCGCTGGGGGATGCAGCGCTGAATTACTCGTCCTGATACTGCGCTGCGGCGCTGGTCAGGGTCTTGGCGATCAACTGGCGCAGCGCCGTTGGCTGTTCGACGATCAGTTCATCGCCCTGGCTGAGCAGCCACCAGCGCAGGCTCCAACTGTTGCTGACCGTGGCCTGGAGCCTGTGGCCGTGTTCCAGGTCGGTCAGGGTCATGTCCGCTGACAGCGGCGTCTCGCGCACCAGCCGTGCGAGGTTGCTGCTGACCCAGGCGTGCAATTCGATTTTCTCGGCACTGCCGAATTGCAGGGCGTCGCTGCGCAGGTAGCTTTGCAGGTCAAAGGCGTCCAGGCCCTGGGCCGGGCTGGCCAGCACGCTCACCTGGCGGAAGCGGTGCACCGCGAACTGGCGGGGGTCGGTGAACGGCTGGGCGGTGGCGATCAGGTAGGCGACCTGGCCGCGCTGGATCAGCGCCAGCGGGTTGAGGGTCAGTTCGACGGTGCGGTCGGTGTGCGCCGAGTAGTACTGGCACTGCAACTGATATTCCTCAAGCAGGGCCTTTTGCACCGTTTCCAGTATGGCGTCGGAGACTTCCGGGGCCTGCATGTTCATGTCCGGACGCACGCTGGCGACCTTGTCGAGCCAGCGCGCCGCCTTGTTCTCCGACGAAAGGTGTTCGAGCTTTTGCCGGGCATGGCTGAAGCGCGCATCCAGCCCTTTGAGCATGCTGCCGGGGAGCAGGGGCCGCACCGCGTCTTCCACCAGCGCCAGGCTCAACGCCTCGCCCACGCTGAGGCCGCGCAAGTCCACGTAGGCGTTCGCCGCCCAGTACCAACCGTAGGGAATACTGCGGTCGTTGCGCTCCAGCGGGAAGATCAGCGACAGCTCGTTGAGGTCGCGTTCGATGCTGCGCTTGCTGATGCTGAAGCCGGCGTCCTTGAGGCGCAGGACCAGCTCCGCGCTGGTGATGCCGGGAGAGCGGCTGGGGAGCTGGCGCAGCAATTCCCATTGACGGCTGAGGGTGGCGCGGGTGGTGGCGGAGGGCAAAACGGTCAGTCCTTGTCTAGGCTTGCGGCGAAAGCATGATGTCCAGCAGAAGGCATGGCAGTTTGCCATTAATTTACCCATTCAGGGATGAACCGTTGAATTGCCCCGACCAACGTGTCCGCGACAGGTTTTGTCGTGACGCCCAGCAGAATCACGCCTCAACGCCCGCGCAGAAACCAGGGAGGGCGGTTCAGTGAGGATGAACATGTCTGCTGCCAGCAATATCTACTCTCTGCTCGGGCGCCTCTTGCCCGAGCGTGTCGTGCCCGCGCCTGGCCGTCTGCGCGTGCGGCGGCTGTACACCGGCGTCGGCCTGCCGGCGCAGCGAGCGGCGCTTGGGGAGCGCTTCAGCCTGGTCAGCCTGCTGGATGAGGCTCCGGACTTGCTGGCGGTCTATGGCGATCTACGCCGGCAGGCGCTGGAAGGCAGTGTCACGGCGCTCAACGACTTGGGCTGGATCTGGCTCAACGGCCGCTACTGGCGCGCCGATCCGACGCTCGCCGGACACCTGCTGCGCATGGCGGCGTTGCAGGGCAGTGCGGTGGCCTGGTTCAACCTTGGTCAGCAGCACTACTTCGGCAAGGGCGTGGAAATTTCCTATCTCAACGCCGCCGAGTATTACCGGCACGCCTTCGAGGCCGGGCTGGCCGAGGCGGCAGCGGCGCTGGGCGATCTGTATGAAGAAGAGGTCTGCGACGGCGGCGGCAATCTCTGGTCGGTGGACCTGCAAAAAGCCTACGAATGGTTTTTCCGTGGCGCCCAGCGTGGCGATGCGCGCTGCCGTTTCGAGGTGGGCTATCGTTTGCTGCATGGTCAGCAGGTCGCCGCCGACAGCCGTGCCGGGGTGTATTGGCTGGAGCTGGCGGCGGTGGCGGGGGTTGCGCAGGCGGCGGAAGAGCTGGCGCTGCACTTCAATACCAGCGGCAACGATCTGCGTTATCTGTTCTGGCGCGATCAGGCCATCAGCCTCGGCAGCCCGTTGGCGCTGGCGATGAAACTGGAAGCCCAGTTGCGTATCTGATGTGAGTCCGTGGCCCTTGATCCGGGCCACGCCGAAAGGCTATTGACGCTCGGGGGCGTGATCGAAGAACATTGATAGTTAGCAAACTATGAATATGGTCACTACCGTTCCCATGAAACTCGACGCACTGCAAATGAACACCAGCAGCGGCATGGTCGCGGCCAGCCGCAACTGGCGGCGCATCTGCCAGACCACGCTGGCGCGCTTCGGCATTTCCGAAGCCTGTGCGGTGCCGCTGCTGATGATCCTGCGCCTGGGCGACGGGGTGCATCAGGTCGCGGTGGCGCAGGCGGTGGGGGTGGAAAGCCCGTCGCTGGTGCGCCTGCTGGATCAGTTGTGCGGTGCCGGCTACGTCTGCCGCAGCGAAGACCCAGGCGACCGCCGCGCCAAGGCCCTGAGCCTGACCGACAAGGGCCGGGAACTGGCCGAAGCCATCGAGGGCGAACTGGTGCGCCTGCGCCGCGACGTGCTCAAGGACATTCCCGCCGCCGACCTGGAAGCCGCGCTGCGCGTGGTCAAGGCCTTCGAAGAGGCGGCCCAGCGCTCGCCGGGCCTGCCCTTGTGAAAGACTTCTTCAGCTCCATGCCACCGGCGCGGGACTGGTTCTACGGCGTGCGCACCTTCGCCGCGTCGATGATCGCGCTCTACATTGCTCTGCTGTTGCAATTGCCGCGGCCTTACTGGGCGATGGCCACGGTGTACATCGTCTCCAGCCCGTTCGTCGGGCCCACCAGTTCCAAGGCGTTGTACCGCGCGGTCGGCACGCTGATCGGCGCGGCCGGCGCCGTATTCCTGGTGCCGATGCTGGTGCAGGCGCCGGTGCTGCTGACCATCGCCGTCGCGCTGTGGACGGCCACGTTGCTGTTCCTTTCGCTGCACCTGCGCACTGCCAACAGCTACACGCTGATGCTGGCCGGCTACACCTTGCCGATGATCGCCTTGCCGGTGGTCGACAACCCGCTGGCGGTGTTCGATATCGCCTCCTCGCGGGCCCAGGAAATCTGCCTCGGCATCGTCTGCGCGGCGGTGGTCGGCGCGGTGTTCTGGCCACGCCGGCTGACCCCGGTGTTCGTCGGCGCTACTGGCAACTGGTTCGCCGAGGCGATCCGCTACAGCGACACCTTCCTCGCCCGCGACACCGCCGCCGACACCGTCGGCAGCCTGCGCGCCTCGATGGTCACCACCTTCAACTCGCTGGAAATGATGATCGGCCAGCTTTCCCATGAAGGCGCCCGTCCGCAGACGGTAAAGAACGCCCGCGAACTGCGCGGGCGGATGATTCACCTGCTGCCGGTGATCGATGCGCTGGACGACGCCTTGCTCGCCGTCGAAGCCCGCGCGCCGCAGCAGGCTCAAGCGTTGCAGCCGCTGCTGGCGAGCACCCGCGAATGGCTGCGCGCCAGCGCTGATGACGCCTCGGTGGCGCGCTGGTCGGCGCTGCGCGAACAGCTCGAACGTCTGCAACCCAGCGTTGCCGAGCTGGATGAACGCCCCGGCCTGCTGCTGTCCAACGCGCTGTACCGGCTCGGCGAGTGGATCGACCTGTGGCAGGACTGCTGCAGCCTGAAACACGCCATCGCCCGCGAAGACCTCTCGCCCTGGCGCGCCGTGTACCGGCACTGGCGCCTCGGCCGGCTGACGCCGTTTCTCGACCGCGGCCTGATGCTCTATTCGGTGTTCTCCACCTTCACCGCGATCCTCGCCGCCACCGCCCTGTGGGTCCTGACGGGCTGGGCCGATGGCGCCAGCGCGGTGATCCTCGCGGCGGTGGCGTGCAGCTTCTTCGCGGCAATGGACGACCCGGCGCCGCAGATCTACCGGTTCTTCTTCTGGACCACGCTGTCAGTGGTGTTCGCCAGCCTCTACCTGTTCCTGGTGCTGCCGAACCTGCATGACTTCCCGATGCTGGTGCTGGCCTTCGCCATCCCGTTCATCTGCGTCGGCACCCTGACCGTGCAGCCGCGGTTCTACCTCGGCACGCTGCTGACCATCGTCAACACCGCGTCGTTCATCAGCATCCAGGGCGCCTACGACGCCGACTTCCTGGCCTTCGTCAACGCCAACATCGCCGGGCCCGTCGGGCTGCTGTTCGCCTTCCTCTGGACGTTGGTGATGCGCCCGTTCGGCGTCGAGCTGGCGGCGAAACGCCTGACCCGTTTCAGTTGGCGCGACATCGTCGGCATGACCCGGCCGGCGACGCTTGCCGAACATCGCCGCCTCGGCGTGCAGATGCTCGACCGCCTGATGCAGCACCTGCCGCGCCTGAGCCAGACCGGCCAGGACAGCGGCAGCGCTCTGCGTGATCTGCGCGTCGGCTTGAACCTGCTCGACCTGCTGGCGTACCTGCCGCGGGCGTCGGCGCAGCCTCGGGCGGCGCTGGAAAAAGTCATCGCGGAAGTTGGCGCGCACTTCCAGGCCTGCCTCGATGCCCGCGAGCGCCTGCACGCGCCGCCCGCGCTGCTGGGCAGTATGGAACTGGCGCGCCGCGCCCTGAATATCGACGCCATGGACGGCCACGGCGATGCCCGCCTGCACCTGCTGCACGCACTTAGTGGCCTGCGCCTGGCGCTGCTGCCGGGTGTGGAAGTGGTGCTCGAGCCCGCCGACCGTCAACCGCAACTGCCTTATGGCATCGATGGAGCGCCCCTGTGATCGGTGAACTGGATATCAGCGGGGTGTTCCTGCCCACGCTGCTGGTGATGATGCTGCTGACCTATGTGCTGTTCCTCGCACTGCATGCCGTACTCAACCGCGTGCATTTCTATCGCCTGGTCTGGCACCGGGCACTCTTCAACGTTGCGCTCTACGCCGTGCTGCTCGGCACGGTGGACCACTTTTGCCGAAGCCTGATGCTGCCATGAAAAAACCTTTGTTGACCTTGGGCCGTGTGGTCCTGACGCTGCTGGTAGTGACCCTGGCGACCGTGCTGGTCTGGCAGATGGTCCTGTATTACATGTTCGCCCCCTGGACCCGCGACGGGCATATCCGCGCCGACGTGATCCAGATCGCCCCGGACGTCTCCGGCCTGATCCAGCAGGTCGAGGTCCGCGACAACCAACTGATCAAGCGCGGCGACGTGCTCTTCACCATCGACCAGGACCGGTTCCACCTGGCCTTGCGCCAGGCCCAGGCGACCCTCGCCGAACGCAAGGAAACCCTGGCCCAGGCGCAGCGCGAGACCAAGCGCAACAAGGGCCTCGGCAACCTGGTGGCGGCCGAGCAACTGGAGGAGAGCCAGTCGCGTCAGGTCCGTGCCCAGTCCGCGCTGGATGAAGCCCAGGTGGCGGTGGACGCGGCGCAGCTCAACCTCGACCGTTCGGTGGTGCGCAGCCCGGTCAACGGCTACCTCAACGACCGCGCGCCGCGCGCTCACGAGTTTGTCAGCGCCGGCCGTCCGGTGCTGTCGGTGGTGGACAGCGAGTCGTACCACGTCGATGGCTATTTCGAGGAAACCAAGTTGTCCGGCATCCACATCGGCCAGTCCGTGGACATCCGCGTGATGGGCGACAGCACCCGCCTGCGCGGCCATGTGCAGAGCATCGCCGCCGGCATCGAAGACCGCGACCGCAGCAGCGGCGCCAACCTGCTGCCCAACGTCAACCCGGCGTTCAGTTGGGTGCGCTTGGCGCAGCGGATTCCGGTGCGGATCGCCTTCGATGACGTGCCCGCGGATTTCCGCCTGATCGCCGGGCGGACCGCCACGGTGTCGATCATCGAGGACGCGCATCAATGAAAAAGCTGCCGCTGCTGGGCGTCAGCCTGATGCTCTCGGCCTGCCAGATGGTCGGGCCGGATTACCACTTGCCGGAGAAGGCGGCGCTCAACCGTGGCGACCTGCAAGGTGCGTTGCGCGCCGATGCCGACAGCGTGGTGTCGGCGCCGGTGCCCGGCGACTGGTGGCGGCTGTACCGGGACGGGCGGCTGGATACGCTGGTCAATCAGGCGCTGGCGGCCAACAGCGAGTTGCGCGTGGCGGCGGCCAACATTGCCCGCGCGCGTGCGCAAGTCGAGGAAGCCGAGGCCCAAGGTGGTTTCAGCGGCGGCGTGAAGTTGGGGGCGCAGCGCTTGCAGGAGTCGGGCGAGGCGTTCCTGCAGCCTGACAAAGTGCCGGTGGCGAACATCGGCGAGGCGATCCTCAGCGCCTCCTATCAGTTCGACCTCTGGGGCACCCTCAAGCGTGGTGTCGAGGCGGCCCAGGCCAATGCCGACGCGGCCCAGGCTGCGGCGGACACGGCGCGGATCACCGTGGTCGCCGACGTGGTTCGCGCCTACACCCAGGTGTGCGCAGCCAACGAGGAATTGCACATCGCCCGCGAGTCGCTGGACCTGCAGGAGCAGGGCGTCAGCCTGACCCAGCGCCTGCGCGATGCCGGGCGTGGCGACGAAACCCAGGTGACCCGCTCGGAAACCCGCTTCAAATCCCTGCGCGCCGAGCTGCCGCGTTACCAGGCGGCCCGCGAGTCCGGCCTGTACACCTTGTCGATGCTGCTGGCCAAGCCGGTGGACCAGTTGCCCGCCGGCACCGCCGACTGCGCCGAACTGCCGCATATCGCCCAACTGATTCCGGTGGGCGACGGTGCCGCGCTGCTCAAGCGGCGTCCTGATGTGCGGCGCGCCGAGCGCCAGTTGGCGGCGGCGACCGCGACCATCGGCGTGGCCACCGGTCAGTTGTACCCGGACATCAGCATCGGCGCCCAAGTGGGCACCATCGGCATTCTGGAAAACCTCGGCAAGCCGGCGACCAACCGTTGGGGCTTTGGCCCGCTGCTGACCTGGACCGTGCCGACCAACGGCTCGCGCGCGCGGATTCGCGAAGCCGAGGCCAGCACCCAGGCCGCGCTGGCCAACTTTGACGGCGTGGTGCTCAACGCCATCCGCGAAACCCAGACCAGCCTGGCCCAGTACAGCGCCTTGCTGGACCGTCGCGACGCGTTGCAAGACGCCGAGCGCTCGGCGCGGCTGGCGGCGGATCAGACTCACCGTTTCTACCAGGCTGGCCGGGCGTCGTTCCTCGCCGACCTGGAAGCGACCCGCACCTACACCGACATGCGCGCGCAGTTGGCGACGGCCAATACCCAGGTGGCGATGGGGCAGATCGGGTTGTTCCTGGCACTCGGCGGGGGCTGGTAGTCCGCAATCGCTAGCAGGCTCGTTGCAGGTGTAGGAGCGGATTCATCCGCGATCGGCGGCGCAGCGCCTGACTACCTTGAACGCTCATCTTTTCAAGGACTGCCTCATGCCCTACCCAGCCTCCGAGCTTTTACGTATTGGCCGTTTTTCCGAACGCGGGCGGCTGTATTTACTGACCTGCGTAGCGGAGGGGCGCAAAGCCGTGTTTCAGGACTTGAGGCCGGCCCGTCTAATGGTTGAGCAATTCCGTCTGGCACAAACGGAGGGTGCAGCCAACTCGCTGGCTTGGATAGTAATGCCTGACATATGCGGGCCGGGTTGGTCAGAAGGGTAAGAGATTACTCTCACTGGGATGCAGTCTGGCTTTAAGCCAGGATCCCGGCGCTACCTCACCGCTTGTTCAACCGCTGCGCCAATCGGTCCCCGCTTACCTGAATCAACGCCACCAGCACCACCAGCATGACGATCACGGTCAGCATGATCTGGGTGTCGAAGCGCTGGTAGCCGTACCGGTAGGCGATGTCGCCCAGCCCGCCCGCGCCGATGGCGCCGGCCATGGCCGAGGAGTTGATCATGGTCACCAGGGTGATGGTGAAGCCGCCCACTATTCCTGGCAGCGCCTCGGGCAACAGCACATGCCAGACGATATGCCAGCGCCGGCAGCCCATGGCCTGCGCCGCTTCGATCAGGCCGTGGTCGACTTCGCGCAGGCTGACTTCGGCAATCCGCGCGAAGAACGGGGTCGCGGCGATGGTCAGCGGGACGACCGCCGCCCAGACGCCGTAGGTGGTGCCGACGATCAGCCGGGTGAAGGGGATCAGCGCGACCATCAGGATCAGGAACGGTATCGAGCGGAACAGGTTGACGAAGACGCCGAGCACGCGGTTCACGTTCGGCGCTTCGAAGATCCCGCCCTTGCCGCTGGTGACCAGGATCACCGCCAGCGGAATCCCCGCCAGCAGTGCGATCAGCGAGGACACGCCGACCATCAGCAGGGTGTCGACGACGCCCTGCAACAAGCGATCAAACCACATAGCCAAGTACCTCCACCTGCGCGGCCCAGTCCCGGGCCCGTTCGATGATGCTGTCATGGGTGTGCGGCGACTGCGCGACCGAGATCACCAGTTGGCCAAGGGCACGGTCCTGGATCGGTTCAATGCCGCCCTGCAGCAGGCTGACTTTGCCGCCAAGGGCAATGAACAGCGCCGACAGGTCCGGCGCTTCGCGGTCCTGGCCGCTGACCCGCAAACGCAAAACCAACGTCGCTCGCGCCTCCGGCGCGGTGGGCAGCAGGCGCTCCAGCAGCGAGGACGGCAAGGCCGGCTGCAACGGTGCCAGCAGGGTTTTGCTGACGTCGTGCTGTGGGTCGCCGAACACTTGCCAGACCTCGCCCTGTTCGACCACGCGCCCGCGTTCCAGGACCACCACGCGGTGGCAGATATCGCGGATCACCGCCATCTCGTGGGTGATGAGGACGATGGTCAGGCCGAGGCGCTGGTTGATGTCGCGCAGCAGGCCGAGGATCGACTCGGTGGTTTCCGGGTCGAGCGCCGAAGTGGCTTCGTCGCAGAGCAGGATGGCCGGGTCATGCACCAGCGCGCGGGCGATGCCGACGCGCTGTTTCTGTCCGCCGGAAAGCTGCGCCGGATAGACATGATGCTTCTCCTGCAAGCCCACCAACTCCAGCAGTTCGGTGACCTTGCGCTGGCGCTCGGCCTTGGGCACGCCAGCCACTTTCAGCGGCAGCTCGACGTTCTGCCACACGGTCTTGGCCGACATCAGGTTGAAGTGCTGGAAGATCATGCCGATGCGTCGGCGCAGGGTGACCAGTTTGTCTTCGTCGTATTCGGCGATGTCCACCTGGTCGATCAGCACGCGGCCGCTGCTGGGGTGTTCCAGGCGGTTGATGGTGCGGATCAGCGACGACTTGCCGGCGCCGCTGCGGCCGATGATGCCGAAGATTTCACCGTGCTGGATGTTCAGGTCGATGTCGGCCAGGGCCGGGGCTTCCTGCCCCGGGTAGGTCTTGTTCAGGCTGACGAAGCGCACGTGGGCGCTGTTCACTTCAGGATGCAGCGCCCGCTGCCGGGTCTGCCGGGGTTCCGGCAGGCTCGGCGAGTCCAGCGCCACGCGGGCGTTGGCGGTGCTCATCTCAGCTCTCCCAGCCCGGCTGGTACAGCTTGCCGTGGGCCTTGTCGAGAGCGGCGCGAACCACCGGCGAGTGTTGGTAGATGTCGATGAATTTAGCCAGGCGCGGGTCGTCCTTGTTCTGCGGCTTGATGACGAACTGGATCACGTATTCCTTGTGGTCGATGCCGTCGAACAGCAGCGCGGAACCGGCATCGAAGGTGTTGGCCAGGCGGATGTAGTGCGGGTAGCCCTGGACCAGATCGGCGTCTTCATAGGCGCGGACCAGTTGCACCGCCTCGACCTGAAGGATCTTGATCTTCTTCGGGTTGCCGACGATGTCGTCCTCGGTGGCCTTGTAGCCGACACCCGGCTTGAGGGTGATCAGGCCGGCCTTGGCCAGCAGTTGCAGGCCGCGACCGCCGTTGATCGGGTCGTTGGCGATGGCCACGGTGGCGCCTTCCGGCAGTTCCGCGAAGCTCTTGTGCTTCTTCGAGTAGAGGCCGACGTTGTTGATGATGCCGGGAGCGTAGGGCACCAAGTCGAAGCCGGCGGCGGACTTGGCGTTTTCCAGGAACGGGATGTGCTGGAAGTAGTTCACGTCGATGTCGCCGGCGGCGAGGCTGACGTTGGGCGCGATCCAGTCGCTGAACTCGATCAGTTCGACGTTCAGTCCTTGTTTTTTCGCTTCACCGACCGCGGCTTCCAGCGGGATGGCGAAGGCGGCGGTGGTGCCGACTTTCAGCGGGGCATCGGCGGCGTGGCCGGTGCCGATCAGGCCGAGGGTGAGGGCGAGTGCCGCGACGGGGCGGCCGAAAAGGGTCTTAAGCATGCTATAGCGCTCCGGTCGGTTGGGCGGTCGTGGTCGGTTGGGCGTTGTGGCGGTAGCCGGCGCCGGGGTGGTCGGCGGGCAGGTGGGCAGTGCCCTGCGGAAACAGCTTCTGTCGCAGGGGGCCGTTGTCGTAGGCGGTCTTGTACGAGCCACGTTGTTGCAGCTCGGGGATCACCAGGTCGATGAAGTCTTCGTAGCTTTCCGGGGTGACGGTGCGGGCCAGGTTGAAGCCGTCCAGACCGGTTTCGGCGATCCAGCTTTCCAGCTCGTCGGCGACCTGCTCGGGCGAGCCGATCAGGGTGATGTAGCGCCCGCCGAGGGCGTGCTGGTCGAGCAGGCGGCGGCGGGTCCAGTCGTTGTTTTGCAGGTGCTTGGTCGCGGACTGGATGGCGTTGCTCTTCACGTACTGGATCGGTTCGTCCAGTTCGTAGGCCGAGAAGTCGATGCCGGTGGAGCTGGAGAAATGCGCGACGCCGGCTTCGGCGCTGGCATGGCGCAGGTAGTCGGCGTGCTTGGCGCGGGCCAGTTCTTCGGTCGCGGCGACGATCACGGTGATGCCCATGAACACTTTTATCGCGTGCGGATCACGCCCGGCGGCGACGGCGGCGGCGCGCACTTTGTCGACCTGGGCGCGGGTCGCGGCCTTGGTCTGGCCACTGATGAACACGCACTCGGCGTGGTTGCCGGCGAAGGTCAGGCCACGCTCCGAGGCACCGGCTTGGAACAGCACCGGCGTGCGTTGCGGCGACGGCTCGCTGAGGTGATAGCCCTCGACCTTGTAGAACTCGCCGTGGTGGCGAACCTTGTGCACTTTGTCCGGCTGGGCGTAGATGCGCCGTTCGCGGTCGTTGAGCACCGCGTCGTTTTCCCAACTGCCTTCGAGCAGTTTGTACAGCACTTCCAGGTACTCGTCGGCCTGGTCGTAGCGGCGGTCGTGTTCGGGTTGTGCGTCGAGGCCCATGGCCTTGGCTGCGCTGTCCAGGTAGCCGGTGACGATGTTCCAGCCGACCCGGCCACGGCTCAGGTGATCGAGGGTGGAAAGGCGCCGGGCGAACAGGTACGGCGGCTCATAGGTGAGGTTGGCGGTCAGGCCGAAACCGAGGTTGCGGGTGACCGCGGCCATGGCCGAGACCAGCAGCAACGGGTCGTTGACCGGCAACTGGATCGACTCTTTCAGCGGCACGTCCACCGACTGCTGGTAGACGTCGTAGACGCCGACGATATCGGCGAGGAACAGGCCGTCGAACAGGCCGCGTTCCAGCAGCTTCGCCAGTTCGGTCCAGTATTCGAGGGTCTTGTACTCGCTGGAGGTATCCCGCGGATGGGTCCACAGGCCGTGGTTGATGTGCCCGACGCAGTTCATGTTGAAGGCGTTGAGCAGGATCTTTTTCTTGGCCATCAGATGGTCCCCCGCAACGGTGGGTTCTGATCGTTGAGGTAGTAGTTGCCGATGGCGTGGTATTTCCAGCGCACCGGGTCGTGCAGGGTGTGGGTGCGGGCGTTGCGCCAGTGGCGGTCGAGGCCGTGCTCGGCGAGGGTGGCCTGGCTGCCGGCCAGTTCGAACAGGGTGCTGCCGGCGGCCAGGGAAATCTCGGTGCTGATGGCGCGGGCTTCGGCCACGGCGATGGAGGCTGCTGCAACGGTATCGGCGTGGGTGTCGGCCTGGGCGCGGTCGAGGAATTCGCCGGCGCGCTCCAGCAGGGCCTCGGTGGCGTGCAGACGGATCGCCAGGTGGCCGAAGGTCTTCAGGCTCAGCGGGTCTTCGGTGGCTTTGTCGCTGTTGGCGTCGATCCACGGCCGGGTGCGGGTGCGCACGAAGTGCAGGGCATCTTCATAGGCGGCGCGGGCGATGCCGGTGTCGATGGCGGCGTGGAGGATCTGCGCCAGCGGGCCGACCGGCGTCGGCCGCTCGAACGCGCTCTGGAACGGCAGCACATCCGCGACCTCGACCCGGACGTTGTCGAACACCACCGAACCGCTGCCGGTGGTGCGCTGGCCGAAGCCGCTCCAATCATCGATGACTTTCAGCCCGGCGCTGTCGGCGGGGACGAAGGCCAGTTGCTGCACACCGTGTTCATCGACCACCGAGGTGGGGATGCGCTGAGCGTAGATCGCGCCGGTGGCGTAGAACTTGCGGCCGTTGATGCGGTAGCCGTCACCGTCGCGGGTCAGCGCGGTGGTGCGCTCGTTGGCGGTCTTGGTGCCCAGCTCGGCCAGGGCGTTGCCGAAGCGTTTGCCGGCCAGCACTTCGGCGTACAGGCGCTGCTGCTGCTCGGGCGTGCCGTTCACGCGCAGCACTTCGAGGGCGTAGAAATGGTTCTGCGGAATCTGTCCCAGCGACGAGTCGGCCTGGGCGATGCGGGCGACGACCTTGGCCAGGGTGACGTTGGACACGCCAGCGCCGCCGAAGGCTTTCGGCACGCTGATGCCCCACAGGCCGGAGCGGGTGAACAGCTCCAGTTCCGGGTGCGGCAGGCGCCGTTCACGGTCGCGCAGGGCGCTGTCGTGTTGCAGTTGGCCGGCGATCTGCTCGGCGATGGCCAGGGCCTGGGCGTCGTCGGTGATGACCGCCACGGCGTCGTGCGGTTGCGAATGAAGGCTCATAAGGGGCTCCAGTGGTCTGGTCAAATCCAGGAGTGCCGGGCGGGCAGGGTTCCGTTGAGGTGGTAGGCGCCGACGGCGTGGTATTTCCAGCGCACCGGGTCGTGCAGGGTGTGCACCCGCGCATTGCGCCAGTGCCGGTCGAGGTTGAACTCGGCGAGGGTGGCGCGGCTGCCGGACAGTTCCAGGAGCTTCTCGCTGGCCAGCAGGGAGATTTCGGTGGTCAGCACCTTGGCCTCGGCCACGGCGATGGACGCGCGGGCGGCGGAGGCGGCGTCGACCGGCGCGGCGTTGACTTCATCCAGCACCCGCGCGGCTTTCGTCAGCAGCGCCTGGGCGGCGTGCAGTTCGAGTTTCAGGCGGCCGATATCGGCGATCACGTAGGGGTCGTCGCTGGCGCGCTCGACACCGGCATCGACCCAGGGGCGGGCCTTTTCGCGGACGAAGGCGATGGCGTCTTCCACGGCGGCTTCGGCGATGCCGGCGTCGATGGCGGCCTGGATCAGTTGCGAGACCGAGCCCTGGATATTCGGGGTGTCAGCGAGGCGCCAGCTCTCGACGACCAGTTCGGCGTCCACCGGCACTTCGTTGAGCAGCACGGTACCGCTGGCGGTGGTGCGCTGGCCGAAGCCGGACCAGTCGTCGACGATGCGCAGGCCCGGGGTGCCACGGCGAACGAACGCCAGCACCGTGCGGCCTTCGTCGTTCAGCGCCTTGACCGCCACCCAGTGGGCGAACAGCGCGCCGGTGGAATAGAACTTCTGGCCGCTGATGACATAGCCATCGCCCTGACGGGTGATCCGGGCCTTGAGTTCGAGGGTGTTCTTGGTGCCGCGTTCGGGGCCGGCATTGCCGATCCGCCAGCCGTCGACTACCGAGCCGAACAGCACTTCTTTCTGCCGGTCGTTGGCGGCGCCGCGCAGCAGTTGCAGCAGGCCGAACTGGTTCTGCGGGATTTGCCCCAGCGCCGGGTCGGCCGCACTGATGATGCGGAACACCTCGGCGAGGGTGACGAAGGAAAGCTGTGGACCGCCGTATTCACGCGGGATGCTGATACTGCCCAGGCCGCTGCGGGTGAACTGCTCGACTTCGGCCCAGGGCAGCTTGCGCTGCTGGTCGCGTTTGCCGGCTTGTGGGCGGGCGACGGCGGCCAGTTCGTGGGCGGCCTGCAGGGCCTCGGCATCGTTGCGCAGAACCTTGGCGGGGAGCAGCAACGGCGCGTGATCCAGATCGCTGTGAACGGCGTTATTGGCAAGATTGGACATGACCTGACCTCATCTATGGAAAACGTCGCGTGCGCACAGCGACTGAAGATACGTGGGGTCCGGTGGTCCGGTGCATATACCGTAATCGTTTATAAAAATTTACTGAACTAACGATTGGGAATATGGATAGACAGAGGGGTGTTGCTGTTGCAACAGGGGATCAACAGTTTGTTGGTGGGGGATTTAGGGCCTCATCGCTGCAGGCTATTTACACATCTTTCGGTCATGTGGTGGCTGGAGGGCGTTTGTCCAGAGAACGAGTAATGGCCACCAGGCGCATGCCGGAAGTTTTCTAGCGCTTTCAAGATCGAGCGCCGCACAAGCGGCGCTCGATCTCAAGGGCGCTGAAGATATGTCGGCTGACACATGGCAGCCACTGCATTCCCGGATCAAGCCTTCTCCGGCTCCCGAATCTTGTACCAGGCCACATACAGCGCCGGCAGGAACAGCAGCGTCAGCAAGGTCGCGACAATGATCCCGCCAATCATCGCGTAGGCCATCGGCCCCCAGAACACTTCCCGGGCAATCGGGATCATGCCCAGGCTCGCCGCCGCGGCGGTGAGCAGGATCGGGCGGCGGCGGTGGTTGGTGGCTTCCAGCACGGCATCCCACGGCGTGTAACCCTGGGCCTCGTATTCGTGGATCTGGGTCACGAGGATCACCGAGTTGCGGATGATGATGCCGATCAGCGCGAGGATCCCGAGAATCGCCACGAAGCCCATCGGCGTACCCGTCGGCACCAGCGCCAGCACCACGCCGATCAACCCCAGCGGCGCCACGCTCGCCACCAGGAAGAGCTTCTGCACGCTGTGCAACTGGATCATCAGGAAGGTCGCCATGAGGAACAGCATCAGCGGGATCACTTTGGCGATCGGGCCCTGGGCCTTGCCGCTCTCTTCCACCGTGCCGCCGGTCGCCACTTCGTAACCCACCGGCAGCTTGCTGGCGAATTCGTCGATCTTTGGCTTGAGCTGGGCCACCAGGTCGGTCGGCTGGATCTCGTCGCGCACCGAGGCCTTGATGGTGATGGTCGGTTTGCGGTCACGCCGCCACACCAGCGGCTGCTCCAGTTCGTAGCGCACGGTGGCGAACGCCAGCAGCGGAATCGAGGTGCCGTTGGGGGTGACGATCTGCAGGTTCTGCAAGGTCTGCGGCGAACCGCGTTCGCTGTCTTCGGCGCGGGCCACCACGTCGATCAGGTAGATGTTGTCGTGCACCTCGGTCACCGGCGCGCCGCTGACGATGCTGTTCATCACGTTGGCCACGTCTTCCGACGACAAGCCGAGCTGCCGCGCCTTGTCCTGGGCGATGTCGATCCGCAGCACTTTGCCCGGCTCGTTCCAGTCGTAAATCATGTCGCCGATGTGCGGGTTGCTGTCGAGCAGGGTCGCCAGCTCGATGGCGTGCTTGCGCACCAGATCGATGTCCTTGCCGCTGACCCGGTACTGGATCGGCCGGCCCACCGGCGGGCCCATTTCCAGCGACTGGACGTTGCTGCCGATGCCGACGAAGTCGTCACGCAGGCGCTTCTGCAAGCGCGCCTTGAGCACCTCGCGGGACTCCAGGCCTTTGCTCACCACCACCAGTTGCGCGTAGTAGGGGTTTTGCAGTTGCTGGTCCAGCGGCAGGTAGAAACGCACCGCGCCCTGGCCGATGTAAGTGCTCCAGTGAACGATGTCCGGGTCGTCCTTGAAGGTGGATTCGAGGCGATCGACCACCTTGCGGGTTTCCTCGATCGAGGCGTTCTGCGGCAGGTTGATGTCCACCAGCAGTTCCGGGCGGTCCGAGGACGGGAAGAACTGGTTCTGCACGAAGCGCATGCAAAAGATCGCCAGGGCGAACAGCACGATGGTGCCGACGATGGTCAGCCAGCGGTTGCGCATGCACCACAGCAGGCCGCCGGCGAATGCCCGGCCGACCCGGCCCGGCTCTTCTTCGTGGACCTTGGGTTTGATGTTGAGCAGGTGCACGCCCAGCACCGGGGCGAACAGCACCGCGACGATCCACGACACCAGCAGCGCCACGGCGATCACCGCGAACAGGGTGAAGGTGTACTCCCCCGCCGAACTGGCATTGAGGCCGATGGGCACGAAACCGGCGACGGTCACCAGGGTGCCGGTGAGCATCGGGAAGGCGGTCGAGGTGTAGGCGAACGTCGCCGCCTGCTCCTTGCTCTCGCCCATTTCCAGGCGCGTGACCATCACTTCGACGGTGATCATCGCGTCGTCCACCAGCAGGCCCAGGGCGATAATCAGCGCGCCGAGGGAAATCCGCTGCATGGTGATGCCGCTGTACTCCATGAACACGAAGACCATTGCCAGCACCAGCGGGATCGAGCAGGCCACCACCAGCCCGGCGCGCAGGCCGAGGCTGACGAAGCTCACCAGCAGCACGATCACCACCGCTTCGAACAGCGCGCTGGTGAAGCCGCCAACCGCCTCCTTCACCACCACTGCCTGGTCGGACACGGTGAACACCCCGACCCCCACTGGCAGCTCGGTAATGACGCTGTCCATCTTCTTGTGCAGGTCCTGGCCGAACACCTGCATGTTGCCGCCGGACTTCATGCCGATGGCCAGCCCGATCGCATCATGGCCGTTGTAGCGGAACTGCACCGTCGGCGGGTCGGCGTAACCACGGCGTATCTCGGCAATATCGGCCAGCCGGTAGAAACGATCGTCGAGGCGCAGGTTGACTTCGGCGAGGTCTTTTTCCGAGGCGAACTGGCCGCTGGTACGCACCGAAATCCGCTCCGGCCCGGCCTCGATCACCCCCGCTGGCGTCACCGCGTTCTGCGCCTGCAGGGCCTGCACCACCTGGCGCTGATCGATGCCGAGCGCCGCCAGCTTGCGGGTGGAGAAGTTCAGGTAAATCACCTCGTCCTGGGTGCCGATCATCTCCACCTTGCCCAGGTTCGGCACCTCGCGGATCTCCGCGCGCACCCGCTCCACGTAGTCGCGCAGCTCGCGCATGCTCAGGCCGTCGGCGGTGAAGGCGTAGATCGAGCCGAACACATCGCCGAATTCGTCGTTGAAACCGGGGCCCTGGATGCCTTGGGGAAACTCGCCGCGGATGTCCTGGATCTTCTTGCGCACCTGATACCAGATCTGCGGGATATCGCTGGCCTTGGTGGTGTCGCGCAAGTTGACGTAAACCGTCGATTCGCCGGGCCGGGTGTAGCTTTTCACGTAGTCGAGGGAGTCCAGTTCCTCGAGCTTTTTCTCGATGCGGTCGGTGACCTGCAACAGGGTTTCGTCCTGCGTCGCGCCCGGCCAGCGGGTCTGGATCACCATGGTCTTGATGGTGAACGACGGGTCTTCCTCACGGCCCAGATTGAGGTAGGAAAACACCCCCATGAGCAAGGCGACGAACATCAGGTACCAGACGAAGGATTGGTGACGGATTGCCCATTCGGACAGATTGAAGCTTCCTTTCATCGGGACTCGTCCTCATCGACCATGACCTTCTGCCCCGGCTTGAGGCTGTTGACGCCGGCGGTGACCACCCGCTCGCCGGGCTGCACCCCCGAGGCGAGCAGCACTGCATCCGGCCCTCGTTCGAGCACTTTCACGTCTCGCGGATTGACCACTTTCTGCTGGGTATCGACGATCCACACGCGGGTTTGCCCGTCCACCTCCTGGATGGCGCTGGCCGGCACTTCGCTGCGCGGCTTCACCGCCGAGCTGAGGGTGACGCTGATGGACGTGCCGAGGCGGAAACCGTCCGGCGTGTCTTTCAGGGTCAGCCGGGCGCGCCGGGTGCGGGTGCTGGCGTCGGCCTGCGGCTCGATTTCGCGCAAGGTGGCGGTGGTGTTCAAGCTGTTGTCCAGTTGCGCGGCGACGCGGAATTCCACCCCTTCGGAGAGTTCTTCGGCGAGGCGGGTCGGCAGGTCGATCACCGCTTCTTTCACGTCCGGCCGCGCCAGGGTCACCACCGCCTGGCCGGCGCTGACGGTTTGCCCGGCCTCGGCTTTCCATTCGGTGACCACCGCGCCGTGATCAGTGCGCAGCTCGCTGTAGCCGAGTTGATCGCGGGCCTGCTGCAAGGAGGCCTTGGCCTGTTCAAGGGTGGCACCGGTGGTTTTCAGGTCGGTCTGGGCAATGTCCAGTTGCGCCTGGGCGCCGACGCCGCGGTCATACAACTGCTGCTGACGACGCGCATTGGCCTGGGCATTGATCCACTGCGCCTGGACCCGCGCCAGCTCGCCTTCGGCGGCACGCACCTGATTGCGCTGGTCGGTGGGATCGAGGCTGGCGAGCACATCGCCCGGCTTGACCGTGCTGCCGACGTCCACCGCGCGGCGAGCGATGCGGCCACCGACCCGAAAACCGAGGGTACTTTCATAGCGGGCCTGGATGGTCCCGGCGAAACGCCCGAGGTTGAGCTGGTCCTGGGTCTGCACCCGCATCGACAGCACCGGGCGGATCGGCTCCGGGGTTTCTTTCTTATCACTACAGGCCACCAGTGACAGGCAGCCCAACAGCAGGATCGCGGGCTTCATGGCAGCTCCCCGGCTTTGCCGTTATCGGCGATTTCCACCAGCATGCCCGGGTGCAGCAACTGCCCGCCGAGCACCACCACCGACTCGCCACTTTCCAGCCCGTCGCTGACCACCACCTTGCCGGTGAGGTAGCGGCCGACGGTGACCTTTTGCAGGCGCACCTTGTTGTCTTGGTCCACCAGCCACACGGCCGGCTCATTCAGGTCCTTGGTCAGCGCCGACCACGGCAGTTCCACACCCGGCCGGCCCTGCGGATTGCCGGTGGCGCTGACCGCCGAACCCAGTTCCATCCCGGCCGGCACCTCGTCCAGGGCGATCTTTACCTGCACCGTGCCGCTCTGCGCCGACACCGTTGGCGTGACCTCGCGAACATGCCCCTTGGCCTGGATTTTCGGATTATCGAGTAGGCTGACCGTGATCGACTCGGCGCTGGCCGGCGCCAGCAGCAGCGACTCGTAGACGTTGAACACCGCATCGCGGCCGCCATCGCGGGCCAGGCTGAAAATCGGCACCGTCGCCTGCACCACCTGGCCGACCTCGGCCTGGCGCTCGGTAATCACCCCGGCCGCGTCGGCCACCAGCGCGGTGTAGCTGAGTTGTTCCTTGGCATTGGCCAATTGCGCCTCGGCGGCCTTCAGCGCGCTCTGGCTACTGCGCAGCGCCGCTTCGGCGGAATCGTATTCGCTCTGGCTGGTGTAGCCCTTGGGCAGCAATTTCTGCTGGCGCACGAAGGCGGCGGAACTCTGCGTCACCCGCGCCCGCGCCGCGAGGACTTCGGCGTTGGCCGAGTCGACGTTGGTCTGCAGGTCTTTCGGATCGAGACGCGCCAGCACCTGATTGGCGGTGACGTGGTCGCCGACATCGACGCTGCGGGAAATGATCTTGCCGCCAACGCGGAACGACAGGTCACTGTGTACCCGCGCCTGAACGTCGCCGGTCAGCGTCACCGAGGCGGCGAAATCGCCGGGCTCGACCTTCTGCACCCCGACCCGCGGGCGTTGCGGCTCCTCGGCGGGCTTCTCGCCACAGCCCGCCAACACGAGCATCAGGCCCATGCAAACGAGCGAATAAGAACACGACCACTTCATGCTGGCTCCTTGCAAGCGCCGGTTCGACATGGTGAATGCGACTGTTAGCGTAGATCAGGGGTTCCATAGCTGCTCACACAACAATCGGAACTGGCCTACATAATTCGTAGGCAACGTCCTCAAGCCGTGGAGTAGACAATACTTCCCGCCTTCTCCCACGGAACCTCTGTGATGCTGACCACCCTCGCCGTCGCCAACTACCGCTCGATCAACCGGCTGGTGCTGCCCCTCGGCCGCCTGAACCTGATCACCGGGCCCAACGGCAGCGGCAAGTCCAACCTGTACAAGGCGCTGCGCCTGCTGGCGGAAACCGCTCGCGGCGGCGTGGTCAATGCGCTGGCGGCGGAAGGCGGGCTGGAGTCGACGTTCTGGGCCGGGCCCGAGCAGATCAGCCGGCGCATGAGCCGTGGCGAAGTGGCAATCGAAGGTGGGCCGCGCAAGGGGGTGAAACGGCTGCGCCTGGGCTTTGCCAGCGAGGACTTCGGTTATGCCATCGGCCTCGGCCTGCCGGAGCCGGACAGCCGCACGCAGTTCTTCCTCGACCCGCAAATCAAGCGCGAAAGCCTCTGGGCCGGCGAAAGCTACCGGCCCGCCAGCCTGCTGGTGGATCGTCAGGGCCCGATGATCAAAGCCCGCGAGGGGCGCCAGTGGGATGTGCTGGCGCAGCATGTGTCCAGCGCCGACAGCCTGTTCGACCAGGTCGGCAACCTGCGTTCCTCGCCCGAAGTGCTGCACCTGCGCGAGCAGATCCGGGGCTGGCGCTTTTACGATCACCTGCGCACCGACGCTGGCGCCCCGGCCCGACGCCCGCAACTGGGCACGCGCACGCCGGTGCTGCATCACGACGGCCGTGACCTCGCGGCCGCGTTGCAGACCATCCTCGAAGTGGGCGACCCGCAAGCGCTACAGGACACCATCGCCGACGCCTTCCCCGGCGCACGGCTGAAGATCGACGCGGTGCCGGGTGGCTTGTTCGCCGTGCAGTTTTATCAGGAGGGATTGTTGCGGCCGCTGTCGGCGGCGGAACTGTCGGACGGTACCTTGCGTTACCTGCTGCTGGTCGCGGCGCTGCTGACGCCACGGCCGCCGACCATGATGGTCCTCAACGAGCCGGAAACCAGCCTGCACCCGGACCTGATTCCCGCGCTCGCGCGCTTGATCATCCGTGCGTCGCAGCATTGCCAGGTGTGGGTGGTGTCGCACTCGCGGGGGTTGATGGAAGCGCTGGAAGGCGATGCGACCTGCAATTCCATCGTGCTGGAAAAACAACTGGGTCAGACCCGAGTGGTGGGGCAGGGGATGCTGGATGAGCCGGTGTGGCATTGGCCAGATTAGAGAGTGAACTCGGGGGCAATCACCGGACATCAGGTCACCGTCAACCTGTGGGAGCGGATGAATCCGCTCCCACAGGGCCCCTGAGCCCACTGAATCAAATCAACCCTGCCACTTGCCGCCTTCCACAATCACGCTTTCCGGTTTGGTGTCATCGCTCAGCTCTTTGCGCACGTATTGGTCATACAGCTTGAGCAGGAATTTCTCTTCGCCCAGGCGCGCCAGCTCGGCGTTGACCCAGTCGCGCAGTTCGATATTGCCCTTCTTCACCGCCGGTGCGATCGGCGCTTCTTCGCCGAGTTTTTCCGGTAGTACGCGGTAGCCCGGGTTCTGCTTGGACCAGCTGAACAGAATCAGGTTGTCTTGCGCATAAGCATCACCACGACCATTGGCCAGGGCCTGCAGCGACTCGCTGTTTTTCTCGAACTTGAGCAGTTTCCAGTCCGGGTGGTTCTTGGTCAGCCAGATGTCGGCGGTGGTGCCGGTGGTGACGATGGTGGTCTTGTCGGCCAGGTCATCGAGTTTCTGCACCGAGCTGCCATCCGCGACCAGGGCCTGCACGGCAACGCGCAGGTTGGGGTTGGTGAATTCCACCGCTTCCTTGCGCTCCGGGGTCACGGTCATGTTGGCCAGGATCAGGTCGACCTTGTCGCTCTGCAGGAATGGAATGCGGCTGGCCGGCTCGACGGCGACGAACTCGACTTTGTTCTCATCACCCAGCAGCGACTTGGCAAACGCCCGGCCGATATCGGTATCGAAGCCAACGTAGCGCCCGCTTTCATCGACGAAGCCGAACGGCGGTTTGTCGGTGAAGACGCCGACGATCAGCTTGTCGCGGGCCTTGATGGTTTCCAGGTAGCTGGTGGTGGCCGGCGCGGGCGTGGCGGCGGCGGGTTTCGGCGGCTCTTCGGCCTTGTTGCAGCCGGCCAGCAGCGCCAGGCCGAGCAGTGACAGCAGCAGTTTCGAAGTTTTGGCAGTTTTCATGACAGTTCCTTTTGAGGTGTCTCTGGCAGGCGTTCTACGAAGGAAAATTTCTCTAGGAACTGCTGCGCGCGTGCGGTCCGCGGGTTCGTAAAGAAGCTCTCGGGTGGGCTCTGTTCAAGGATCCTGCCGGCCTCCATGAACACGATTCGGTCGGCCACCGCGCGGGCGAAGGCCATTTCGTGGGTAACGATGAGCAGGGTCATGCCGTCGCGGGCCAGGCCCTGGATCACTTGCAGCACTTCCTTGACCATTTCCGGGTCGAGGGCGGCGGTGACTTCGTCGAACAGCATCACCCGCGGGTTCATGCACAGCGAACGGACGATGGCGATGCGTTGCTGCTGCCCACCGGAAAGCTGGCGCGGATACGCGTCGCGCTTGTCCAGCAGGCCAACCCGCGCCAGCAGCGCCTCGGCCTGGGCCAGGGCTTCGCGGCGTTCGCGTTTCTGCACCTTGAGCGGGCCGAGCAGCAGGTTGTCGATCACGCTCATGTGACCGAACAGGTGATAACTCTGGAACACCATGCCGACCTGCTGGCGGATGTCGCGCCAGTCGGTCTTCGGGCTCAGGAGTTCGCGGCCTTCAAGCCGCAAGCTGCCGCTGTGGGCGCTTTCCAGGCCGTTGAGGCAGCGCAGCAACGTGCTCTTGCCGCAGCCGCTGGGGCCAAGAATCACCACCACTTCGCCCGTCTCCACCGACAGGTCGACGTCCTTGAGCACCTGCTGTTCGCCGAAAAATTTGTTGAAGCCCTGAAACTCGATCAATGCGCTCATGCGTGTGTCCAGCGTCGCTCCAGGGCCCGGGAGGCCGCCGAAAGCGGATAGCAGATGAAGAAGAAAAACAGGAACAGCGCGCCGTAGATCAGTACCGATTCATAGGTGCGCTCGATGATCTGCTGGCCGACCTTGATTACGTCCACCACGCCGATCAGCACCGCCAGCGAGCTGGTCTTGATGATCCGCGTGTAGATGTTGATGGTCGGCGGGGTCATGCGCTTCAGCGCCTGGGGCAGCAGCACGTAGCCGTACAACTGCCAGCCGGAAAGGCCGATCGACAGCCCCGCCTCGCGCTGACCGCGAGGCAGCGATTGCAGCGCGCCGCGCACCACCTCGCCGACCTCGCTGGCGCCCCACAGCGCCAGCACCAGCACCGCGCACCAGAAGCTCGGCAGGCTGATGCCGAGGAAAATCGGCAGGCCGAAGAACAACAGGTACAACCAGACCAGCACCGGAATGGCGCGGAACAGCTCCAGGTAAATGCGCAGCAGCACGTTCACGCTGCGCTTGCCGAGGGTCGCCAGCACGCCGTAAAGCACGCCGCCCAGCGTCGCGAAAACAATCCCCAATGCCGAGATCGACAGGGTTTGCGCGGCGCCCTTGCTCAGTTGCGGCAAGGACACCAGCAACAGCTCAAGACCCGAACTGGCCATGTTGTAGCCTCCGTTCCAGGCGGCTGAGCAGCAGCGACAGTGGCAGGAACAGCAGGACGCAAATCAGCGTCATCACCGCGAGCATTTCGTAGGTCTTGTAGTACAGGGCGATGTAGCTCTTGGTGGTGTAGAGAATCTCCGGCACCGCCACCGCCGAAACCACGGTGGTTTCCTTGAGCAGGAAAATGAAATTGGCGAACAGCGACGGCAGGCTGAGGATGCCGGCCTGCGGCAGGATCACATGGCGCAGCAACTGGCCTTCGGACAGGCCGATGGAGCGCCCCGATTCCAGTTGCGCCACCGGCACCGCTTCGACACCGGCGCGCAGCACCTCGGTGAGGTAGGCGCCGCCGAGGAAGGTCATGGTGATGATCGCCGCGGCGAAGCCGGAGATTTTCACACCGAGCGCCGGCAGGGCGAAGTAGACGAAGAACAACTGGATCAGCAGCGGCGTGTTGCGGGCCAGTTCGACGTAGAGCGAAACCAGGCGGTGCAGGACCGGCGTGCGGAACAGCAGGATCGCCGCGTTGACCACCGCGACCACCAGCGAGGTGGCAATAGCAATCAGGCCAACCTGCAGGGTCACGCCGACGGCTTTGAGAAACGCCGGCAAGGTGCTGAGGATGAACGGGATATCGAAGGTCATGAACGCGGGGTCTTTTCCGAACCGGCCCGAGGGTAGACGGGCGGATGCTGACGAGAAGTGCGAGGCGGGTAAGCCTCATTCGGGAAAGACTCTAAAGGTATAAAAATAATTATTTAAATACTTTTATCGAATATGAATATCACTGAAATCGCTGACGCTTCTGGGGCGAGTTTTCAGTTACATGTCACCTACATAGGTATGGATAGCCGGGACACTCGGACGGATATTTTTACAGCCCTCCGTTCTGAACAGGCTGTCCCCATGTATGAAATCGACTGTGATACCTACCGCTCGACAGCCTTCAACCGGCGCGTGCGTTTTCTGGTGATTCACTACACCGCTCTTGATTTCCAGGCATCCGTCACCGCGCTTACGGGCCCCGTAAGCGCCCACTATCTCGTTCCCGATCCATCGGACCAGAGCTATCAGCAGGCGGGTTTCACCGGGATGCGTGTGTTCAATCTGGTCGATGAGCAAGAGCGCGCCTGGCATGCCGGGCTCAGCCAATGGGCAGGTCGCACCAACCTCAACGACACCTCGATCGGCATCGAACTGGTCAACCAGGCCACCGACCATGAGGGAACTCTGACCTTTGTGCCGTATCACCCGCAGCAGATCGAAGTGCTCAAGGAACTGGTCACGGATATTCTTCGGTGCTACCCGGATATCACGCCGACGCAGGTCGTCGGGCACAGCGATATTGCCCCCGGCCGGAAGAATGATCCGGGGGCGATGTTCCCTTGGCAGGCACTTTACAAAGCCGGTATCGGGGCCTGGTATGACATCGCGACCCTACAGCGGTATTTCGAGCAATTCCTCAATGCACTGCCAACCCCAGAGGATGTCATCGCCAAGCTGGGCCAATACGGCTACGACACCGGTCAGGCCAGCACGGAGAGCGAATACCGCGCCTTGATTCGCGCCTTCCAATTGCATTTTCGCCAGCGCAATTACGATGGCCTGCTGGATGCTGAAACGGCGGCCATCCTGTACGCGCTGGTCGAGAAGTATTTTCCTTCCGAATGAGCATTATCGCCGGCAATGAAAAAACCGCCGTTGGGGTAATGCCTGTCAGTTGAACCGA